>NZ_JBFUCN010000001.1:0-498434 GCF_056405195.1 Polaromonas sp. P1_H6
AGTTTAGCGAGACCCCGTCTGGACCGAGCACCGCAGGTTGCCCGTAGCGAAGCGGAGGGACGCAGCAACCAGGGTCGCCTTTTCTTTTGCTTACTTTTCTTTTGGCGAAGCAAAAGAAAAGTGAGTAGCCGCCGGGCTACCCCCGGCCAGCTACCCTCAGCAGAGGCTGCGCCGCCGGAACAAGAACCAGCCCGTCCGCAAGGACAAAAGAACCTAAACCCAGCTTTCCAACACAACCTTCCCCCGCGCCTTGCCGGACTCAATCAACTCATGCGCTCGCCGCAAATTCGCCGCACTGATCGAACCGAAGCTCTCCGTCAAGGTCGTGCGGATCAAACCCGAATCGACGAGTTGGGCGACCTCGTTGAGCAAGCGATGCTGCGCCACCATGTCGGGCGTGCCGAAGAGGGGGCGGGTGAACATCAGTTCCCAGTGGATGGATGCGCTCTTGCGTTTGAACAGCGTGATGTCGAAATTCACCGGGTCGTCGATCAGGCCGAACTTTCCTTGTGGTGCGATGGCTTCGGCGATTTGCGCGAGGTGGCTGTCGGTTTGTGTGAGGCTCACGATGTAGTCCACCGCGGGAATGCCGATGCGCTTGAGTTCTTCGGCAATCGGCCGGCTGTGATCGATGACGTGATGGGCGCCGAGCTCTTTCACCCAGGCCTGGGTTTCAGGCCGTGAGGCCGTGCCGATGACGGTCAGCGAGGTCAGGCGCGTGGCCAGCTGCGTCATGATCGAGCCGACACCGCCCGAGGCACCGATGATCAACAGTGTTTTGTTGTTCGGTGTTTTGCCCGGGGCTATACCCAGGCGGTCGAACAGCATTTCCCAGGCGGTAATGCTGGTCAAGGGCAGGGCGGCGGCTTCGGCAAAGCCCAGCGTTTTCGGCATGCGGCCGACGATGCGTTCATCGACCAGGTGGAGTTCGCTGTTGGTGCCGGGCCGGGCGATGGAGCCCGCGTACCAGACCTTGTCACCGGCCTTGAACAGCGTGACCTCGGGACCGACGGCGCGCACAACTCCGCTGGCGTCATAACCCAGCACCTTGTAATCCGGGCCGGCGCTGCGGGCCGCGCTGGCGCGCACTTTGGTGTCCACCGGATTCACCGACACCGCCTTGACCTCAACCAGTACATCGTGGCCGCTGGGCGTCGGATCGGGCAGGGTGATGTCGGTAAGGCCGGCCTCGCCTGCAGCGTTGAGGGCGTGTGCCTGGATGTAGCCAATGGCTTTCATGGTGTTTCCTTTGTGGTTCAAGTTGGACGAAAAGCGATGTTTTAACTGTATGATTTTTGAAAGTCGGGATAAACAACGTAGCAGTTGAAGCTATTTGCAAATAAAATTTGTAAATGAAAGCCCTGCAAGACCTGGAAATCTTTGTCCGCACCGTGGATTCGGGCAGCCTGTCGGCCACCGCACGCGGCCTCGACCTGACGCCGGCTGCCGCCAGCGCCGCGCTCAAGCGGCTTGAGGCGGAATTGCAGGCACCGCTGTTTGTGCGTTCCACGCGCAGCCTGCGCCTCACGCGCGAGGGCGAGGTCTTCCTCGCGCATTGCCGGCCCGCGCTGGCCGCCTTGCGCGATGCGCAGCTGGAACTGGCCAGCGGCCGGCAGCAGGTGAGTGGCATGCTGCAGCTGGCCGCGCCTTCCGACTTCGGCCGCAACCTGCTGCTGCCCTGGCTGGAGGCGTTTCAGCAGCAGCACCCCGGCATCCGTTACCGCCTGCATCTGTCGGACCGCGTCACCAATGTCTACAGCGACCTTGTCGATGCCGCCTTTCGCCAGGGTGAGCCGCCCGACTCCAGCATGCTGGCGCTGCCGGTACACCTGACCAACCGCCGCGTGCTGTGCGCCTCGCCCGCCTACCTGCAGGCGCATGGCACGCCCGCGACGCCGCAAGCCCTGGCGCAACACAGCTGCCTGTGCTTCATGCTTGGTGAAGAGGTGTATGACCGCTGGAGGTTCTGGCGTGATGGCGAAGAGCTCACCGTGCGCGCCGGCGGCGGCAACATCGCCAATGACGGCGACGTGGTGCGGTTGTGGGCGCTGGCCGGGCGCGGCATCATCTACAAATCGCGGCTGGACGTGGTGGCCGACCTGGCCGCGGCCCGGCTGGTCGCGCTGTGCACCGATTGGCAAACCGAGGCCTCGCCGATATACATGGTGTTACCGGGGCGGCGACAACTGACGCCGGGCCTGCGTTTGCTCCGCGAGTTTATTGAGCAGCGCTGTGCGGCGCTGACCAAGAACTAGTGTGCAGCCGGGCGCCCGCCTTGGCAAGCACAAGCGCCAAACCCGCCCTGACTTGAGGGTTGCGTTCAGGACTACAGACCTGGGAGCCCATCGCGCGCACAATGAATTTTCCAGCCGCCATCTTGGCGGATCGGATCATCAGGCAGCCCGGCCCGCAGGCCCGCGCGCTGCAACTCCTGAAAGGAAAAACGCGCATGCAAATCCAGGTCAATTCCAACCACAGCCTGCACACCGGCGAATCTTTCGAGCGCTGGGCCAGCGGCGAACTTCATCAGTCGCTGGGCCGCTTCAAAGGCGACATCACACGCATCGAAGTACACATGAGCGACGAGAACAGTGACAAAACCAGCCCCGACCAGAAGCGCTGCGTGATGGAGGCGCGGCTGGCGCGCCACGAGCCGCTGGCCGTCAACCACAACGCGCCCAACCAGGACCTGGCTTTCCGCGGCGCGAGCGACAAACTCAAGCGCATGCTGGACCACACGCTGGGCAAGCTGCGCGACCATCACCGCGACCGCGAAACCATACGGCACGAACCCGCACCCGAACCCGGGACGCCTTAGCCCGCGCTAGGATTTTTCCAGGGCCTTGACCATGGCAAAGCGGCGCAGTTGGGCGCCGCGCCGCTCGACGAGTTGCTCTCCCGTGACCATAAAGCCCTGGCGCGCGAAAAACGGCTGGCCTACCAGGCTGGCTTCGGTGTAGAGCTGTGCCACGCCGATGGCGCGCAGCGCGGCCTCGGCGCGGGCCAGCAGTTGCGAGGCTACACCGCGGCGCGCCGCCAGCGGTGAGCTGAACATCAAGTCGATGTGGCCGTCGTCTTCGTAGGCGACGAAACCCAGCAGCGCGTCGCTGTTTTCAGCCTCCTGCGCGAGCAATACCTTCAAAGGTTTCAGCCGCGCCTCCCAGATGCCCAGGTCGGGCGGCTGCGGCGCCCAGGCCTTGCGTTGGGCTTCGTCGTAGTGGCTGCCCGCGAGGCCGTGCACTGCATCGGTGTAAAGCTGGGCAACGGCGGCCAGGTCTGCGTTTATGTAAGGCCGGATGTGCATTTCAGCGAGGAACCTCGGACGGCTCCTGGTCTTCAGGGTCTTCGCGCGGCGCCTCAGCCACCGGAACCACGAGGTGGGCAAATGCACCTGCCTTGACAATCAGCACCACCGCCAGCAGCAACTCAAACAGGGCGATGGAGATGTCCAGCTTGGCGTCCGGTGTGATCGATGAGAAGGCGGCACTGGATTCCATGAACAGAAAGCTGCGGAAAATAAGCCACACCAGGGTCGGCGCGGCCTTGGTGATCAGCCACAGGCCCAACAGCGCGGAGCCGACCTTGGCAAGTTCGTGGGGCTCGGCGGACAAGCGATTCTGGTAGTGCGTGCGGGGCAGCAGCTTGTGGGCGATTGCCATGGGGAAAAGCCAGAACAGCAATGCCGCGGCAACGTAAGCCACCCCGATGGCGTAGGAAACGATGCTGGGGGTTTTGCCTAAATTGTTTGCGGCAAGCGCGGCGGGGATGCTCACCCAGTAGGCCACGCTGGCGATGCCAAGCCAGACGGCGAACAAACGAACACCCAGGCCAACGAGTTGTTGAGGAGTCATGGAATTCCTGTTGTAAGGCGGGATGTCATTCCGCCGGTCCGGCCACCGCGGCCGGGAGCGCTGGTTTTACCATGCCGTACCCGGAATTCAGAAGCTCCCCAGGTAATCCATCTTGCCCAGCGGCACACCCTGGTGGCGCAGGATGCCGTACGCGGTGGTGAGGTGGAAGAAAAGATTGGGCAGCACGAAGTTCAGCAGGTAGGGCTCGCACTCGAAATTCAATTCCTTGCCGCGTACCTTGAGCGTCACGGTGCCGCCGGCGCGCGCATTGATTTGCGCCTCGTCCACGGTCTTGAGGAAATCCAGCGTCTTGGTGATGCGGGCCTGCAGTTCCTCAAACGTGGTTTCGGTGTCGGCAAAGCTGGGCGGTGTGACGGCGGCCAGGCGCGCCGCGCCGAACTTGGCGGCGTCGCTCGCGCCCTGGACCTGGCCCGACAGCGGGTACATGTCGGGCGCCAGGCGGGCGTTGACGTAAGTGGAAAGGTCCACCTTGTTGGCTTCGGCGTGAGCCTTGGCCTTTTCAAGCACGGCCGACAGGTTGGCGAAGCCGCGGATAAAGACGGGAATGGAAGCCTGGTAAAGCGTCAGTGCCATGGGAATTCTCGAGGGTTGGTTTCGGCGGGATGGCCGTGGCGGAAATGCCGGCCCTGATTTTGTTCCCGTTGCGGAAATTTTGCTGGCATGGTGCAAACTTGCCGGAAAGCCGTGTTTCACGCTGAATTAAAAACTGCTGCTTGATCCCATGAAAATCGCCTTGCTGTCGGATGTACACGCCAACCTGCGCGCGCTGGAGGCTTGTCTGGCCCATGCCGCCGCGCAGGGTGCCGGCCGGCTGGCCGTGCTGGGCGACCTGGTGGGCTACGGTGCGCAACCGGCCGAGGTGGTGCGGCGCATTCGCGGCCTGGCGGGCGAGGGCGCCATCGTGCTCAAGGGCAACCATGACGAGTGCGCCGTGGCGCCGCCCGCGCAGGCCCGTTCGCTGGACCAGAGCGGCGCCGCCTGGACCCATGAACAACTGGACCAGGATGCGCTGGATTTTCTGGCGGCGCTGCCTTTGACGGCCACCGTCGATGCTGCGCTGCTGGTGCATGCCAGCGCCGACGCACCCGGGCGCTGGCACTATGTCGACAACGAACGCCGCGCCGAAGCCAGCCTTGATGCGGCGTGCCTCAACCCGGCGGTGCGTTATGTGTTCTGCGGCCATGTGCACGCGCAGACGCTTTATTTCCGTGGCGCGGGGCAGGGGCTGATGCGCTTTGATCCTACGCCGGGTGTGCCCATCCCGGTGCCGCCGCACCGGCGCTGGATCGCCACCGTGGGCTCGGTGGGCCAGCCGCGCGACGGCAACACCCGGGCCATGTATGCGTTGTTCGACGCCGACCGGGCCGAGCTGACTTTTCATCGTGTGGCGTACGACCATCTGGCCGCGGCGGCCGATATACGCGCGGCGGGTTTGCCCGGCTATTTCGCCGAGCGGCTGGAGGCGGGCCTGTGAAGCTGATGCCGCCCGGCACCGTGATCGACGGGTTTGTCGTCGGTGAATGCCTGCATGCCGGCGGCATGGCCCACATCTACCAGGTGGGGTATGCCGATCCGTCGCGGGCCGCGCCTTTTCCCATGGCGATGAAGGTGCCGCGCATGACAGCCGGCGACGGCGCCGAAAACATCGTGGGCTTCGAGGTCGAGCTGCAACTGCTGTCGGCATTGACGGGGCCGCATGTGCCGCGGCTGGTGGCGGCGGGAGACCTGGAAAAGCTGCCCTACCTGGTGATGGAATACGTGCCCGGCCGAACCCTGCAACAACTGCTGGACGACACCACGGGGCCGCTGCCCGCGCAGGAAATCGCCCGGCTGGGTGTGGCCGTGGCCCAGGCGGTGCACAGCCTGCACCTGCAGGATGCCTGCCACCTGGACCTGAAACCGGCCAACGTGCTGATGCGCCCCGACGGCAGCGCGGTGCTGCTGGATTTCGGCTTGTCCTGCCACGCGCATTACCCGGACCTGCTGGCCGAAGAACTGCGTCCCGCCGTCGGTTCGTCCGTCTGGATGGCGCCTGAACAGGTGGTGGGTGTGCGGGGCGACCCGCGCAGCGACATTTTTGCCGTCGGTGTGATGCTGTACGAGCTGGCCACGCGCGAACTGCCGTTCGGCAACCCGCAAACCCGGGGCGGCTTGCGGCAACGCCTGTGGATGGACCCGGTGCCGCCGCGCGTCCTGCGGCCGGAGCTGCCCGAGTGGCTGCAGGAGGTGATCCTGCATTGCTTGCAGAGCGAAGCCGGCCGGCGTTATGCATCGGCCGCGCACCTGGCGCTGGACCTGTCGGACCCGGCGCAGATCGCGGTGACGGAGCTGGGGTTACGCCTGAAGGCCACCGGCTTCTGGGCCCACTTCAAGCGCTGGCTGCGCGCGGTGGGCAAGGATTACCGGCCCAGCGCGCTGCCTTCGCGGCAGATTGACGCCGCGCCCATCATCATGGCGGCCGTGCCGCATCGGGACGTGAGCGACGCCACGCTGTATTCGCTGCGGCGTGCCGTGATGCGGGTGCTGGGCACGGCGCCCGGCGCGCGGCTGGCCTGCGTGACCGTGATAGACCCCGGGGAAGCGGACGGCCACGACACCCGGACCAGCGAAACCACGGTGCACCGGCGCTACCTGGGCATGCTCAGGCAGTGGGCCCAGCCCTTGGGCCTGGACAGCCGGACGCTGTCCTTCCACGTCATCGAGTCGAGCGACGTCGCGCAGGCGCTTCTTCACTATGCCCGCGGCAACCAGGCCGGCATCATCGTCATGGGGGCGGCGACGCACGGCCTGCAGATGCAGCGCCTGCTGGCGACCGTGCCGATCAAGGTCGCCATGGCGGCGCCCTGCACGGTGATCCTGGTCAAGCAGGTGCTGCCGTTCGACCGGCTGGCGGGGGAAGAGGGCTAGGCTTTCAGGAGCCGGCCATGAGCTTGTGCACCAGGTCTGCGGTAGTGGAAGCCTTGTACTTGCGCATCAGGCGGGCGCGGTAGATTTCGACGGTGCGGTGGCTGATGACCAGCGCGCGGCCAATCTCCTTGGAGGTCATGCCGTCCATCAGGTGGGCGGCCACTTCGCGCTCGCGCGCTGTGAGTTCGGCGGTGACCGGGCGGCGCGAGCTGAGGTCTTCGAAAGTCCAGATGCCGGCCTCGTGCGGCGCGCTGCGGTTGAGGGCCCGGCCGGTGACGTGGCACCAGAAGGTCTCGCCCTTGTTGCGGCCGTCCACGCGTTTCATGATGCGGTCGTCGGCGTACAGGCCCTTGGCGTTCAGGATGGGAAGCATGCGCGCGCCTATGCGCTCATACTCGTCCGCGCTCGGGTAGAGGATCTGGAAGGACTGGCCCGCGAGCTGCTCGCGCGTGGCGCCGAACATCTCGCATAAATGCTGGTTGCAGTCCACAATCGAGCGGTTGCGGGACAGCACCAGTCCCACCGGCGCCAGATCGAATGCGAGCTGGTAATCCACTTCCACAGTACTTACCTTTACGGAAAACTACGTAACTTAATAAGTAGTATCGTAATGGATTGCCTGGACATCGAACGACTCAAGGAGACGATTTGTGAAGAAACTTTTTCCCTCAGCCGCCGAGGCCCTCAAGGGCGTCGTCAAAGACGGCCAGTTGCTGGCCGTGGGCGGCTTCGGCCTGTGCGGCATTCCCGAGGCGCTGATCGACGCGCTGCGTGACAGCCAGGCCAAGAACCTGACGGTGATCTCCAACAACGCGGGCGTCGACGGCTTCGGCCTGGGCAAGCTGCTGGAGACCCGGCAGATCAAAAAAATGATCTCCAGCTACGTGGGCGAGAACAAGGAGTTCGAGCGCCAGTACCTGGCCGGTGAACTCGAACTCGAATTCACGCCCCAGGGCACGCTGGCTGAAAAGCTGCGCGCCGGTGGTGCCGGCATCCCGGCCTTTTTCACCAAGACCGGCGTGGGCACGCAGGTTGCCGAGGGCAAGGAACTGCGCGAATTCGACGGCGAGACCTATGTGATGGAGCGTTCGCTGGTGCCCGACGTGGCCCTGGTCAAGGCGCATGTGGCCGACAAGTCGGGCAACCTTCGCTTCAACCTCACGGCCCGCAATTTCAACCCGGCCGCAGCGATGGCCGGCAAGGTCTGCATCGTCGAGGTGGAGAAGATCGTCGAAGTCGGCGAGCTGGCGCCCGACGACATCCACCTGCCGGGCATCTATGTGCACCGCATCGTGCTCAATGCGAATCCTGAAAAACGCATCGAGAAGCGCACCATCACCGAGAAAGCAGGAGCCTGACATGCCTTGGACCCAAGACCAGATGGCGGCGCGCGCCGCCCAGGAACTCGAAGACGGTTTTTACGTGAACCTCGGCATCGGCATCCCGACGCTGGTGGCCAATTTCACCGGCGACAAGGAAGTGTGGCTGCAGTCGGAAAACGGCATGCTGGGCATAGGCCCGTTCCCGACCGCGGACCAGGTCGACGCCGACCTGATCAACGCCGGCAAGCAGACCGTCACCACCATCAAGGGCTCGTCCATCTTCGGCAGCCATGACAGCTTCGCGATGATCCGCGGCGGCAAGGTCAACCTGTCCATCCTGGGCGCGATGCAGGTCAGCGAAAAAGGCGACCTGGCCAACTGGATGATCCCGGGCAAGATGGTCAAGGGCATGGGCGGCGCGATGGACCTGGTGGCGGGCGTCAAGCGCGTCATCATCCTGATGGAACACGTCGCCAAAAAGAAGGACGGCACCGAGGACATGAAAATTCTGCCCCAGTGCACCTTGCCGCTCACGGGTGTGGGCGTGGTGGACCGCATCATCACCGACCTGGCCGTGATGGACGTGACACCCGAAGGCCTCAAAGTGGTGGAACTGGCGCCCGGCGTGACGCGTGAAGCGCTGCAGGCCAAGACCGGCGTGACCTTGATCTAAGGCTAAGGCCGAAAACAAAAAAGCCGCCGGCCTTTTTAGGCAGCGGCTTTGGTGCCCCGGGGTTTTCCCTGGGGCTTATTTTTTTGCGGATCTCGTTCTTTCGGGGCTTTTCGTCTGCCCGGCCTTTTCGGCCTGCCCGGCCTTCCCATGCCGCTCGCCTTCGGTGGCCGCCGCGGCCCTGCGCCTGGCCGGCGTGGCCTTGTCCTGCAGCAACTCGTCGCGGGCCAGGTTTTCGATCATGGCCAGCAGCACCGTGCGTGTCATCTTGATGTGTTCAGGCTCTATGCCTTCGATGCTCACGTTGTTGGTCTCTTCGGCCAGGGGCACCAGCAGCTTCTTGAGCGCGCGGCCCTTGTCGCTCAGGTGCACATACATATTCTTCTTGTTGGTGGGTAGCTGCTTGCGCTCGATGTAGCCCAGCGACTCCATGGCCTTCATGGCGGTGAAGGTGGTGGGCTCCATCACGCCGGCGCGTTCGCTGAGTTCTTTTTGCGTCAGACCGTCGGATTCCCAGAGGATGCGCAGGAAAGTCCAGTGGCCGAAGGGCACCCCATGCTGCGCCAGCCGCACCTGCAGCGCGCGGTGAAAGGCGCGTGAGGCATCGCGGATCAGGTGCGCGAGGCGGTCATTGGGCACGGCTTCACGCCAGTGGCGGATGATGTTTTGGGTGTCGTTGCTCATGAACCAACATTGTGACCGACTTGGTGCGGGGGGATGCAATCCCGGCCGCTGCGGGCGGATTCAAGCAGCGCCAGGCAGACCGCCGTGGTGGCGCGGGCCCATTCGCCGCTGTGCACGGCCGGCTTGCCCTCGGCCACGGCGGCATACAGCTCGTCAATCACTTCCTGGCGCGGGATAGCCGGGGCAGGCAGGGGCTCCACGGTTTTTTCGCTGTCGGCATAGATGGTGATCTCCGACGGCCCGGGGCGCAGGTCGGCCTTTTCGCAGCTCACGATGACCTGGCCGAAATGCTGGTGCCGCAGGCCAAGGGGCAGGGCGCTGCCGGCCGTGTACAGGCTGCCGCCGTAGTTGCGGGCGGCTTTGAGCGCGCTTTCTTCCGCCGAGCTGGCCGCGCCTTGCAGCCGCTTGCGGGCCGCGCCATAGTCGGCCGGGTTTTTGGCCTGGCCCATCTCGCCAATATTTCCCAGCAACTCGTCCGAGTCGTAATGGCCGTAGCCGCTGTAGGTGGCCGAGGCGAAGGCACCGCCTTCAAAACGCAGCAGCGCGCTGTAGGCACCCTCGGTGGGGCGGCTCGCGTCCCAGGCGCCGGTGTGGGCGCGCACGCTGCGCACCAGCCCGCCGCCCAGCAGGCGCACGATGTCCATCTGGTGGGTGGCCTGGCTGTGGATCACGCCGCCGCCGGCGGCCGTGTCCAGCTCTTCGGGCCGGCGTGGGCGGTAGAGGAAGTCGGTGAAATTCAGCGCGTGGATCATCTTCACCGCGCCATAGCGGCCGCTGTCGATGAGTTCGCGCGTGCGGCGTATCGGGGTGTTGAAGCTGTGGCTGTGGCCGACGATCAGGTGGACGCCCGCGCCGCGGGCCGCCTCAATCATGCTGGTGCATTCGTCCACCGTCAGGGCCATGGGTTTTTCCACCATGACGTGTTTACCGAAGGAGGCGGCCAGGCGCACGTGTTCGGCATGGAGCTGGTGCGGCGAGGCGATGTAAAGGGCTTCCACCGCCGGGTTGGCGCAGAGGGCCTCGATGGATTCGTAGCTGGGCGCGCCGAAGTCTTTTTCAAACTGGGCGCGGGCGGCGGCGATGGGGTCTGTCGCGCCCACCAGCTTCACGCGGCCGTCATGCACAAAGGTGGGCAGCATCAGCGTGAAGGCCCGCCCCAGCCCGACCACGCCGAGTTTCAGTCTGCGCTGTGTCATAAGTCCAGTACCAGTTCGGGCGATTTTGCACGCGAGACGCAGACCATGATGTGGTCTGATTTTTCCTCGTCCGTCAGCACCATGTCGCGGTGCTCGGCCTCGCCGGCCAGCAGGCCGGTCTTGCAGGTGCCGCAGGTGCCGCTTTCGCAGGAGCTGGCCACGCGCAGGCCGCTGCCGCGCAGGGCTTCCAGGAGGGTCTGCTCGGCGCCGACCTCCACGGTCTTTCCGCTTTTCGCCAGGCGCACGCTGAAGGGCGTGTTCTCCGCATAGACCGTGGCATCGACACCAAAGCTTTCGAAATGCACGGCGCCGGAGGGCCAGTGGCCCGACATGTCGGCCACGCTGTCCATCAGGCCTTTGGGGCCGCAGCAGTAGACGTGCGCCGCGGCGGGCTTTTCAAACACCGGCCAAAGGTCCAGCGCCTGGTCGATGTCGCCGTTGTCGTGGTGGATTTGCACCTGGCCGGGGAATTCGGATTGCAGCTCGTTGATGAAGGCGGTGCCTGCGGCGTCGCGTGTGCAGTAGTAGAGCTTGAAGCCGCCGGCCTGGGTGCGCTTGAGCTGCCGCATCATGGACAGGATGGGCGTGATGCCTATGCCGCCCGCGACAAAGATGAAGTCGCTGGCGTGCGCGGCCAGCTCGAAGTTGTTGCGCGGCGCGCTCACCGACAGCAGTTGGCCGGCCTGCACCTCGTCGGCCATGCTGATGGAGCCGCCGCGGCCGCGCCCGTCGCGCTTGACGGCGATCTGCCAGGCGCCGGTGTCGGCCGGGTCGCTGCACAGCGAATAGTTGCGGCGCACGCCGCTGGGCACTTCCACCGTCAGGTGCGAGCCGGCGGTAAAGGCGGGCAAGGGGGCGCCGTCGGGGCGGTGCAGCTCGAACAGGTAAATGCCTTGTGCGACTTCCCCTTTGCGCGCAACCTTCAAGGAAAAGAAATCGGGCTCCGCCGCCGCGGCGTGCGTGGCGGCGTCATTGGCCTTGGGGTTAACGCTCATTCTTGTCTCCAAAATTTTCTTGACAAAAAACAAAATAACGATAATCTTAGTCATCTAAGAATAATCGTCTTGCCCTGGATTTGCAAGCCGTTTTTAAACCCGTTTTGAAGCAAGGGCCCCACCTGTGGCCCGCCCTGATGAGAAGGACATTCGCGATGTTGACCGCTGAGGAAAATGAACTCTTGTGCCGCGTTGAGGGCCAGGCCCCCATGGGCCAGCTGATGCGCCGCCACTGGACGCCCGTCTGCCTGATCGAAGAGGTCAGCGAACCCGACGGCACGCCCGTCAAGGCGCGCGTGTTCGGCGAAGACCTGGTGGTGTTCCGCGACACCAAGGGCCGCGTCGGCGTGATGGATGAATACTGCCCGCACCGCCGCGTCTCGCTGGTGTTCGGCCGCAATGAAGACTGCGGCTTGCGCTGCCTCTATCACGGCTGGAAGATGGACGTGGAAGGCAATGTGCTGGAGATGGTTTCCGAGCCCACCGCCAGCGGCATGGCGCAAAAGGTCAAGCACCTGGCCTACCCGGTGAAAGAGTGGGGCGGTTTTGTCTGGGCCTATATGGGCCCGAAAGAAAGCCAGCCCGAGTTCGAGCCGCCGGCCTGGGCGCCCACGGCCGATGCCAAGGTCACCATCGCCAAGGCGCTAATCCCCTGCAACTGGGCGCAAATCCTTGAAGGCGCGATCGACTCGGCGCACAGCTCCAGCCTGCATTCCTCCGACATGGTGCCGGCGCGCGTCGAAGGCGCCGAAGCCACCGATACCAACTGGCTGCGTCCCTCGACCGACAAGGCGCCGCGCATGCAGGTGGAGCGCGGCAGCTACGGCTTCCGGTATGCGGCCATCCGCCGCCCGATCAAGAACGCGGCCGCCAACGACTACATCCGCTCGACGGTGTTCGTCGCGCCGGCCACCGCGCTGATCCCGCCCAACAACCTCTACAACGTCGCCAACATCAACGTGCCGATGGACGACACCAACACGGCCTTTTATTTCATCGCCTGGGGCCATCCTTCGCAGACACCCGACACCGACAGCTGGCGTAAATTCCTGGGCCAGCAATTGGGTGCCGACCTCGATGCCAACTACGCGCCGCTGCGCAACCGCGGCAACCATTTCTGGCAGGACCGCGAGGCCATGAAGGCAGGCAACTTCACCGGCATCACCGGTTTCCCCAACCAGGACATCGCGATGTGGGTGACCATGGGGCCGATCGCTGACCGCACGCACGAGCGCCTGGGCGCCAGCGACATGGCCGTGGTCGAGTTCCGCAAGCAGATGCTGGAGGCGGTGCGCGACTTCCAGGCCGGCGGCACGGCCATAGGCACAGGCGCGGCGCGTATCCCGTCCAGCGTGGTTGCCTTCCAGGCCATCGTGCCCAAGACCACCGACTGGCGCGCCTACCGGGCGTCCTATGTCTGGGATACGCGCGAACCCGAGCTGGAGCCGTCCTACTCCACCTAGCCGTATTGGTATTGCTTTTCCGTTTGCTTCCCGTTCCGCATCGTCAGCTAAAAAATTATCAGGAGACAAGTCCATGAAATCCCCACGCCGCTTCCTCTTGCTGGCCAGCGCAATGCTGCTGGCCGGCCTGCTGCCCCGCTTCGCGAGTGCCCAGGGCGCTTACCCGAACCATCCGATCAAATTTGTCGTGCCCTATGCGGCCGGCGGCTTGCCCGACACCGTGGCGCGCATCTACGCGCAGCGCCTGGGCGATAAACTGGGCCAGGCTGTGGTGGTCGACAACCGGCCCGGCGCCAACGGCGTGGTTGCCGCGCAGGCGCTGGCCACGGCCCCCAAGGACGGCTACACCTTTCTCGTGACCGACGGTTCGATGTTCTCCATCAACCCCGCCATCTACAAAAACCTGGGCTATGACTACAAGCGCGACTTCATGCCGGTCTCGCTCGCGGCGCGCGCGCCGCTGTACCTCGCGGTGCACCCCAAGGTGCCGGCCAACACGCTGCAGGAATTCATCGCCCTGGCCAAGGCCAAGCCCGGCACGCTGAACTACGGCTCCTCGGGCATAGGCAGCACCCACCACCTGACCATGGAAGCCATGAAGGCCGCCCTGGGCCTGCAGATCACGCACGTTCCCTTCAAGGGCACCGGCCAGTCGGTGCCCGCGCTGATCGGCGGGCAGGTCGAAGTGCTGTTCTCGGCGCTGCCTTCGCTGGTGGGTTTCGTGAAGGGCGGCCAGGTCAAGCTGCTGGCCACCAACTCGGCCCGACGTTCGGCCCAGGAACCCAATGTGCCGGCCATCGCCGAAATCATTCCGGGTTTTGACTTCGCGCCCATCGTCGGCGTGCTGGCCGCCACCGGCACTCCGGCCAGCGCCATCGACCGCATCAGCGCCGAGATGGCGCAGATTGCCAGGATGCCCGACGTCATCGCCACGCTGAGCAATGCCGGCATCGAGCCGATAGGCAGCAGCCCGGCCGACTACGGCAAAGCCATCCTCGGCGAGAACGAGCGGCTGGCCAAAGCTATAGCCACCTCCGGTATCAAACCTGAATAAACCATTTACTGAAACCTCCTCTCAAGGAACACACCGCGACATGTCAAAACTGAAACTGAGCTTCGGCTGCTGGAACTACGACCGCACCCGCGCCCTGATGGACGGCAGCGTGCAGCCCGACGGCATAGACCTGAATTACCTCAACATGCCGGTGGAAGAAACCTTCTTCCGCATGCTGCGGCACAAGGAGTTCGACGTCGCGGAAATGTCGCTGTCGTCGTACACCGTCTCCATGTTCAACGAGTCGAGGCCCTTTGTGGCGATCCCGGTGTTCCCCTCGCGCTTTTTCCGCCACTCCTGCATCTATGTGAACGCCAACTCAGGCATCCGCGAAGCCAAGGACCTGATCGGCAAACGCGTCGGCAACCCCGAGTACCAGATGACGGCCCCGGTGTGGATACGCGGCATTTTGTCCGACCACTACGGCGTGCCCGTCGACAGCGTGACCTACTTCACCGGTGGCGAGGAAGAGCCCGGCCGCTCCGAAAAAATCAAGCTTGATTTACCGCCCAACATCAAGGTCGAGCGCATAGGGCCCGACCAGACCCTGGCGCAGATGCTGCTCGACGGCGAGATCGACGCGCTCTACACCGCACGCATGCCGTCCAGCTTCCTCAAGGGCGGCGGCAAGGTGCTGCGCCTGTTTGACGACTATGAGCAGGTCGAGCGCAACTACTTCAAAGAGACGGGCATCTTCCCCATCATGCACACGGTCGCGATACGCCGCGACGTTTACGAGGCCAACCGCTGGGTCGCGCGTTCGATGATGAAGGCACTCGAAGAGTCGCAGCGCCGCACCTATGAGGACCTCTATGAAACCGCGGCCCTCAAGGCCATGCTGCCCTGGCTGACCTCGCACGTAGAGCAGGTCAGGCGCGAGATGGGCGAGGACTTCTGGCCCTACGGCTTCGAGAAGAACCAGGCCACGCTGCAGACCTTTTTGCGCTATTCGTTTGAGCAGGGCCTGTCGAAGCGGCTGCTTAAACCCGAGGAGCTGTTCGCGCCCGAATCGCTCGAAGCCTTCAAAATATAGGGAGCCCACCGGCACACAGCCGGCGCACAACAAGATCAAGATGACAAGATGAGACTGGATGTCTGACACCTTTCTGGGCTATCTGCTGGCAAGCGCTGCCTTGCTGCTTTTCACCGCGTCCATCCTGGTCACCAAGGTGGCGTCCCATCGCCTGGACCTCGGCCTGGGTTTCCTGGTTGCCACCTCCGCCAACGTTGCTTTTTCGGCCCTGGCTTTCGGCGTGCAGATGGGCCTGCGTGGCGACGTGCTGCAGTGGAATTCGCAGGCCTTCTGGCTGTTCGCCGCGGCGGGCGCCTTCGCCACCTACCTGGGGCGTTTCTTCTTTTATGAATCCGTCGTGCGCTTCGGCCCGGCCAAGGCCAGCATCTTCCAGATCAGCAGCCCGCTGTTCACCGCGCTGATGGCCTGGCTGTGGCTGGGTGAGCGCCTGAGCGTGCTGGTGGCGCTGGGCATGGTGATGACCATCGCCGGCCTGATGCTGGTCAGCTACAAGCCCGGGTTCTTCTCGCGCCGAGGCGCGGCCGCCGTGATGGCGCCCGACGGTGGCCCCGCGCCTGTGGCCCCTGCATCGACCGCGATGCAGCGCGTGCTGCAGTCGGTGTTCCTGCTGGGCGTGGGCAGTTCCATGGCCTACGCGATCGGCAATGTACTCAGGGGCTCGGCGGTGCGTGGCTGGAACGAGCCCGTGCTGGGCGCACTGGTCGGAGCGGTCAGTGGCCTGGCGTTTCACCTGCTGTTCAGCGCCGGCAAGCGCGAGATCGCCTCGCGCATGCGCGCGGCCGACCGCGGCGGCATGGCGCTTTTTGCACTGATCGGCGTGTCGACGATCTCCGCGCAGATCTGCGTGATCGCCGCCATGCGCTACATACCGCTGTCCATCGCCACGCTGGTGACCCTGTGCACGCCCATCCTGGTGTTTCCGCTGAGCCACCTGCTGTTCAAGGACAGGGACGCCATCAAGGCCACCACGCTGGCCGGCAGCGGCTTGACATTGCTTGGAATCGCCATCATCGTGATGCGCTGAGCCGCCGGCCCACCGCAGGCCGGCAACATTTCGCCAGGAGACAAGGCAAGCCCATGGACACCCCGGACAAAACGCTGCACCGCGACTACGCCACGGCGGCCGAGGCCATGATGATCCTCAATGTCAGGCCGCAGACCTTGTACGCCTACGTGAGCCGGGGCTGGATACGCAGCGTGGCCCAGCAGGGCCAGAAGGGAAAGCTCTACCTGCGCGACGACCTCACGCGCGTCGGCATGCGCTCGCTGGCGCGCTCCGGCCACGGCGCGGTGGCGGCCTCGGCCATGAACTGGGGCGAACCGATCTTCCCGACCTCCATCACCGAGATCACCGAACAGGGCCCGCGCTACCGCGGCCACCTGGCCGCCGACCTGGTGCGATCCGGCGCTTCCTTCGAAGCGGTGGCCGAACTGCTCTGGACCGGCGAGCTGGCCACCCGCGCGAAAGCCTGGCTTGTGCGCAAGCCCTCCGCCGAACTCGTCAAGCTCACCCAGACCTTGACCTCGCTGCAGGTGCAGGGCAACGTGCTCGAGTCCTTCGCGCTCGTGGTGCTGCTGCTCGGCATGCGGCGCGGCTCCGTGGCCGAACGCCTGTCGCAGGGCAAGACCCTGCCGGCCGCGCGCGAGATCATGCAGACCGTGGTGGCCTGCTGCGGTTTTGTCGGGGCGGCGCAAAGCTATCGGCCCCTGCAGCGCGGCGAGTCCATGGTCACCGGCCTGCTGCACGCACTGGCCGCGCCGCCGACCGCGGAGAACAGCGAAGCCCTGCGCGCCATGCTGATCCTGATGGCCGATCATGAACTGCCGCCCGGCACCCTGGCCGCCCGCGTCGTGGCTTCCGCCGGCGGCACCCTGCACAGCTGCCTGGCCGCCGCGCTGTGCGCGACCTCAGGCGTGGCCGTGGGCCGCATGTACGAGCGCGTGGAAGACTTCCTGGGCCAGGCCCCCACCACAGCCGCACTCGTCAAGCGCGCCCACAAGCTCCATGCCCAGGGCCAGAGCGTGCCCGGCTTCGACCACCCGCTGTATCCCAAGGGCGACCCGCGCGCCGCGCAGCTGCTGGCCATGGTGCTCAACCGTGAGAACCCCGGCCGCGAACTGCGCGCGGTCTCGCGTTTCATCAACGAGATGCGCGACGGTGCCGGCCTGTTGCCCCGGCAGGAACTGGCGCTGGTCGTGATGGCCCGCGCCATGGGACTGCCGCGTCAGGCCACGGCCGCGCTGTTTGTGCTGGGACGGCTTGCGGGCTGGGTTGCGCATGTGCAGGAGCAGCGCGCGGCAGGAACGCTGCTGCGGCCGCGTGCGAAGTTTGTAAAGCCGCCAGCCCCCATCCCAACCTTCCCCCAGCGGGGGAAGGAGCAAATCCGGTCCTAGCGTCATCGCAGCGTGCCGCTCTTGCTCCCTCCCCCTCTGGGGGAGGGCAGGGGTGGGGGCCAGCGGCCTCAAAACACCCCGCCCTTCTTCGTGATGCACGGGTCTTCGGTCGCTCAGGGCGAGCGCATTGTTGAAAAGGTGGAGGCCCGTTCACATTGATTCAATGTTCAAGATTGAATCAATCTTGGGTCTTCACTAGGATGACTGGCGCCTGCAAATTCGCGCCATAAAAACTGGAGACAAGACATGCCATTCAATCGCCGCACCGGGGTGCTCGCCCTCTGCTTTTCCGGCGCTTTCGCCGCCTTCGCCGGCTCGCTGGGCTGGGCACAGGACTACCCGGTCAAGCCCATCCACATCGTCGTGCCGCTGCCGCCCGGCGGCTCCAACGACGTTCTGGCCCGTATCCTGGGCCAGAAGATGTCCGAGTCCTTCGGCCAGCCCGTCATCGTCGACAACAAGCCCGGCGCGGCCGGCAACATCGCCACCGACTTCATGGCCAAGACCGAGGCCGACGGCTACAACATCGCGGTCGCGCCCAACCAGACCGTTGCCGTCAACCCGGTGCTGTATCCCAAGCTGCCCTTCGACGTGAACCGCGACCTGACCGGCATCACCCTGATGGGCCGCGTGCCCATGGTGCTGGTGGTCTCGCCGGCCAAGGTGCAGGCCACCAGCGTGGCTGAACTGATCGCCCTGGCCAAGGCCAACCCCGACAAGCTGACCTATGCCTCCGCTGGTTCCGGCAGCCCGCAGCACATGGCGGCCGAGGTTTTTAAATCCATGACCGGAACCAAGCTCACGCAGATTCCCTACAAGGGCTCCGCGCCCGCCTTGGTCGATGTGCTGGGCGGCCAAGTGGACGTGATGTTCTGCCCCATGAACTCGGCGCTGCCGCACATCCGCAGCGGCAAGCTGCGCGCGCTGGGCACCACAGGTACCAAACGCGTCGAGCTGCTGCCCAACGTGCCGACCATCGCCGAAACCGTGCCCAGCTATGAAAGCGACATCTGGATAGGCATGGTAGCCCCGGCCAAAACGCCGGCCGCCATCATCCACAAGCTCAATGCCGAACTGCGCCGTTCGCTGGCGCTGCCCGACGTGCAGGCCAAGCTGGCCGAGCAGGGCATTTATGCCGAGACCAGCACGCCCGCTGAATTCACCAAACTGATCGCCGACGACCAGAAGCGCTGGGCAGCCGTCATCAAGACAGCCAATATCAAACCAGAGTAAGCGGCCTCTTTTTTCATCAGGAGATTTCATGACTCTTCCTTCCGGCTCCGCCGTGCGCCGCGACATTCCCCAGCCTTCCGAACCGGAAGAGACCGTCTGGGCCAGCGATGCCATTGCCGACATGCTGCGCGCGATGGACATTCCCTATGTGCTGCTGAACCCGGGCGCGAGCTTTCGCGGTCTGCACGACAGCATCGTCAACCACCTCGGCAATGAAAAGCCGCAGATGATGGTGGTGCTGCATGAAGAGCACGCGGTGGCCATCGCCCACGGCTACACCAAGGTCACAGGCAAGCCGCTGATCGCCATCCTGCACAGCAACGTCGGCCTGATGCACGGCTCCATGGCGATCTTCGACGCCTGGGTGGACCGCGTGCCCGTCATCGTGCTGGGCGCCACCGGCCCGGTCGACGCCCACAAGCGCCGCCCCTGGATCGACTGGATCCACACGGCGCAGGACCAGGCCGCCCTGGTGCGCCACTTCACCAAGTGGGACTGCCAGCCCGCATCCATCCCTTCCGCGCAAGAGGCCCTGCTGCGCGCGCGGCAGATTGCCACCACCGCGCCGCAGGGCCCCGTCTATGTCTGCTTTGATGCGGCCCTGCAGGAATCCAAGCTTACTGAGCGCCCCACGATCCCCGACCCGGCGCGCTACCTCGCGCCGCCGCAGGCCAGGCCTTCGGACGACATCGTCGCGCAGGCCGCGGCCTTGCTGTCCAAGGCCAGCCGCCCGGTGATCCTGATGGGCCGCGTCACCCGCAGCGAAGCCGCCTGGGCCGAGCGCATCAAACTGGCCGAAACCCTGAACGCCGAGGTGTTGACCGACCTGCGCGTGGGCGCGGCCTTCCCGACCGACCACCCGCTGCACGCCGCGCCCAGTGGCGCTTTCCTCACCCCCAATGCGCAGCAAGTGCTGCGCGAAGCCGACGTGGTGCTGAGCCTGGACTGGCTGGACCTCTCCGGCACGCTCAAGCAGGCCTGGGGCGACAAGCCCGTGGGCAGCAAGATCATCCAGGTCTCGGTCGACCACTACAGCCACAACGGCTGGAGCATGGACCACCAGGGCCTGCCGCCGGTCGACGTCTTCATGCTGTGCGAGCCCGAGCCGGCAGTAACCTTGCTGAACCAGCAGGTCAGGGCGCGCAAGACACCCGCACCCGCCAAGCGGCCGCTGCCGGTATACCCGCCGGTGCAGCCCGTGCCGGGCGCCTCGGGCGCCAGCAACATGATGGTGTCCACACTCGCGGCCACACTCAAGCGCGCGGTCGGTGACCAGAAGGTCTGCCTGATGCGCCTGCCGCTGAGCTGGAGCGGCGAGATGTGGGACTTCAGGCATCCGCTGGACTTCCTCGGTTATGACGGCGGCGGCGGCATCGGTTCCGGCCCCGGCATGTCCATAGGCTCGGCGCTGGGCCTCAAGGGCACTGACCGCCTGCCCGTCGCGGTGATAGGCGACGGCGACTACATGATGGGCGTCAACGCGCTGTGGACGGCCGCCAACGCGCGCATCCCCATGCTGGTGGTGGTCTGTAACAACCGCTCCTTCTTCAACGACGAGGTGCACCAGGAGCGCGTGGCACGCCAGCGCAAGCGCCCGATCGAGAACCGCTGGATAGGCCAGCGCATCAGCGACCCGCCGCCCGACCTCGCCATGATGGCGCGCGGCCAGGGGCTGACGGGGATTGGCCCGGTCGAGGACGCCGGCGAACTCGAGAAGATCCTGGTGGACGCCATCGCCGCCGTGAAGCGCGGTGAAACCGTGGTGGTCGACGTGGTGGTGCAGACCGGCTACAGCGCGGCCATGACGGCGGGGCTCACGCGGTCCAAGGACTGAGCCGTTTTTCCCCTCTCCCTCTGGGAGAGGGTTAGGGTGAGGGCCAGCGGCCGTGGAGCCGTCACAGCATCCGAATGCAGGGAGCCCTCACCCCCGCCCTCTCCCAGAGGGAGAGGGAGTAACACAAGAGCATCAAAGGAAGCAAACACATGCGCGCACACGAAATCCCCGTCGGCATCCTGCCGACCCAACGCGGCCTGTACTACGGCGGCGCTTGGCATGCGCCCAAGGCCGGCGGCTATGCCGACACCTTTAACCCGACCTACAACGAAGCCATCACCTCGGCCCCCATCGCCGATGCGGCCGATGTGGATGCCGCCGTGCAGGCCGCCCACGCGGCGTTTCCGGCCTGGGCCGCCACGCCGCCCGTGGAGCGCGGCCGCTACCTGCGAAAGGCTGCTGCCGTGCTGCGCGAGCATGCGGTGCCGCTGGCGTTGCTGGACTCGCTCAACAACGGCAACCCGGTGTCGGCCCTGGCCATGGACGCGGGTTTTGCCGCCGACTGCCTGGATTACTTCGCGGGCCTGGCCACCGAGATCAAGGGCGAAACCATCCCCATGGGCGACGGCAACTTCAACTACACGCTGCAGGAGCCGCTGGGCGTGATCGCCCGCATCGTCGCCTACAACCACCCCTTCATGTTCGCCGCCGCCCGCCTGGCCGCACCGCTGGCCGCCGGCAACACCGTGGTGGTGAAGTCGCCCGACCAGGCACCCCTGTCCATCCTGCGGCTGGCTGAACTCGTGGGCGACGTCTTCCCGCCCGGCGTCGCCAACTTTTTATGCGGCGGCCGCGAGTGCGGCGACGCCATGGGCAAGCATCCGCTGGTGCGCAAGATCACGCTGATAGGCGGCGTGCCCACGGGCAAGGCCGTCATGAAGACGGCCTCCGACAACCTGAAGCCCGTGCTGCTGGAGCTGGGCGGCAAAAACGCGCTCATCGCCTACCCCGATGCCGATATCGACAAACTCGTCAACGGCATCATCGGCGGCATGAACTTCACCTGGTCGGGCCAGAGCTGCGGCTCCACCAGCCGCGTCTTCCTGCACGAGTCCATCCATGACCAGGTTCTGGAGAAAGTCGTCAAGCTGCTGCCCGAGCGCCACAAGCCCGGCATTCCGACCGACCCCAGGACCACCATGGGCTCGCTGGTCAGCCGCGCGCAGCTCGAGAAAGTGCAGGGCTACGTTGCCAAGGGCCTGGAAGACGGCGGCCGTCTGGTCTGCGGCGGCAAGCAGCCTACGGACGAGGCGCTGAAAGACGGCTTCTTCTACGAAGCCACCGTGTTCGCCGACATGAAACCGCACATGCGTCTGGCGCAGGAAGAAGTCTTCGGCCCCATCATGTCGGTCTTTAAATGGACTGACGAAGACAGCCTGTTCGAGCAGGTCAACGGCGTCGACTTCGGCCTCACCGGCTCCATCTGGACGCAGAACATCAACACCGCGCACCGCGCCGCCAAACGCATACACACCGGTTATGTGTGGATCAACAACTCCAGCCAGCACTTCATGGGCGCGCCTTTCGGCGGCGTCAAGCAATCGGGCATTGGGCGCGAGGAATGTTTTGCCGAGCTCATGGAGTTCACGTATACCAAGAACGTGAACCTGAAGCTCGGCTAAAGCCATCGCACAGCCCGTGGGGCTGTGCGGGGTTCAGCCCGCCATCCGCCCAAAACGCCCCGCGTTGAAATCCTTCATCGCCTGCAGGATTTCCTCACGGGTGTTCATCACAAACGGCCCATGGCCCACGATGGGCTCGTCGATCGGCTCGCCGCTGAGCAGCAGCAGGGTGGCGTCGCCGTTGGCTTCAATCTGCAGCGCTTCGCCCTCGCGCTCCAGCAGCGCCATCTGCGCTTCGCGCACCACTTCCTGGCCGTTGAGCTGCACCGTGCCGCGCAGCACGACCAGCGCCGCCGTGCGGCCTTCGGGAATGGTCAGCACCACCGTCTTGCCTTCGCGCAGCCGCATGTCCCAGACGTCGATCGGCGTGAAGGTGCGCGCCGGCCCCTTGTGGCCCTCATAGTCGCCCGCGATCACGCGCACCGTGCCCGCGCCGTCCGGCAGGTCCACCCGCGGGATGTCCTTGTCCAGGATGCCCTGGTAGCCCGGCGCCGCCATCTTGTCTTTGGCCGGCAGGTTGACCCACAGTTGCACCATCTCAAACGGCCCGCCCGTGCGCGTGAATTCGCGCGAGTGGAATTCCTCATGCAGGATGCCGGATGCCGCCGTCATCCACTGCACGTCGCCCGGGCCGATCACGCCGCCGTTGCCGGTGGAGTCGCGATGCTCGACCTCGCCCTTGTAGACGATGGTCACGGTCTCAAAACCACGGTGCGGGTGCTGGCCCACGCCGCGCGGCGTGTCGGTGGGCTCAAACTGCGCCGGGCCGGCATAGTCCAGCAACAGGAAGGGGCTCACATGCGAGCCCAGCGTGTCATAGGTGAACAGCGAGCGCACGGGGAAACCGTCACCGACCCAGTGGCCATGGGGGTTGCTGTAAATGCCCAGAATCTTTTTCATCGCGTGTTTCTCCTGTTTCCTGTGGTGAGGCCGGCAAGAACCGGGCCAACACAGGGCAGATGGGGGAAAAAAGACGCCCCATTAGGGGGCAAAACCGCATGTCTGCGTTCTGTTTTTAGAACAATTGGGAGGGACGCGCTGGCATAGGGGAATTGCCCCCGGGAAGCGCCAGGCAGGCGACGGGAAAGCGTCCGATACCGCGCCGCACCATATTCCCACACGCCACCACGCAGGGGCGGCTAGGCTGACTCTTTGAACCCACCCATCCATCGCCGGGGAGAACCGAAATGACGGACAGCCCAGCGCGCCGTGAGGATTTTGATATTGCCGGCTGCAGGATTTCCGCTGTGCTCGCCGGAAACCGGAGCAATCCCGCCTTCCTGCTCCTGCATGGTTTTCCGAGCTCGTCACGAACCTTCAGGAACATCATCCCGCGCTTGTCGGAAACGTGTTTTGTGATCGCGCCGGATCTTCCGGGTTTCGGCCAATCAGGCCTCATTCCCGATCCGAGCTTCGCGCGCTTCACCGATGTGATCGAGGACCTGCTGAAAAAGCTTGGCGTGGCCAGCGCCTACCTGTATGTGCACGACTACGGTGCACCCGTCGCGCTAGACCTTGCGATGCGCGACCCGCGCCGCGTGCTGGGCCTGGTGATCCAGAACGCCAACGCGCATCGCACCGGCTTTGGCCCGGCCTGGCAGGACACGATTGCCTATTGGGATACGCCGTCGAAAGAAAATGAAGAAGCCGCCACGGCGCATTTGAGCTTCGAAGGGGTGCGCGCCCAGTACGTCGGCGGCATACCGGAGGACATCGCCTCGCGCATCTCCGCCGACAACTGGATAGAGGATTGGCGCATCATGAGCCAGCCCGGCCATCTTGAACTGCAGCGCGCCCTGGTCAAGGACTATGGCCGTTATGCCGACCGGTTCAAGGACATCGGCCGTTACCTGCGCCAGCACCAGCCGCCGGCGCTCATGCTCTGGGGACGGCATGACAGCTTCTTCGACTGCGCTGAAATCGTGTCCTGGCTACGGGACTTGCCGCACATGGAGGCGCATGTCCTCGACGGCCCGCATTTTCTGCTCGAGACGCACGCGGCGCAGTGCGCGGAGCTGATCTTCGATTTTGTGAAAGAGAGAGGGTGACATTTAAAGGGGTGCATGTCATGAACAAGGAAGCCGGTTCCCACGAGATGGAGCAAGCGGTGCGGCAATTGTTTGATCGTTATGAAGGCCACTTCAACGCCGGCTTAAAGGGCGAAGTCGACCTGCCGGCCGTCGCGGCACTCTATGCGGATTCGTTTATCGCCGCATCGCCCTCGGGCCTCTTCGCGGGCAAGAACGATGAAGAATTCAAAAAGGTGACGGTGCAGGGTTTCAAGCACTATCGTGAAACAGGCGTGCAGCAAATGGTGGTGCGCAATCTCCATGTCTCGGTAATTGACGAGCTTCACGGACTGGCCCGCGTGGAATGGAGCGCGACCTACAAGGCCAAAGGCCAGGAAAAAGTCATCCCCTTCACCAACGTCTATCTAGTGCGTCTTGAAGGCACCACGGCCAGGGTGTTCGGCTGGATCACCGGGGACGAGGAGGCGCTGCTGCGCCAGCACGGCATCGGGTGAGCCACTGCTGGGCGACTGGCAAGCGGCCGGCCATCACAGTTGACATCCAGGGCCTGCAATCAGTATCGTCATAGCCATGAAAACAATGAAGCTGCATGAAGTTCCTGGCGCGTTGCTGGCCGTGGAATACGAGACAAACCATGGGGCAGTGGGCATGCCGGTTGTTTTGCTGCACGCCAACGTCGCGGATCGAAGAATGTGGCAAGGCCAATGGGACTGGCTGGCAACAATCCATCCTGTGGTGAGTTACGACCGCCGTGGCTTTGGAGAATCGCGCACATTGAGGCCAACGCCGTATTCAAATGTGGCCGACCTTAGGGACGTGATGGATTCTTTGGGATATGACCGTGCGGTGCTGGTGGGCTGTTCCATGGGAGGCCGCGTAGCCATCGACGCGGCGTTGGCGCGGCCGGACCGGGTGGGCGGTCTGGTGCTGGTTTCTCCCGGCGTTAGCGGCGCGCCGGCGCCACGATACGGCGATTCGGTCAAAGCCCTGATGGATGCAATCAGCGCTGCTGCGGCGCAGGGCGACCTGGATGCAAAGAATGAGCTTCAGGCACGTCTTTGGCTGGACGGCCCCTTGAGTCCGCCAGATCGGGTAGGCGGTGAGATTCGCCGGCTCTTCCTTTCGATGAACGGTAGCGCTTTACGGGCAGCCGACCCTGGCCCGGCATCCGAAGAACCTTCAGCATGGGAACAGCTGGAAGCGATCAAAGCGCCTGCGCTCGTGATGTGGGGCGATCTTGACCTCCCGCACTTGCAGGAAAGGTGCGCGCTTGTTGCGCAGCGCATACCCGGGGCCCAAAGCTTGGTACTTCAGGGCATGGCGCATCTGCCTCCACTGGAAGCACCCCAGGCGTTCAACCTGGCGCTCGGGCGATATTTTGAAAGTTTGCTGCGGCGATAGAGACAGCCGGCCTTTGCCATGAACATCCTTCGCAGGACGTTAGTGCAATAGCTGAGGCGGGAGGTCGCCGCGACTGCCGGGCGGCAGGTTCTGCCAGCGCCGGTAGTCGAGCCACTCCAGACCCGGCTGCCCTCCTTCCCCCATGGCCAACGCCACGAGGTCTGCTGCGATTGACAGACCGTTCGCGCCGTTTGCAAAGAACACGAGGCCACGTCGATGCGTGCGCGATACCACTGCGAAGGCCTTGGTGTTTCCGTTGTCGCCCCAGTGCCAAAACGCTTCGTCCCCGTTTCGTTGTTGCAGCCCCCAACCGAGGCCCCAGGTGACTTCGTCCGAAAGCGGTGTTGCCGGCCGGCCAATGCTGCTCGTAAATGGCCCCACGCGAACCTGGCTGCGCAGCATCTGCGCTGCGGTGTCCGGCTTCAATCGTTCGCCGTTTAACACTGCGACCAGGAAGCGCCCGTAATCCGGCGCTGTGGTGCTCAGGCTGGCGGCAGGGTTCGCAGATGCCCAGCGCCGCTGCCCTTGCGGCTCGCCGCGTGTGTCATGGCCGAAAACCTTGCGTTGCGCATGGCTGTCTTGCCAGAGGAAGCTGCTGTGCGTCATGCCCAGGGGGTCGAAAACCAGCCGCTTTACCGTGCGCTCGGTGCTTTCCCCGGTGATGCGTTCCACCACACTGGCAAGGTAGACAAAGCCTTCTCCTGAATAGCTGAAGCGATCACCCGGCGTGAAATGAATCGTCAAGGGTGCTCCCGCCGTCCTCCAGTTCGGAAAGCCCGTGCGATGGCTCAGCACATGGCGCGCCGTCATCTGCGCAAGGCGCGGGTCTTCTCCCACTTCGTAGCCACCCGGGAGGTAGCGCACGAGCGGAGTGTCCAGCTCGAGCAGGTCGGCGTCCACGAGTTGCAGCACCGCATAGGCGAAAACCGCTTTACTCAGTGAAGCGGCCTCGAACACGGTGTCCTCCGCCACCGGTTCCCGCGTGCGCGCATTCGCCAGGCCGAACGTACCGTGCCAGGCCAATCCTTTGTCGGTAACGAGTGCCATGGATAGCCCCGGCACCCTGGCGCTGGCCATCAGCGCCGGTGTTTGGCGTTGCAGGCGCCCGGCTGCTTCGTCCAGAGGTGGAAGTACACCCACCTGCGCGGCGGACGCGGCAAGCGCATTGAGGATCAAAACGACGGCGGTAGCGAGGTGGCGCATGTGAATGACTCCTGCAGAGCAACGGCCTTGACCGCAGCTGATGACCGCAGGCTCTTGGGCCGGACCCATGTACTACGGCTGCTCACCGCGATGGAAGTCTAGCCTACCCTGCTGTACCTGGAACTGCGCCCGGATGCCATCGCCATCCGCTCGTGCTCAGTGAGTTGGCCCCTTGGCGTATATCTTTTTGACAGCAGGGCTGGATGGGGAATGGAAATTGCCGCTAAATCTTCAAAGAATCAAGATCCAGGGATATGGAGCGGGTGAAGGGAGTCGAACCCTCGTATGAAGCTTGGGAAGCTGCCGTTCTGCCATTGAACTACACCCGCGTTGTGTGGCTGCTGACGAACCACCTTTTGCGCTGAAGCCGCGCCAGGGGCGGGCTCGCGGCGATTTTACACCCCGGTTCCGGTCTTCACGAGCGCCAGTAAGGCTCAGGCAACTCAGGCAGCGAAAGCTCAGGCTGCTCCTGCTCGCGCAGCGCCGCCTGCAGGCTGTGCTGCAGCTTGCCGGGCTGGTCCATGCCACTGCAAAGGGTCTCGATATGAGCCCTGGCCGTCACGCGGTCGTTGTGCACGCCAAAAACGGTTTGCGCCTTTTTGAGCCAGTCCAGCCAGTCTTCGATGGCTTTGGCGTCATAGCGGCCGGCGATGAACTCGGTGAGGTAGCGCAGCTTTTTGGCGGTGATGCGCAGGCGGTGCAGTCGCGTGGGGCTTAGCTGTTCCAGCCGGGGCAGGGCTTGCCGTAGCCTGTGGTCCAGTTTCTCGAGCTGCGCCGTGAGCGCGTCAAAGGGCACGGGTGGACCTTCGTCCTCGGGCTGGGTGAGGCAGCGGCCCAGCTGCAGCAGCAGGTGCTGGGTGTCGCGTTCCTCGAGGGCGGCCTGGGCTTGCAGGCGCGCGGTGGCCTGTTGCAGGGCGATGGTCTCCTGCAGCTTCTGGCGCAGCGCCGCGTCGTGCAGGCTGTCCGCCAGCGGGGGCCAGGTTTCTTCGATGAAGACGTCCCAGTCGCGGGCGGCGCCCAGGCGTTGGCCCAGTGCGCGCAGGCTGTCCTGCAAGGGTGCCAGCGCTTCCTGCCGCCATTCGGCCGCGCCGGCCAGCGGGCCGCAGGCCACACGCAGGCGCCGCACCGCGACGCGCAGCTGGTGCAGGTATTCGCTGTCATAGTGCCCGGCCTGGGGCTGGGCGAGGAAGCCGGCTTCATTGGCCTGCCAGTGGGCCAGGCAGGCTTGCACGGCCTCTCGCGCGGCGTCGCGGGCGTCCTCACCCGGGGGTGTTGCCAGTTCAGCGGCCTTGACGGCAGGCTCCAGCGCCGCGCCGCGGGCCAGCCGGTCGCCGCGTTCGGCCTTGCTGCGGTTGTCCAGCACCAGCGGGTGGCGTTCCACCAGCAGCAGGGCCAGCGCGAACAGCGCGTCGACCGGCCCGCCCTTGAGTTCCAGTTCCACCTCGCACAGCGCTTCGCTGTGGTCCCCGGCCAGGATTTCGCCGTGGTCGATGGCGACCTCGATGATGCCGCCCGCGGCGGCTGTGACCTGGCGGATCTCGCGCTCAAAGCGGGTGCGGAATTGCGGCTGTAATTTGTCTTTGAGGGGCGCCAGAACCGACTCAAAAGCTGTACCGGCCAGCGGCCCCCATTCGAGCGCCGGGCCGGCGACGGGGAATTCGATTTCCTCGCGCTGGTGCAGGCCCGCGCGGCTGCTGCCGCCGCCCTTGGCGGTTTGCAGCCAGTGCTTGCCGTCGCTGCGCAGGCGCAGGCCTATGCCGGCCTGGGCCAGCGCGCGCTGCGGCGTGTCAAAGTAGATGTTGTCCAGCTGCTTGCGCGTGGCGCGGGTATGGGCCCACAGCGGGTCGGCGCGCAGCGCGGCCAGTGCGTCAGGGGGCAGCCTCAGCTTGAGTTCGATTTCCATGGGGGTTTGTGCGGCGCCGAACGCGCGGCGACAAGAGTCATGGTACTGCGCAGCAGCGCGCCAGGTGAACCTTCAGGCAAAGGCCCTCACCGAATCAAGGCCGCAGGTAAGCCCAGCCTTCGTGCTGCCTTCAGCGCCGCGGTGGGCGTGGTCGACGCCACCACCATCACGCTGCGCGCCATGGAAACCCTGCCCAAGGCCGGCGACAGGCTGTTGCTGATCGCGCTGGTGATCGTGATCTTCACGGTCTGCTTCCGGCTGATCTGCCACCTCATCAACCCTTAGCGCCGTAAGCTGAACCAGCGCTTTCACCGGCCGGTGCGGGCGGCCAACCCACCGTTATCAAGGTGTGCCAAACCATCGCGTCGTTTGTATGAGCAACTCTTTGGCGTCGGATGTCGACTCGCTTGCCCAGCCGACGACGCCATCCGGGCGTACGAGCACCGCACTCAGGCCGAACCGGGCATCGGTGCTTGCACGCGCGTATGCGAGGCGGTCTTTCCAGGCGCCGGCGATGGGTCTCAAGGTGTCGGCGCCGAACTCGAGCAACAAGCCCTTTCCGGCACGCAGGTAATCAGCAAGTTTTCGGCCATCGGACACTTCGAAGTCCGGCGCACTTCGACCGGCAAGCGGATGCGCGTTGCCAAGGTCATACCGCAAGGTCGCACCCCATACCCGCTCGGCGAAATAGGTCGCACCGTCCGGTGTCTCAATGAGGTCGCGCATGATGCTTCCGAGAGCGCGGGAACTTTCGCCCGGCCGCATGAGCGCGACCTGGGCACGCGACCAGTCCAGAATTTGCGCACCCACGGGGTGGCGCTCGGCGGCATAGGTATCCAGCAACTCGCCCGGCGCTTCGCCCCGAATGGTGGAGGCAAGCTTCCATCCGAGGTTCATGGCGTCTCCCAATCCCAGGTTCAAGCCTTGCCCGCCGAGCGGCGAATGGATGTGGGCGGCATCCCCGGCGAGAAGCACCCGCCCTTTGCGGTATTGGCCGGCCTGAAAAGCCCGGTCGGTCCACGTGGTGGCGAGCCTGAGCGCCGTGACGGTGACCCCGGGGCCGGCGACACGGCGCAAGACCGACTGCACATGCTCCAGGGTCATGGGTTGGTTGCGGTGAAACGCACCCCCGTCAAAGTCAACCATGGCAATCGTTCCGGGGGGCTGGAACGTGTACACCCCGGTGGGGGTGTACTGGCGCCCCGGCGTCAGCTTCTCCGGGTCGGCCAGCTCGACTTCAACCGAGTAGCCCGTGAACTCCGGCTGCGTACCCAAGAAATCAAAACCGCCGGCTTTGCGCACGGTGCTGCGGCCGCCATCACATCCGACGAGCCAGCGGGCGCGAAAGGTCTGGATGCCCGCGAGAACATCCACGTGTTCGTCCGAAGTGCTGAACCCGTCGACGGCAACACCTCGCCGGATATCCACCCCCAGGGTAGTCGCATGCGCGTCCAGCACGGCTTCGAGGTCCGCCATGGTCGAAACCATGGGCGCGCTTGCCGGGTTGGGGAGGCAGTATGGCCACCGCTTGCTGTCGATGTTGTCCTGGAAGAACTGGATACCTGCGAAGTGTCCGCCGGGGCGCCGCGTCTGCCCCATCCAATGCGCGACAGGCGCCGGCTTGCCGTCGGGGGCCTTGGCTCTTTGCACCTGCAAGGCTTGAACTTCTCCCAGGAGTCCTCTGCGATAGAGCGCTTCGGCAGTGGGAATTGAAAGCCCGCGCATGCCAAAGGGAAGGCTCTTGAGCGGAGAGTCCGGGTTGTCGGCCTGCTCGAGCACCAGGACAGATGCGCCGCCCAGCCGCAGTTCACCGGCCAGCAGCAAGCCAACCGGGCCTGCCCCGACGACTACGACGTCATAGATGGAAGAATTGTTCATGTCCGCTCCTGAGTGATGTCCGGCCGGAGCGGTTCGTCGACGTTGAGAACCACACGGACGAACAGGGGACGCCTCTACGGCATCGGTGTTCGTCGTGGGGCCTCCGGCGATGTGCGGAGGCAGAGCTCTCGTTTCTGAAAGGACCTGGACTGACCATACCAAGTCTGCCTTTTTCGACAGCCACAGTGTAGCAAGGCCTCCGGCTCACCCGGAACAATCCATGACCAAGCCGTGGCAAGGTCCTGATAAAAGTCAAGGCCGCAGGTAAGCCCAGCCTTCGTGCTGCTTCTTCATGATCTCGGTGACGCCGGCGGGCACATAGCTGATGCCGGCCAGCATGTCGTCCTTGGTCAGCTTCTGGCCGCGCATGGTGTTCTCGCAGGCGGTGACCTTGATGCCGGCTTTGGCGGCGTCGGCGATGCGCGAGCCGGTGGGTGATTCAAGCTTGAGCATGCTGATGCCGGGGCCGTAGGCGACGATCTCGATCTCGACGTTGGCTGCGCCCACGTCGTCCTGCAGGTTCTTGGCGTTGTTGAGCACCAGGTTCCATTTGGCCGGGTCGTTATCGCTGACCTGGATCACGATGCCCTGGCGTTTGCCGCCTGCGGGCTGGGCATGGACGCCAAGAAGCAGGGTGGCGAGGGCTGCCGTGGCGCCGGCCTGGAGTACGAGTCTGCGGTTCATGGGGGAGTCTCCTGAGGGGGAGGCTTATTTCAACACAATGCCGGCTCTGAGACACTCCATCGTTCGGGCTCCTTCAAACGCCGCGGGCCCCCATCCCAACCTTCCCCCAACGGGGGAAGGAGCAACCCCGGTCCATCAAGGTGCGCCACTCTTGCTCCCTCCCCCGCTGGGGGAGGGCGGGGGTGGGGGCCAGCGGCCCTCAAAACACCCCGTTTGACTATTTACCGCCGGTCGCGGGCAGCGGCACTGCAGGTGCACCGCCTGAATGGATGTGATGGTCGGGCGACTTGACCAGCTTGCGCACAAACACCACCACCTGCCACACGACCAGGATGCCGATGACGCCCAGCAGGGTACCGCTGATGGGGCGGTTGACGAAGACGTTGAAGCTGCCGCGGCTCAGCAGCATGGCGCGGCGGAAGTTCTCTTCGAGCATGGGGCCCAGGATAAAGCCGAGCAGCAAGGGCGCGGCTTCCATGTCCAGGCGCAGGAAGAGGTAGCCGACCAGGCCGAAGACGGCGGTGGTGTAGATGTCGTCCAGGCTGTTGTTGATGCTGTAGGTGCCTATGCAGCAGAAGAACAGGATGGCCGGGAACAGCACGGTGTAGGGAATCTTGAACACCGACAGCCAGTAGCGCACCAGCGGCACGTTGAGGATCAGCAGGAAGCAGTTGCCTATCCACATGCTGGCCACCAAGCCCCAGAACAGGTCGGGGTGGGTGGCGATCATGTTGGGGCCGGGCTGTATGCCCTTGACCACAAAGGCCGCCATCATCAGCGCCATGACGGCATTCTCGGGAATGCCGATGGCCATCAGCGGGATGAAGCTGGTGCGCGCGGCGGCCTCGTCGGCGGCCGCCTGGCCGGCCACGCCTTCGATGCAGCCGGTGCCGATCTCGTGCTTGTACTTGCTGAACTTCTTGTCGGCGGCGTAGGCGGCGAACTGGGCGATGGTGGGGCCGCCGCCGGGCAATATGCCCAGGATGGAGCCGATCACGCTGCCGCGCAGGGCGCTGGGGATGATGCGCTTGAACTCGGGCCAGGTCGGCATGAGCTTGATCTTGCCGTTGAAGGGCGTGAGCACGTTTTTGTTGTCGAGGTTTTTCACGACCTCGGCAATGCCGAAGCAGCCCAGCGCGATGCTGATCAGCCCTATGCCGTCCATCAGGAAGGGCAGGTTCATGGTGTAGCGCGCGACGCCGCTGTTGACGTCGGTGCCGACCATGCCCAGCAGCACGCCGACCATGGCCATGGCCAGGCCGTTGAGCAGGCTGCCGCTGCTGACAAAACTCACGCAGAAGAATCCGAGCAGCATCAGCGCGCAGTAGTCGGCCGGGCCGAACAGGAAGCCGACCTCGCCGAGTGCCGGCGCCATGGTCGACAGCACCACGATGGCCACGGTGCCGCCTATGAAACTGGAGACACCGGCGGTGAAGAGCGCCAGGCCGGTCTTGCCCTTGAGCGTCATCTGGTAGCCGTCAATACAGGCCACGATGCTGCTGGCGTGCGGGATCTTCATGGTGATGGCGCTCACGCTGTCGCCGTATTGCGCACCATAGTAGATGCCGGCCAGCATGATGAGCGCGCCGCCGGTGGGGATGGAATAGGTCAGCGGCAGCAGCAGGCTGATGGTGGACAGGGGGCCGAGCCCGGGCAGCAGCCCGATCAGCGTGCCCACCGTGCAGCCCAGTGCACAGTACAGCAGGTTTTGCAGCGTCAGCGCATGTTCGAAACCGAACGCGAGGTTGTGAAAGACTTCCATATCAGTACAGCGGCAGGCTCAGGCCGAGAAATTGTTTGAAGGCAAAGGCCACGGCGACCAGGCCGACGGAGATCTTGATGTTGCGCACTACGGAATACGAGGTGCCGGCCAGCGTGGAGCAGAACACCAGGAAGACGATGCCCAGGATCATGTTGACGTACTGGGACAGCACCGAAAAGCCCACCAGGCTCAGCAGGATGATGGCGATGTTCTTGACGCTGTAGTCCAGGGGCACGGGGTCGACGAAGTGCGAACGCACCACCGTGAGCACGCCGATGATGAACAGGAAGGAACTCACCATCAGCGGGAACAGGCCGGGCCCGGAGCGGCTCAGCTCGCCCAGCGTGTAGTTGAAGGACACGCCGCCGAAGACCAGGGCGATCGCCATGAGGCACAGGCCGCGGACGAAGTTGCGGTTGGTCAGGTTCATGGGAAGCACCTCCGGGGCCGCGCCGGCGGGGCCTTGTCGGTGAATGAAAGGTGGGTCATCGCGTCTCCTGCTAATGTCCCGGCTCTCCGGTCCTGCACAGCGCAGGCGGTGGGCGTTCGGGCTGGAGGCGATGTTAGGAAGCGAGGCTTCCAATCTGCTTTCGTTTTACGCGGCGGTGCCCAAAATACGTGTTATCACTAACGGGTCTGACGTCGCGAAGAAGCCTTCCCTCTCTTTCCCTCTCCCTCTGGGAGAGGGTTAGGGTGAGGGCGGTTCCCGCATTCGAATGCCTCCAGTTTTCAGGCGCCGCTAGCCCTGTCTTGCAGACCGCAGCCCAGGCTGAGCCTGGGCTTCTTCGCGCTGTCCAGATGCGCGCAGGCGCATCCGGAGCCGCAGCGCTCAGCCCCTGCCCTCTCCAGAGGGAGTAATACGGGGCGCCAGCGGCAGGCGCAGGATGGCGCGCAGGCCGGCGCCGGAGGCCGTGTCGGCGAGCTCGATGTCGCCGCCGTTGCGCCGCGCATAAGCGCGCGCAATGGCCATCCCCAGCCCGGCGCCGTGCGAGCCTTTTTCGGAACCCGGGTCGGCTGAATGGAAGCGTTCGAAGACCTGCGCGCGCCGCGCTGGGGCAATGCCGGGGCCGTCGTCTCGGACCTCGGCCAGGGCCATGCCGTCCAGCGTGGACACCATCACGGTGATGTGCCCGCCGGCCGGTGTGTAGGCAATCGCGTTGTGCACCAGGTTGGACAGCGCCTCGTGCAGCTCGGGGCCGTGCGCCCGCACCGGGACCACGGGCGCATCCTGCAGTGCGCCTGTTTCCGTGGAGTCACCGCGGGCATCGACCCAGCCCAGGTCCTGGTTCTTCTCGTGGGCCAGCGCCAGGTACTGCAGCACCACTTCCCTGGCGATGGTGTTGAGGTCGACGATGCCGGGCAGGTCGGACATGTTCGCGGGCATTGCACCCTCATTGGCGTGGGCCAGCGAGAGCAGTTGCTCGCACAGGCGGCGGCTGCGCGCGATCTGGGCGACCATGGCGCGCAGGGTGGCATGAAGCTGCCCGGTGTCTTTTTCGCGCAGCGCCACACCCGCCTGGGTCAGCATGATGGCCAGCGGCGTGCGCAACTGGTGCGAGGCATCGGCCAGAAATTGCGACTGCTGCTCCAGCAACTCGCGGTAGCTGGCCAGGTGCTGGTTCAGGGCGTCGACCAGGGGCGCGACTTCATGCGGCACGTCGCGGGTGTCCAGGGGCTGGAGGTCGGCGCCCTTGCTTTTCAGCACGGATTTGCGCAGCCGCTCCAGCGGCTGCAGTGACCAGGTCACGCCCAGCCAGACCAGCAGGACCATCACCAGCACCATGCGCGCGTCGCGTATCAGCTCCTGCCGCAGGGTGGCGGCCTGCGCCCGGTCGCGCGGGAGGGTGGTTTCCGCAACCTGGACCAGCAGCTTGAAGTTCCCGCCGCGTCCGTCCAGCACCTGGCTTTGAAGCGCCACCACGCGCACCGGATGGCCTGCGTAGAAATCGTCGTACCAGACGGGCCAAACCGCGGCGGGGGAGTAGAGGTCCGGCGATGAAGGCGATGAGAGCGGCGGGGGCGCGGGCAGGTCTGTGACGCCCAGCAAAGTGATCTCACGCGAGGCGGCCGGCTTCCCGGCCTGTGCATCCCCCAGGTCTGTCAGGCCGACGTGCAGGTATTTCTGCAGGGGGCCGGCGGCGGCGAACAGGGCTTGCACGCCGGCCGGCGCATTCAGGCGCAGTGAGCCGTCCGGCGCCGGCGCCACACTGCTTTGCAGCGCGTGCACGGCCTCGAGCATGCTCTGGTCGTAGGCGTCCTGCACCTGGTCGCGCAGGGCGCGGTAATCGTTCCAGCTGTCCAGGGCCAGCAGGCCCAGGATGGCCGGGAGCAGCAGCGTGAGCAGGCGCGCGCGTATGCCGAAGCGGTCGGGGTCAGTCCGCAGTATCTGCATGCGCTTCCAGCATATAACCGAGGCCGCGCACGGTGACGATGCGCACGTCGCCGCCGTCGAGCTTGCGGCGCAGCCGGTGCAGCACCAGCTCGATCGCATCGGGGCCGGCATTGCTGTCGGCCGGGAAGACCTTGCCGGAGAGCTGCGATTTTTCCACCGGCGTGCCGCTGCGTGCCAGCAGCACCGACAGGGCCGCGCTTTCGCGCGGCGTGAGCTGCAGCAGCGCACCGGCCAGCGTGAAGGCGCGGCTGTCGTGCGGGCATGACAGGGAGCCGCATTGCAGCGGCGCGTGGGAGCGGCCCCGGCTGCGCCGCACCAGCGCGGCCAGGCGGGCTTCGAGCTCCTCGATGGCGAAAGGCTTGGCCAGGAAGTCGTCGGCCCCGACGTTCAGGCCCTTGACCCGGTCCTGCAGAGAGCCCTGCGCCGTCAGCACCAGCACCGGGGTGCGGTTGCCGGCCTTGCGCAGCTCGGCCAGCACAGTGAGCCCGTGTTTGTCGGGCAGCCGCAGGTCGAGCACCACGGCGTCATAGTCGTTGCCGGCCAGCAGTGATTCGGCCGTGGCGGCATCCGGCGCGTGGTCGGAGACATAGCCGCTCTGCTTGAAAGCGCGCAGCAGCCACGAAGCCATCTCGGCTTCGTCTTCCACAAGCAGCAGGCGCATGTCGGGCGGTCGCGGGTGTAACGGGTGCAGGCTTAGCGCTGGATGTCACCCAGGCACAGGTACTTCATCTCGAGGTATTCGTCCATGCCGTGGCGCGAACCCTCGCGGCCCAGGCCCGACTGCTTGACGCCGCCGAAGGGCACGTGCTCGGTCGCGATCACGCCGGCGTTGATGCCCACCATGCCGTACTCCAGTGCTTCGGCGACGCGGTAGATGCGGCCTATGTCGCGGCTGTAGAAGTAGCTGGCCAGGCCGAACTCGGTGTTGTTGGCCGCGTCAATCGCTTCCTGGTCGTTCTTGAAGCGGAACACCGGCGCGAAGGGGCCGAAGGTTTCTTCACGGGCGCAGAGCATGTCGGCGGTGGCTTCGGAGACCACCGTGGGCTCGAAGAACTGGCCTTCGAGCTTGTGGCCGCCGGCCAGCAGCTTGCCGCCTTTGGCGAGGGCGTCGGCCACGTGGCGCTGTACCTTCTCGATGGCCGCGTCCTCGATCAGCGGGCCCTGCACCACGCCGTCCTCAAAGCCGTTGCCGACCTTGAGCGCCTTGACCTTGGCGGCGAATTTTTCGACGAACTGGTCGTAGACGCCGTCCTGCACGTAGATGCGGTTGGCGCAGACGCAGGTCTGGCCGGCATTGCGGTATTTGCTGGCCATGGCGCCCTCGACGGCGGAGTCCACGTCGGCGTCGTCGAACACGATGAAGGGCGCGTTGCCGCCCAGCTCGAGCGCGAGCTTCTTGACGCTGGGCGCGCTTTGCGCCATCAGGATGCGGCCGACCTCGGTGGAGCCGGTGAAGCTGATGTGGCGCACCACGTCGCTGGCGCAGAACACCTTGCCGACGGCGATGCTGTTGGCGCTGTCGGCCGTCAGCACATTGAGCACGCCGGCCGGGATGCCGGCGCGCACGGCCAGCTCGGCGGCGGCCAGGGCCGTCAGCGGCGTGAGCTCGGCCGGCTTGATGACCACCGGGCAGCCGGCGGCCAGGGCCGGGGCAACCTTGCGGGTGATCATGGCCAGCGGGAAGTTCCAGGGTGTGATGGCGGCGCAGACGCCGATAGGCTGCCGCAGGACCATCAGGCGGCGGTTGTTGTCGAACTGCGGCAGGGTTTCGCCGTTGACGCGTTTGGCTTCTTCTGCGAACCACTCGACAAAACTCGCGCCGTAGGCGATTTCGCCCTTGGCCTCGGCAAAGGGCTTGCCCTGCTCGGCGGTCATGATGCGGCCCAGGTCTTCCTGGTTGGCCATCAGCAGCTGGAACCACTTGAGCAGGATGGCGTGGCGCTCCTTGCCGGTCTTGTTGCGCCAGGCGGGCCAGGCGGTGTTGGCCGCGGCGATGGCGGCCTCGGCGTCCTGCGGCCCCAGGTTGGCCACGTCGGCCAGCTTGCGGCCGGTGGCAGGATCGTTCACGTCAAAACGGGCCTTGCCGGCGACCCACTGGCCGTTGACCAGCGCGTCGGTCTTGAACAGGCTGGGATCTTTGAGCAGGGAAATGGGGGAGGTTTTCATGTCCATGGGCGGGAGTCCTTAAAGCGGGAGGCTGAAGAGGGTGGAGGAGGGGGAGTGAGTGAAAGAGGCGTGGAGAGAGGGCGGAGAGAGGAGCCGTCGGGTGATTTTGACAGCTTTCGGAGGGAGATACGGGCGGCGGGTGGGTATGCGACCCCGGGAAAGGGTTTCCGCGCGAGGGCGCCGTCCCGGCGTGTCAGGCCCTGCGCCCGCGCAGCCATTCCAGCAGCAGCAAAAGGGAGGTGGTGAACAGGATCAGCAAGGTGGCGACGGCCGCGATGGTCGGCGAGATGTTTTCCCGGATGCCGGTAAACATCTGGCGCGGCAGCGTGGCTTGTTCCGCACCCGCCAGGAACAGCGTGACCACCACTTCATCAAAGGAGGTGGCGAAGGCGAACAGCGCGCCGGAGATCACGCCCGGCGCGATGACCGGCAGGGTGATCCGGAAAAACGTCCTGAAAGGCGTTTCGCCCAGGCTGAGCGACGCGCGCACCAGGTTGTGGTTAAAGCCCGCGAGCGTCGCCAGCACGGTGGTCAGCACAAAGGGCGCGCCCAATGCGGCGTGCACCACGATCAGCCCGAAGTAGCTGTCGGCAAGGCCCAGCGGCGCGAAGTACAGGTAGGTGGCCACGCCGACCACAATGATGGGAACCACCATCGGGGCGATGAGGATGCCCATCAGCAGGCTTTTGAACGGGAAGTTGCTTCTGGAAAGGCCGACCGCCGCCAAAGTACCCAGCGCGGTGGCGATCAGGGTCGCGGCGGGCGCCACGATGAAACTGTTTTTCGCGGCCCTGGCCCATTCCGGCGAATCCAGCAGGTTGCGGTACCACTTCAGTGACCAGCCCGGAATCGGGTAGCTCAAAAAAGAGCTGTCGGAAAAGGACAGCGGCACCATGACCAGGATGGGCGCCAGCAGAAAAACCAGGATGGCGACGCAGGCGGCGCGCACCAGCCACCAGCCGGCTTTGTCTGCCAGGGTGGCGTAGCGGGGAAAGGCGGGCCCTGTGATTTTGAACATGGTGAATCGGCGTCTGCGTCTGTAGGTCTGTAGAAGAAAAAAGGTGTCAGCCGATGCTGAGTTCGGCCTTGCCGATGCGCCGGTAAACGCTGTAAAGAATCATGGTGGCGGTCAGCAGCACGGCGCCCAGCGCACAGGCCATGCCCCAATTGACTTCGACGTTGGTGTACCGCGCGATGTAGTAGCTCAGCATCTGGTCATCGGCGCCGCCGAGCAGGGCCGGGGTGACGTAATAACCAATGGACAGGATGAACACCAGCAGCGCCCCGGCACTGATGCCGGGATAGGTCTGCGGCACGTACACCCGAAAGAAGGCGGACAGCGGCGTGCTGCCCAGCGAAACGGCGGCCCGGACGTAAGTTGCGGGCACGTTTTTCATCACGCTGTAAAGCGGCAGGATCATGAAGGGCAGCAGGATGTGCACCATGGCGATCACCACGCCCGCGCGGTTGAACAGCAGCGCCAGCGGGCTGTCGATCAGGCCGATGCCCATCAGCCCGCGATTCACCAGGCCTTCGGATTGCAGCAGCACGATCCATGCGGCGACGCGCACCAGGATGGAGGTCCAGAAGGGCACCAGCACCAGGATCATCAGCAGGTTGGCCTTGCGCGCTGGCAGCGAAGCCAGCCACCAGGCCAGCGGGTAAGCCAGCGCCAGGCAGAACACGGTGACGACAAAACTGATCTGGAAGGTGCGAAGCAGGATGGGCCCGAAAGCGCGCTGGTCGGGCGGCATGCGCTCCACCTCGCCGAGGCTGTCGCGCCGCAGGTCCACCGATGCCAGCAGGTAGTCGGGCGTCCAGCGGGAGCCGTTTTTGGCAATCGCCTGCCAGAAGGCAGGCTCGGCCCAGCGCGGGTCCAGCTGGACCAGCCTGGCCTGTATGTCCTGCGGCGACCCGGTGATGGGCAGCGCGCGGTACGCCCCCATGACCAGCGAGCGGGAGCCGGGCACCTCTGAATTAAGCCGCCGGGCCAGGGCACCGGCGTCCGAGCTGTCGGAGAGGCTTCCCAAGTCCTGCACCAGCGCCGCATACGTGGCGGCTGCGGGCGGCGCCTGCGGGTCCCAGCCCTTGAGGCTTTGGACCGTGCGCGGCAGCGCGTTCACGACTTCGGGGTTTTCGACCGCACGCTGCAGCAGGGCGGCGATGGGGATGAGCAAGGTCACCAGCAGAAACACCAGCAAGGGCAGGGTCAGGGCGAAGGCGCGCCATTTGCGGCGTGCATCGGCCCGCGACAGCGCCCGGCGCAGCGCGCCGGCGTCTTCGCCCGTCAGGGCCGCCTTGCGGGTGAAACTGTTCATGCTGGTTTGCTCCCGGCTTTATTGCGTGGCCCACGCGGCGAAGCGTTTCTCCAGTGCCTCGCCCTGGTCGGCCCAGAAGCCGACGTTCATCTGGATGGCCTCTTTCGCATTGGCCGGCGAGGTCGGCAGGTCATCCAGCACCTTCTTGTCGAGCTTGGCCAAAGCCTGGTTGTTGACCGGGCCGTAGGCGATGTTCTGCGCGTACACGGCCTGGGTGGCGGGCTGGCTGGCGAAGGCGATGAACTTCATCGATGCATCCTTGTTGGGCGCGCCTTTGGGGATGACCCAGTAGTCCAGGTCATAGATGCCGCCGGGCCAGTAGATCTTCAGGTTGCGGCCTTCGCGGTTGGCGGCGTCGATTCGGCCGTTGTAGACCGTGCTGAGGGCGACGTCACCGGCCACGAGGAACTGGGCGGGCTGGGCGCCGGCCTCCCACCACTGGATGCTGGGCTTGAGTTCCGTCAGCTTCCGGAATGCGCGGTCGGCGCCGTCCTTGGTAGCCAGGACCTTGTAGACGTCGGCGGGCTTGACGCCGTCGGCCATCAACGCGAATTCGAGGTTGTAGCGGGCGCCCTTGCGCATGCCGCGTTTGCCGGGGATCTTCTTGACGTCCCAGAAGTCGGCCCAGCTGGTGGGGGCGGTCTTGACCTTGTCGGCGTTCCAGGCCATCACGGTGGACCAGACAAAAACGCCCACGCCGCATTCCTTGACCGCTGCGGGCAAGAAGTCCGCCTTGGAGCCGATTTTGCTGAAGTCGATTTTTTCAAACAGACCCTCGTCGCAACCGCGCTGCACATCGGGTGCTTCAACTTCGACCACATCCCAGGTCACCTTCTTCGTCTCGACCATGGCCTTGATCTTGGCCTGCTCGCCGTTGTATTCCACCGCGACGACTTTGGTGCCGGCTTTTTCGTAGGGCTCGTAGTAGGCTTTTTTCTGCGCGTTGGCATTGGCGCCGCCGAAGTTGACGACGGTGATCTGCTGCTGCGCAAGCGCGGGCAGGGCCAGGCACGAAGCCATGGCAAGGGCGATGATGTTTTTCTTCATGGTGCAAATTCCTCGGTGGTTGATAAAGGCAGAAGGGACGCTTGAAATAGGTGAAGGGCGTGAAAGGAGAAAGCGCTTACACCGCATAGATCCGCGTGAAGGCAGGCGGAAATTCGAGGTGTACCGCGTCGCCCGGTTGCGGCGGCGGCAGGCCGTCCAGCAGGGTGAGGGGCAGCTTGACCGTGGCTTCCGCCTGGCCGGCGCCGACCTCGCACAGCAGCCGCAGGTGGTCGCCGAAATAGATGATGCGCGCCACGCGCGCGGGCAGCACATTGGCTACTGAAGCCGGCGCCTGGCTATGCAGCACAATGCGCTCCGGCCGGATATAGGCCTCGACCTGCGTGCCGACAGCCGCCTGCTTGACATGGATGCCGCCCAGGACACAGCCGTCCGGCAATTCGATGCCGGCGGCGCGTCCTTTGCCCTTGAGCACGGTGCTGTCGCCGACGAAACCGGCGACAAAGCGGTTGGAGGGCGTCTCATACAGCGCCTCCACGGGGGCCAGTTGCTGGATCGCGCCATCGTTGAAGACCGCCACCCGGTCGCTCATGGTCAGTGCCTCGCCCTGGTCGTGCGTGACATAGACGAAGGTGACGCCCAGCTGCTTGTGCAGCTCCTTCAGCTCAATCTGCATGTGCTCGCGCAGCTGCTTGTCGAGCGCGCCCAGCGGTTCGTCCATGAGCACCAGCTGGGGCTCGAACACCAGCGCCCGCGCCAGGGCGACGCGCTGCTGCTGGCCGCCCGACAGTTGCCCGGGCAGGCGGTCGGACATGCCCGAAAGGCGGACCATGTCGAGCGCGCGCAGCACGCGGCTGGCCTGGTCGGCTTTGGGCACCTTGCGCACCGTGAGCGGATAGGCCACGTTCTGGCCCACGGTGAGGTGCGGGAAGAGGGCGTAGTTCTGGAACACCATGCCGAAGTTGCGCTTGTGCGGCGGTGTGCCGGTGATCTGCGAACCATTGAGAAAGATTTCTCCGGCGGTAGGCGACTCGAAGCCGGCCAGCATCATCAGCGTGGTGGTTTTCCCGGAGCCGGAAGGGCCCAGCAGGCTCAGGAATTCCCCGCGATGAATGTCAAGGTCGAGCTGCTGCACGACAAGCTGTTCGCCGTCGTAGGTTTTCTGCACGCCCGAAAAGCGCACAAGGACATCGTTATCGGTCATCGGTTTTCCTGAGCTGTCCACGAAGATCAGCGCGATGCGGCGAAGCTGTCTGCCAGGATTTGCAGGCCTTCGTCCAGCAAGGCGTCGGGCGCCGTGAGGGGAACCAGAATCCTGATCACATTACCGTAGGTGCCGCAGGAGAGCAATATCAATCCACGCCGGGCGGCTTCGCTGACCACCCGTTTGGTCAGTGCGGCGTCCGGACGGGCGGGGTCCGCGTTTTCGAAGAGCTCTATGGCCACCATGGCGCCCAGGCCGCGGACGTCGCCGATGGCCGCTTCCTTTTCCGCGATGGCGCGCAAACCCTTGACCAGGTAGTTGCCCATGGTGTTGCTGCGCTCCAGGAGTTTTTCGTCCTTGAAGACCTTGAGCACGGCCAGCGCCGCCGCGCAGCCGATGGGGCTGCCCGCGTAGGTGCCGCCCAGGCCGCCGGGGCCGGGGGCGTCCATGACCTCGGCACGGCCGACCAGGCCTGATATCGGAAAGCCGCCCGCCATCGATTTGGCGATGGCGATCAGGTCGGGCGCCACCGGCCATTGTTCGCTGGCATACCAGGTGCCTGTGCGGCCGGCGCCGGTCTGGACTTCGTCGGCGATCAGCAGGATGCCGTGCCGGTCGGCCAGCGCCTTCAGGCGGCTGATGAACTCGGGCGGGGCGATGTAAAAGCCTCCCTCGCCCTGCACCGGTTCAATGATGAAGGCCGCCACGCGCTCGGGCTCGACGTCGTTTTTGAGGATCTGCTCGACCGAATGCAAGGCCTGGTCGATGCTGACGCCGTGCAGCGCGTTGGGGTATTCGGCATGGAACACCTCGCCGGGGAAGGGGCCGAAGCCCAGCTTGTAGGGCGCCACCTTGCCGGTCATGCCCAGCGTCATGTTGGTACGGCCGTGGTAGCCGCCCGTGAAGGCGATGATGCCGGGGCGCTTTGTGTAGGAGCGCGCCACCTTGACGGCGTTCTCGACGGCCTCGGCGCCGGTGCTCAGCAGCAGGGTTTTTTTGGCGAAATTGCCGGGCGCCAGGGCATTGAGCTTTTCCGCCAGTTCGACATAGGGCTCATAGGCGACCACCTGGAAGCAGGTGTGCGTGTAGAGCTCGAGCTGGGCCTTGACCGCGGCAATGACTTCGGTGTGCAGGTGGCCGGTGTTGAGGACGGCGATGCCGCCGGCGAAGTCGATGTAGCGGCGGCCTTCGACATCCCACAGTTCGGCGTTTTTCGCCCGGCTGACGAAAATTTCGTGGGCCTGGCCCACGCCGCGCGTCACGGCGGCTTGGCGGCGCGCCATCAGGGCGGCGTTGCTGGTAGTCTGGTTTGGCTGCATGGTGAAGGTGGTTTCGGTTTTCTGGACAGGGACGGATGGACTGTAGAAGTGCGGGCCGGGCCCGTCCATGTACACCTTTGCGCTGTTTTCAGCGCACTGTGCGGGTCTAGAATCCTGTACATGGATTCCCCAACCCGGTGCACGAGGATTGCAATGCACAATCTGCCTTTTTTGGTTTTTTGATGCTCACACTCCGCCCGGAACTGCAGACTCCCCTGGTGAGCCAGATCGTCGACGGCCTGCGGGGCATGATTGCCGGGCAGGCGCTGAAACCGGGCGTCAAGCTGCCCTCCATCCGCGGTTTTGCCGCCATGCACGGCGTCAGCGTCTTCACGGTGGTGGAGGCCTATGACCGCCTGGTGGCCCAGGGATGGCTGGTTTCCCGGGCCAATGCCGGGTTTTTCGTCAAGCGCAGGGGCGATGAAGGTGCATCGGGCGCGCCGTATGCGCAGCCGCAGCAGCCGAAATTCGACGCGCGCTGGTACCTCAAGCAAATATTTGAAAACCGCAACCTGCCGATGAAACCCGGTTGCGGCTGGCTGCCGCACGATTTCCTGTTCGGGGACGCGATTCGCCGCAGCATGCGGCACCTGTCGACGGACGGCTCGTCCCTGGAAGGTTACGGACTGCCCCACGGGCATATGGCGCTGCGCATGGTCATTGCGGAGGCCCTGGCCGAAAACCAGATACCGGTCGAGGTGGACCAGGTGCTGCTGACGCAGGGGTCCAGCCAGGCGCTGGACCTGGTGGCCCGGCAACTCCTCAAGCCCGGCGACACGGTGCTGGTGGACAACCCCGGCTATCCCAACCTGATGTTCATGCTGCGCTTCCTGGGGGCCAACCTGGTGGGTGTGCCGCGCACCCCCACGGGCTACGACCTCGCCGCGCTGGAGGCCTTGCTGGCCGTGCACAAGCCCAAGGCCTTTTTCACGCAGCCCCGTTTGCAAAGCCCGACCTGCTCCATCGCCTCGGCGGCCCACCTGCACCGCCTGCTGCAACTGGCCGAGGCGCATGACTTCACGCTGGTGGAAAACGATATTTACGCCGACATGGACCCGACCTCGCGCTCCACGCTGGCCAGCCTGGACCAGCTGCGGCGCGTGGTGTACATCGGCAGCTTTTCCAAAACCATTTCCCCCAACCTGCGCGTGGGCTACCTGCTGGCCAGGGGTGAGCTGATCGAGGACCTGGCCCAGCTCAAGATGATTTCAGGGCTCACGTCTTCGGACATCGCCGAGCGGCTGACCTTCGGGGTGGTCACCGACGGCCGCTGGCGCAAGCACCTCAAGTCGCTTCGGGAAAGGCTGGCCGCGGCGCATCGCAAGACCGAAAAAAACCTGAGCAGCCTGGGGTTTGAGCTGTTCCATGAGCCGGGGGCCGGCATGTACCTGTGGGCCCGGCATCCGGACCTTCCGGATGGCGCCGTCCTGTCCAAAGAGGCGACGCCGGAAGGCATCATGCTCGGCCCGGGACAGCTGTTCCTGATGGAACCGCATCCCACGGGCTGGCTGCGCTTTAACGTGGCGTTCTGCGACGACGAGCGCATCTGGCGCTTTTTGGCCCAGCGGATCGAGCTGGGCCAGCAGGCCGCCCAGTAAGGGCCCGGCCCGCGCGTGCTGCATCAGATCTCGATGACGCGCCTGGCGAAGCCCTCGAGGTAGTCCATGAGCTTGTTGGCGCCGAGCACGGCGGCGGCCTCGTCGCCGGTGGCGATGCCCTGGGCCAGCTCCATGTGAAAGCGCGCGCCTTCGGCGATCTCGCCCTCGTGCTGGTAGGCATACCAGAAGCGCCGGCACTGCACGATCAGCGGCACCACGCTCTTGACGGCCGGGCTGTTGCGGCAGGCCTCGTGGTTGACGAGGTCCAGCTCGTGGTCGGCCGCCATGTAGGCCTCCAGGTTGGCGCGCTCGGCGGCCTTGATCATCTTGGCCGCGCAGCCGACGATGGCCTTGCGCTGGGCCGCCGTGGCGCGCCGCGCCGAGCACGCCGCGATCACGCCCTCGAGCACGCGCCGCGTGAGGATCACGTCCAGGTGGTCGGCCAGGTCGATGTTGGAGACCAGCAGGCCGCGCCGGGGCTGCTGCACGATCAGGCCGATGGAGACCATGCGCAGCAGCGCCTCGCGCACGGGAGTGCGGCCCAGCTGGGTGCGCTGGGCCAGGTCGGCCTCGACCACGGGCGCGCCGGGCTGCAGCTGCAGGGTGGCGATCATCGCCTCGATGGCGTCGTAAGCGACGTCAGCGGCCCGGCGTTTGGCTGGCAGCGGTGGGGGTGCGGTCGTGGGCAGGGGCATGTTGTTGTCGGGTGTCTCGGCGTTGCAGCAGGGCCTGCCATTCGCCCACCAGGCCACGCCGGAAGAACGATACGCAGACAATGAAGGTCAGGCCGATAAGGATGGTCACCACGCCGCCCAGGGCGGCGAGGTGGTTCTGCAGGCTGACCACCAGCGCTGAGCCTACCACGGGGCCCCAGCTCGTGCCTAGCCCACCGAGCAGGGTCATCAGCAGCACCTCGGTCGAGGTGCCCAGCGTCACGTCGTTGAGCGTGGACAGCTGCAGCACCAGCGCCCGGAGCGAGCCGGCCAGGCCAGCCAGCGCGGCCGACAGCATGAAGGCGTAGAGCTTGCAGCGGTCGGTGTCGTAGCCCAGCGAGACGGCGCGCGGCGCGTTGTCGCGCAGCGCCTTGAGGGCCTGGCCGAAGGGCGAATGCACGATGCGGTGTATGGCCAGGAAGGCCGCCGTGAACACCGCCAGCGTGAAGTAGTACATGTGGTTGTCGACCGAGAGGTCGACCAGGCCCAGCAGCTTGCCGCGCGGGATGCCCTGCATGCCGTCCTCGCCGCCGGTCCAGGGAATTTGCACCGCCAGGAAGTAGGCGACCTGCGAGAGGGCCAGGGTGATCATCGCGAAGTAGATGCCGGTGCGGCGTATCGCCAGCGTGCCGATCAGCCAGCCGATGGCGGTGGCCACGGCCACGCCCGCCAGGATGGCGAGCTCGACGGGAAACCCGGCGGCGCCGAAGCGGATCATCAGGATGCCGGTGGTGTAGCCGGCCCAGCCGAAGAAGGCCGCATGGCCGAAGGACACCAGGCCGGTGAAGCCGATCAGCAGGTTGAAGGCCAGCGCGAACAGCGCGTAGCACATCACCTTCATGATGAAGACCGGGTAGGCGATCTCGGGGAAGGCCGGCACCAGCAGCGCGAGTGGCAGGAGTGCCAGCAGGATGCGGACGGGCGTGGGGATGTTGGCGAGCAAGGATTTCATGGCCTAGTGCTCCTTGCCGAAAAGGCCGGCTGGCCGGATCAGCAGCACCACCGCCATGATCACGAACACCACCACGGTGGAGGCCTCGGGGTAGAAGACCTTGGTGAGGCCTTCGAGCAGGCCCAGGGCCAGCCCGCTCACGACGGCGCCCAGGATGGAGCCCAGGCCGCCTATCACCACCACGGCGAACACGATATTGAGCAGGTTGGCGCCCATCAGTGGGTTGACCTGCATGATGGGCGTGGCCAGCACGCCGGCGATGCCGGCCAGGCCCACGCCGAAGCCGTAGGTCAGGGTGACCATCAGCGGGATGTTGACGCCGAAGGCCTGCAGCAGCTTGGGGTTCTCGGTGCCGGCGCGCAGCAGGGCGCCCAGCCGGGTTTTCTCGAACAGGAACCAGGTGAAGCCGCAGATCAGGATCGAGGCCACCACCACGAAGCCGCGGTACAGCGGCAGATACATGAAGCCCAGGTCGACGCCGCCCTGCAGCAGCGCGGGCGGGTCGTAGCTGGCGCCCGAGATGCCGTAGAAGTGGCGGAACGCGCCTTCGAGCACCAGCGCGACGCCGAAGGTCAGCAGCAGGCCGTAGAGGTGGTCCAGGTGGTAGAGCCGCTTGAGCAGCGTTTTCTCGAGCAGCACGCCCAGGCCGCCGACGATCAGCGGCGCCAGCACCAGCGCGGCCCAGAAGTTGACCTTGAATTCGGGCCCCAGCAGCAGCGGCAGCTGCGAAAAGCCTATCCAGGCCAGGAAGGCGGCCACCATGAACTGCGCGCCGTGCGCGAAGTTGATGATGTTGAGCAGGCCGAAAATAATCGCCAGCCCCATGCTCAGCATGGCGTAGAAGCAGCCGTTGATCAGGCCCACCAGCAACTGGGCCAGCAGGGACTGCATCGGGATGTCAAACATGATGTGTGTTTCGTGAGTGGCGGGGGGGGGGGGGGGGGGGGGGGGGGGGGGGGGGGGGGGGAGCACGGACTTGACCTTGTAGTAGTCCCAGGGCGCCTTCGATTCGGCCGGCGTCTTGACCTGCAGCAGCAGCATGTCGTGCACCAGCGCGCCGTCTTCGCGCAGCTTGCCCTTGCGGATCACCGCGTCGTCGATGGTCATCTTGCGCAGCTGCGCCATCACGGCCTTGGCCTCGTCGGTGCCGGCGGCCTGGATGGCCTTGAGGTAGCTCAGCGTGGCCGAGTAGACGCCGGCCTGGGCGGCGGTGGGCATGCGCTTTTGTTTTTCAAAGAACTTCCTCGACCAGGCGCGTGAGCGCTCGTCGAAGTCCCAGTAAAAGGCCTCGCTCAGGTACATGCCTTGCGCCTTGTCCAGGCCAATGCTGTGGACGTCGGAAATGTAGGTGAGCAGCGGCGCGACCACCTGCTTGCGCGTGATGCCGTATTCATTGGCCTGCTTGATGGCGTTGACGGTGTCGTTGCCGGCGTTGGCCAGCGCGATGACGTCGGCCTTGGAGGCCTGCGCCTTGAGCAGGAAGGACGAGAAGTCGTTGCCCGGGAAGGGGTGGCGCGAGCTGCCGACCACGCTGCCGCCGTCGGCCTTGATGACCTCGGTCGCGTCTTTTTCCAGCGAATGGCCGAAGGTGTAGTCGGCGGTGATGAAGTACCAGGTCTTCTTGCCTTCCTTGACCAGCGCGCGCGCCGTGCCGGCCGCCAGCGCATAGGTGTTGGTGGTCCACTGCGCCGTCAGCGGCGTGCATTTTTCGCCGAGGATGGCGGTGGCCAGGCCCGAGGAAGGCATGACGATGCGGTTCTTCTGCCGCGCGATCTCCATCACCGCCAGCGCGGTGGAGGTGGTGGGGAAGTCCGTCACCATGTCGACCTTGCCCTGGTCGAACCAGCCGCGCGCCAGGTTGGCCGCCACGTCGGGCTTGTTCTGGTGGTCGGCGAAGACCAGTTCGATGGGTTTGCCCAGCACCTTGCCGCCCATTTCCTCAATGGCCATGCGCGCCGCCGTGACCGAGCCCTGGCCGGACAGGTCGGAGTAAATGCCGGAGAGGTCGTTGAGCACGCCGATCTTCACGACGTCGTCGCTGACCTGAGCGTGAACAGAAAAGGACGAGAGGGCGGCGCAGGCCGCCAGGCAGACGGAGAGTTTGCGGAATGGCATGAAAGGCTCCAGGGGTTGGGGGAAGGGGAAGGGAATGAGGAAGGGAATGGAAAGGCGCGTTGAAAAACTCAGATGCCGAGCAGCTCGTTGAGCCGGTCCTGCCGGGCTTCGACCTCGCGCTGCTCCATGACCTCGACCACCTGGCCGTGCTCGATCACGTAATGGCGGTCGGCCAGGTGCCTGGCGAAGCGGAAGTTCTGCTCCACCAGCACGATGGTGAAACCGCGCGCCTTGAGCTCGCGTATCACCTGGCCGAGCTTTTGCACGATCACGGGCGCCAGGCCCTCGGTGATTTCGTCGAGCAGCAGCAGCTGGGCGCCGGTGCGCAGGATGCGCGCCATCGCGAGCATCTGCTGCTCGCCCCCGGACAGCCGCGTGCCGGGGCTGCCGGCGCGCTCCTTGAGGTTGGGGAACATGGCGTAAATCTGTTCGAGCGACATGCCGCCTTCGCCGACCTTGGGCAGCAGCAACAGGTTTTCCTCGGCGGTCAACGAGGCATAGATGCCGCGCTCTTCCGGGCAATAGCCCAGGCCCAGGCGTGCGATGCGGTGCGGCGGCAGGGTGATGGTCTCCTTGCCGGCCACCCGGATGGAGCCGGTGCGCTTGCCGACCAGGCCGAGGATGGCGCGCAGGGTGGACGTGCGGCCCGCGCCGTTGCGGCCCAGCAGGGTGATGCATTCACCGGCCTTGACGTCGAGGTTGATGCCCTGCAGCACATGCGATTCGCCGTACCAGGCGTGCAGGTCGCGGATGGTGAGCATGGCGTTGCCCGCGTGGTGGGTGTGTTCAGGCATCTTCCTCGACTCCCATGTAAGCCTCGCGCACGGCGGGGTTGGTGGAAACTTCCGTGTACGGCCCTTCGGCCAGCACCTCGCCGCGCTGCAGCACGGTGATGGTGTCGCTGATGTCGGCCACCACCTTCATGTTGTGTTCCACCATCAGCACCGTGCGCTGCGCGGAAACCTGCTTGATCAGCGCCTTGATGCGGTCCACGTCCTCGTGGCCCATGCCCTGCGTGGGCTCGTCGAGCAGCAGCAGTTCCGGGTCCAGCGCCAGCGTGGTGGCGATTTCCAGCGTGCGCTTGCGGCCGTAGGGCAGGTCGCCGGCCAGAAGCGCGGAAAAGCGCGCCAGGCCGACCTGCTCGAGCAGGGCCATGGCCGGTGCGTCGAGCCGCTGCATCGCGGCGATCGATTGCCAGAAGCGGTACTCGACGCCGAGCTTGCGCTGCAGCGCGATCTTGACGTTCTCCAGCACCGTGAGCTGCGGGAACACGGCGGAAATCTGGAAGGAACGCACGATGCCGCGGCGCGCGGTCTGCGCGGGCTTTTCGTGCGTGATGTCGATGCCGTTGAAGAGGATCTTCCCTTCGGTCGGTGTATGGAACTTGGTCAGCAGGTTGAAGACCGTGGTCTTGCCGGCGCCGTTGGGGCCTATCAGCGCGTGTATGCTGCCGCGCCTGACGCGCAGGGCGACGTTGCGCACGGCGATAAAGCCGCGGAACTCCTTGCTGAGCCCTTGGGTTTCGAGAATGATGTCCTGTGGCATGGTGGTGGGTGCGTGCTTTCAGTCGAGGGTGGGTGTGCTTGCCAGCGTGGCGATGCGCGCCGGCGACAGCGGCGGCCTGGGCGCGGGCGGCGTCCAGCCAAAAAGGAATTGCGCCGCCGCACCGCAGACGCGGCCCTGGCAGGCGCCCATGCCGCAGCGCGTGTGCAGCTTGGCGTCGGTCCAGCCCTTGCAAGCGGCGAGCGCCGCCTGCGGCACGTCTTCGCAGCGGCAGACCAGGGTGTCGGGTCGTGCCAGGGTTTTGAGCGACGGGGCCAGGGTGAAGTGGCGTTGCAACTGGTCGGCGAAGGCCTGCCAGTGCGAGCGTTGCGGACCGTGGTGGAGCGCGGCACCGGTGTTTTCGACGGCCGCATGGCCGGCGATGCGGCCCTGCGCGAGCGCGCGCTCACTGCCGCCCACGCCGGTGCATTCACCGGCCGCGTAGACACCGGCCACACTGGTCGCCTGCAGGCCGTCCACCGCCAGCGCCGGCGCGCCGCCGGGGTTCGGTGTGAGCGCGCAGCCCAGCAGCTGGCCCAGTTCGGTGTTGGGCACCAGGCCGAAGCCGCAGGCCACGCGGTCGCAGGCGATGTCCGTCTCCCGGCCGGCATGGTGAAGCCGCACCGACTCGACGCGGCCCGCGCCTTGCGCCGACACAACACGGGTGCCGGTGCGGTAGCGCGCGCTGGCCAGGCCCAGGGCCTGTGTTGCCTTGCCGGGCCAGCGCAGCAACTGGGCTGCAAAGCCCGCGACCGATGCCAGGCCGGCCTGTTCGGCGATGCGCAGCACGCGCGCACCGGCCTGGCGCGCCGTGGCGGCGGCCACCAGCAGCAAGGGACCGCTGCCGGCGATGACGATGCGTTCGCCGGCGACCGGCAAGCCGGCCTTGACCAGCGCCTGCAAACCGCCGGCCCCTGTGACGCCGGGCAGCGTCCAGCCCGGGAAGGGCAGCAGCAGCTCGCGCGCGCCCGTGCACAGGATCAGCTTGCCGTAGCGCTGCACCCAGCCTTGTTTTTCGTCTTCCAGCAGCAGCGCACCGGGGCCGACCGGGCTGACCACGCGCGTGCCGCACAGCAGGCGCACGTTGGCGCAGCGCGCCAGCGACTCGCGCATGCGCAGCGCCTGCGGCGGCAGGTGGGCGCCCGGGCCGTCGCGCCAGATCTGGCCGCCGGGCGCCGGGTTGTCATCGATGATCACGATGCGGGCGCCGCTGGGCGCGGCGGCCAGCGCCGCGGCCATACCGGCCGGGCCTGCGCCGATGATCAATACATCGCAATATTCAATGGCTGTTGACGGGTTTTTGGCGTTCACCTTGCAGCCTCCACCACCATGCCGTCTTCGCAGTGCGTCTGGCAGGCCAGCCGGCGCTGGCCGTCGATGTCGACGCGGCATTCCTGGCAGATACCCATGCCGCAGAAGGGCGCGCGGGCTTCGCCGTGCACGGAGCGGCGTGCCATGCCCATGCGCGCGGCGTCGGCGATGCGCAGCGCCGCGACCACGGAGGTACCGGCCTTGACCGACAGCGGCCGGCCGTTGACGTGGAGCGTCACGGTGTCGGGTGTTTTCATGGGTGTGCGGTCTCCGCAAAACGCTGGGCGGCATAGGGCGCGGGGTCGAAGGCGGGCGTGGCGCCGGTCATCTGCGCGGCCAGCAGTTGTGCCGTGCCGGTGGCCGTGGTGACGCCCAGGCCTTCATGGCCGACGGCCAGCCACAGGCCTTCACGCCATGGATGGCGGCCTATCAGGGGCAGGCTGTCGGGCGTGGCGGCGCGCAGCCCGGTCCAGTTGCGGATGGCATTCAGGCCGGCAAGCGCGGGAATGTAGGCCAGCGCGCGTTGCAGCATCCGCGAGACCATGGCGGCCTCCACCTCGAGATCGGTGGTGCCGAATTGCCGCGACGAGCCGATCAGCAACTGCCCGGTGGGGCGCGGCTGCAGGTTGAACGCGACCGATGGGCCTTCGCTGTGGTGCGCGCTGGTGACGTAGCCGAGTTCCACCAGCTGGTGGTGCACCTTGCCTGGGTAACGGTCGGTGATCACCAGGTGGCCTTTTTTGGGCCGGATCGGCAGCTCCGGGCATAGCGCGGTGGCATGGATACCGTTGGCCAGCAGGATCATGGGCGCGGTGCGATGGCCTCCATCGGCAAGCTGCGCCCTGTTGCCCTCAATGCGCACGACCTCGGCGTGTTCCAGCTGGATGCGTTCGCCGCCTTGTGCAATCAGCCAGTTCGCCGCTGCTGGTGCGTACACAATGCTGTCGCCGGTCACTTTCAGGGCCCCGGCGAGCCCCGGGCGAAGCGCGGGCTCGGCCTGTGCCAGCGCCTTGGCGCCCAGCAGATGGCAATCAATGCCGAGTGCGCTCAGGCGGGCGTGTTTTTCTTCGGCGGCCTGCATTTCCGCCGCATCGGCCGCAAGCCAAAGCGTTCCGCACGGGCTGAACGCGCACTGGGGTGGCATCCGCGGGGCCAGTTCGCGCCACAGTGCCAGCGAGCGCTGGCTGAGGGCCAGCTCCGCGGGGTTGTCGTCCATGACCACCAGGTGGCCCATGCCGGCCGCCGTGGCGCCCGGGCGGCGGGCATCGAGCATGCGCACGTTCAGGCCGGAGGCAACCAGGGCTTGCGCGCAGGCCGCGCCGACGATTCCGGCGCCGATCACAAGGACGTCCGCCTGCCGGCTCGATGCTTCAGGCACGGTGGTGCTCACTATGCGCTGTGTCGCTCATGGCCTTGCCCCTCGTGTCCTGATGGCGCCGGCGGTGTTCAGTAACTCGCCAGCGCCGTGGGCTGGGCATTCCTGAACGTGAACACCGTGATGGGCGCCTGGGTCATGTTGCCCTTGTCGTCATAGGTGTAGGTGCCCGCAACGCCCTTGTAGCTGCCCTTGTAGATCTCGGCGCCGACCTTGGCCACGTCGATGGAGTCAGCCTTGCGCATGGCCTCTCCGATCAGCATCGTCTGGTCATAGAAGGAAGCGCCGTAAGCGTCCGTATCGAGGTTGAAGCGCTTTTTGTATTTGGCCTTGAAGGCCGGTCCACCCGCGGCCTTTTCCAGCATGGAGCCGCCTTGCGCGCAAAAAACCGTGTCGTTGACCGCGTCGCCGCCGAGCTTGCCCATTTCGGGGCTGCACAGCGTGTCGCCACCCAGCAGCTTGGCGGGCAGGCCCAGCTGTTTCATCTGGCGCACCATGGGCGCGGCCTGCGGTGCATAGCCGCCGAAGAAGATGGCTTCCGGTTTCTGCGCCTTGAGGTTGGTCAGGATAGAGAGGAAATCCACGGCCTTGTCGGTCGTGAACTCCTGCCCGACCACGGTGAGGCCCTGTTTTTTGGCTTCCTTGACGAACTCTTCCGCAACGCCCTGGCCGAAGGCCGTGCGGTCGTCAATCACGCCGACCTTGCTGACCTTCAGGACCTTGGCTGCGTACACCGCCATGCTGGAGCCGATCTGTGTGTCGCTGGCGATGATGCGGAACAGGTTTTTGTAGCCGCCCTGGGTGACCTTGGGGTTGGTGCCGACGGTCGACAGCATGGCGCCGCCTTCGCTGTAGACCCGTGATGCGGGAATCGCAACGCCCGAGCAATAGGGGCCCATGACGTACTTCACTTTGCTGTCGACGAGTTTTTGGGCTGCGTTCACGCCGGCCTTGGCGTCGCACTGGTCGTCCTCCGACTGCAGTTCGAACTTGAGTGTCTTGCCGCCCACCACCATTTTTTTTGCATTGAGTTCTTCGACCGCCAGGCGAACACCGTTTTCGTTGTCCTTGCCGGCGAACGCGTTCGGCCCCGAAAGCGGGCCGGTATGGCCGATGGCCACGACCTGTTCCTGGGCCTGTGCCGTTGACGCCAGTGCGATGGCGGCGATGCCGACAAAAGAAACGATGCTGTTGCGATGTGTCATGGTTGTCTCCTCGATGCGGGTTGCGGGGTTGGAAAAATTTACGCGACGGACTGGTATTGCGCCGGCCGCGTGGCCAGGGCTTTTTTGACGACGGCTTCGACGAATTCGCGCTCGGCGCCTATCAGCGGCAGGCGAGGGCGGCGCATGTGCTCGGTGCCCACGCCGACCAGGGCGTCGATGAGCTTGAGGTTTTGCACCAGCTTGGTGGACACGTCCAGGTGCAGCATGGGCGTCATCCATTGGTAGAGCTTGAGCGCTTCGGCGAATTTGCCGGCCTTCATGAGGTCATACAGCGCCACGGTTTCGCGCGGGAAGGCGCAGCCCACGCCGGCCAGCAGGCCGTCGCAGCCCAGCGCCAGGCCTTCGTAGGCCAGGTCGTCCACGCCGAGGAAGAGCTGGTAGCGGTCACCCACGGTGTTGCGCAGGTCGGTGATGCGGCGGATGTTGTCGGTGCTCTCCTTGATGGCGACCAGCCATTCGCAATCGGCCAGCTCGGCCATGTGCTCGGGCTTCAGGTCAACCCGGTAGGCGACCGGGTTGTTGTAGATCATCAGCGGCTTGCGTGCGGCTTCGGCCATGGTGCGCACGTTGAGCATGGCTTCGCGCGCGTCGGCCACGTAGATCACTGAGGGCATGACCATGAAGCCGTCCACGCCGAGCTGGTTGGCGCCGGCGATGTAGCGCAGCGCCTCGCGGGTGCTGGTCTCTGACACATTGGCCAGCACCGGCACACGGCCCTTGCTGGCGTCCAGGGCGATCTTGGCGACCTGGAGCTTTTCTTCGAGCGACAGCGTGCTGGCCTCGCCCAGCGAGCCGCAGGTCACCAGGCCGTGGATGCCGTTGCGGATCTGGAAATCGATGTGCCGGGCGGTGCCCTCGGCGTCGATGCTTTCGTCGGCGTGGAATTTGGTGGTGATGGCGGGAAAAATGCCTTGCCAGCGGGGGTTGTTCAAGGGAGTGCTCCTAAAAGTGCGGGGTTGAGATTGGATGGATGTAAATATATTAAGAAGATATTTAAATTATCTTTATAGGGTATTAAGCAGCTTGCGTGCCAGCTTTTTTGGGGGTAAAGGAGGGTTGGAAAGAGGATTTCGGCGCCGGAATGCGGCATGTGTTGCGCTCTCGTGCCAGGGCGGTGCGCGAGGGCACCGCCTTGATGCGCCGGCCCTGTGCGGGGGATCGCCCCGGGGCGGGGCTGTCGCGGGCCCCAAGCCTATAATCGAATGTTCAAGTAAATCAAGCGCTTAGGTGGGTTCGACGCAGTGGGTACGACCTGAGGTCGCCGGCGGCCGGCCACCTTGCCAGACCACAAAATCCAAGATGAGCCAGCCCACCTTTACCGTCGCCGACATCCGCAAGACCTTCCTCGATTTCTTCGCGTCCAAGGGCCACACCGTGGTGCCTTCCAGCTCACTGGTGCCGGGCAACGACCCGACGCTGATGTTCACCAACTCCGGCATGGTGCAGTTCAAGGACGTGTTCCTCGGCACCGACAAGCGCCCCTATGTGCGCGCCGCGTCCGTCCAGGCCTGCCTGCGCGCCGGCGGCAAGCACAACGACCTGGAAAACGTGGGTTACACCGCGCGCCACCACACCTTCTTCGAGATGCTGGGCAACTGGAGCTTCGGCGACTACTTCAAGCGCGAGTCGCTCACGTGGGCCTGGGAACTGCTGACCGTGGTCTACAAGCTGCCGCCCGAGCGCCTGCTCGCCACGGTGTACGAGGAAGACGACGAGGCCTACGACATCTGGACCAAGGAAATCGGCCTGCCGCCCGAGCGCGTCATCCGCATCGGCGACAACAAGGGCGGCCGCTACAAGTCCGACAACTTCTGGATGATGGCCGACACCGGCCCTTGCGGCCCCTGCTCGGAAATCTTTTACGACCACGGCGACCACATCCCCGGCGGCCCGCCCGGCAGCCCTGGTGAAGACGGCGACCGCTTCATCGAGATCTGGAACAACGTGTTCATGCAGTTCGACATGGCGGCCGACGGCAGCGTCACGAAACTGCCCGCGCCCTGCGTGGATACCGGCATGGGCCTGGAGCGCCTGGCCGCCATCCTGCAGCACGTGCACAGCAATTATGAAATCGACATCTTCGACGCGCTGATCAAGGCCGCCAGCCGCGAAACCGGCGAGAAGGACCTGGGCAACAAGAGCTTGTTCGTCATCGCCGACCACATCCGCGCCACCGCCTTCCTGGTGAGCGACGGCGTCAACCCGTCCAATGAAGGCCGCGGCTACGTGCAGCGCCGCATCATCCGCCGCGCGATCCGCCACGGCTACAAGCTGGGCAAGAAGACGCCGTTCTTCCACAAGCTGGTGGCCGACCTGGCCCGCCTGATGGGCGACGCCTACCCCAAACTCAGGACCGACGAAGCCCGCATCACCGCCGTGCTCAAGGCCGAGGAAGAGCGTTTCTTTGAAACGCTGGAGAACGGCATGGAACTGCTATTGCGGGAAATCAATACTCTTGTTGATATTTCGCAGACCGAGTTCAAGGACAACACTTCGAGCATCTTGCTGAATGGAAAGACAGCATTCCTGTTGCACGGTACTTACGGGTTTCCGATTGATCTGACGGCAGACGTTTCTCGTGAATTTGGTATTGGTGTTGACGAAGTTCAGTTCAAAATCGAGCTTGAAGCGGAGAAAGCGCGTGGCCGCGCAGCCGGCAAGTTCAAGATGGACCGCGCGCTGGAATACACCGGCGGCGGCAACACCTTCACCGGCTACGAGTTGCTCGAAGAGCCCGCCAAGGTGGTGGCGCTGTACGCCGACGGCGTGGCCGTGCAGGCCCTCAACGCCGGGCAAAGCGGTGTGGTGGTGCTCAACACCACGCCTTTCTATGCCGAAAGCGGCGGCCAGGTCGGCGACCAGGGCCGCATCACCGCGGCCGGCGCCGGTTTCGCGGTGGACGACACGCTCAAGATCCGGGCTGATGTGTTCGGCCACTACGGTGTGCAGGAAGAGGGCACGCTGAAAGTCGGCGATGCGGTGATGGCGCAGGTCAATACCGCTGTGCGCGCCGCTACCGTGCGCAACCACAGCGCCACGCACTTGATGCACAAGGCACTGCGCGAAGTGCTGGGCGACCACGTGCAGCAAAAGGGCAGCCTGGTGAATGCCGAGCGCACGCGCTTCGACTTCGCGCACAACGCGCCAGTTACCGACGCGCAGATCCGCGAGATCGAAGCGCGCGTCAACGCCGAAATCCTCTCCAACGTGGCAACCGATGCCACCGTGATGGCCATGGAAGATGCGCAGAAATCCGGCGCGATGATGCTCTTCGGCGAAAAGTACGGTGAGACCGTGCGCGTGCTGACGATCGGCTCCAGCAAGGAGCTCTGCGGTGGCGTTCACGTCAAACGTACCGGTGACATCGGCCTCTTCAAGATCGTCGCCGAAAGCGGCGTGGCGGCGGGTGTGCGGCGCGTGGAGGCCGTGACCGGCGAGAACGCGCTGGCCTACCTGCAGTCGCTCGAATCCACGGTGCAGGCCGCGGCCGGCTCGCTCAAGGCCAGCCCCTCGGAACTGCAGGGCCGCATCGGCCAGGTGCTGGACCAGGTCAAGGTGCTCGAGAAAGAAATCGCCGCGCTCAAGGGCAAGCTGGCATCCTCGCAAGGCGACGAGCTGCTCACGCAGGCGGTGGACGTCAAGGGCCTCAAAGTGCTGGCCGCGAAGCTCGAAGGCGCCGACGCCAAGACGCTGCGCGACACCATGGACAAGCTCAAGGACAAACTCAAGACGGCCGTCATCGTGCTGGCCGCGGTCGACGGCGACAAGGTGCAGATCGCCGCTGGCGTGACGGCCGACAGCGTCGGCAAAGTGAAGGCCGGTGAGCTGGTCAACTTTGTGGCCCAGCAAGTCGGCGGCAAGGGTGGCGGCAAGGCCGACATGGCCATGGCCGGCGGCACCGATGCGTCCAAGCTGGGTGATGCGCTGAAGTCGGTGCAGGGCTGGGTGGCTGAGCGCGCCTGACGACCTTCCGCTTTACCAAGCGCTTAAAACATCAAGGCCGGTTTCCCGAGGGAAGCCGGCCTTTTTCTTTGCCTGGCGAAAGGGCTAAACCGCAGCCCAGAACACCGCGAACCAGTGGTTCGGATCGGTCCAGTACTTCACGTGTTTGAAACCGGCCTGCCGCAGCAGCGCCGTCATGCCGTCCACCGTGTATTTGTAGGAGCATTCGGTGTGGATGCGTTCGCCGGCCTTGAAGCGGCGCTCGTGGCCGGGCCAGTGCACCGTCAGGTCGCAGGCGGCTTCCAGGTGCATCTCGATGCGCGACTCGGCGGCATTGAACAGCGCCACATGCCGCCACTGCCGCACGTCGAAGTCCGCGCCCAGCAAGCCGTTGATGTTGAGCAGCAGGTTTTTGTTGAAGGCGCCCGTCACGCCCAGCGCATCGTCATAAGCGGCCTCCAGGCGCGCCGTGTCTTTCACCAGGTCTATGCCGAGCAGCAGCCCGCGCGCCTTGCCCTGCGCCGGGTCGGCGATGTGCCGCAGGAATTGCAGGGCCTGCGCGGGATGGAAGTTGCCCAGGCTGGAGCCGGGATAGAAAAACACGCGCTCGTGCGACTGGACTTCCTCGGGCAGCGCCAGCCCGGCCGAGAAGTCCATGCCCAGGCCGACGATGTCCAGCGCCGGAAAGCTGTTCTGTACCTGCTCGGCGGCGTCGCGCAGAAAGTCGACGGAGATGTCGACGGGCACGTACTGGCGCGGCTGCAGATGGGGGATCAGCGTGACGGCCTTGGCGCAGTTGCCCGCGCCGAGGTCGATCAGGCAAGGCCGGCGTATGCCCGCGTCGGCCAGCGTCGCGGCGATATGCCCGTGCGCCGCCTCGAAGATGCCGGCTTCGGTCCGCGTGGGGTAGTACTCGTCCAGGCCGGTGATGGCCTCGAAGAGCCTGGAGCCCAGTTCGTTGTAGAAAAATTTGGGCGACACATGGGCCGCCGCGGCCAGCAGTCCGTCCGTCAGCTCTTGCGTCGTCGCCTGCACCGCCTGCGCGTCGCTGTCCGGACGGTAGAGGGCGATGAATTGCGGCGAGGCGGGAGGCAGCTGGAGCGAAAGGGCCGAGATGTTGAGTGGGAGGTTCAAGATTCGCCTTGGCTACGGTTAGTTGGTTATGTCGTTATGACGTTAGATTTAAAAGCCGTTTGGAAAGGACGTTTGTAGGACTGAATCGCTTTGGGGGCAAGAGGGTGCTTGCCATTTCCCGCCCTATATAGGGTTTGCGGCGGCGCGCGGCTTCCGGGCCTATGCCGCGTCCAACATTTAGTCGCCCAATGCCTTTGTTTCTTACAAACGCGCAAAGGCCGCGCTCAAGGTCAAATGCCTGACGCCTTGCTTGCGTTTGGGGCGGCGTCGCGCAGGTGTTGCGCCAGCTGGGCGACGATGGGCCGGCTGGCTTTGGCGGTCCGCTGAAGGATGCCGATTTCACGGTAAAAAGTGTGTTCCCCGAGCGGGATGGCCCGCACATTGGCGGGCAGCGGATCAGGCCCCTCGACCATGGGCACCAGGGCCACGCCCAGCCCGTTGGCCACCAGCTGGATCAGGCCCTGGATTTCGTCGAGCTCGATGGATTCATTCACGCTGAGCTGCATGTCGCGCAAAAACCGCTCGACCAGGCGTCCTCCGAAAGACTTCCGTTCATAGCGCAGAAAGGGCTGGGCCTGAATCAGCTTGCGCCAGTCCTTGCCTTTCAGGGTTGCGGGCACCAGCAGCATGAAAGGTTGATGGACCAGCGGCTGCCAGTTCAATTCGGGCAGCAGGCCGAAGGGCGGGCGTATGGTGATGGCCATGTCGATCTCGCCGGCGTCAAGCTGGTCCATCAGGTGCATGGACACGCCCGGCACCAGGCTCAGGCGCAGCGTCGGGTATTTCCGCCGCAGCGGCACCAGCGCGCGCGGCAGCAGCGAGGACTGCACCGAGGCGATGGCGCCGATGCGCAGCAGGCCGCCGTCGCTGCCCTGGTCCGGCAGGTCGCCGAGTTTTGCGAAGAGGGCCAGCAGTTCTTCAGCGCGCGACAGTGTCGTGGCGCCGGCCGCGKTGAGTGTCGCGGCGCGCCGGGTGCGGTCGAACAAGGCGAAACCCAGCGATTCCTCGAGGCGCTTGATCTGGCTGCTGACGGCGGACTGCGTCAGGCCCAGCCGTTCGCCCGCGGCGGCAAAAGTGCCGTGGCGGGTCACGGCGATAAAGGTGCGGAGTTCCGTGATCATTTTTCAATCATCGATTATTTTGTCTCTCAGAGCCAATATATATCGCTTTTCATGATCAGTTGATGGTTTTACAGTGGGGCAGGTTTTATCCATCCGCTCTCCTCACACTTTCCTTACGCTCTCCTGAAAGAACAGCCATGACAACACCCCACGCCACTGCCGCCATTCCCTTTCACCTCGCCTTTCCGGTCCATGACATCGCCGCCGCGCGCCGGTTTTACGGCGATGTGCTGGGTTGCCCCGAAGGCCGCAGCTCCAACGAATGGGTGGACTTCAATTTCTACGGCCACCAGATCGTCGCCCACCTCGCACCGGACGAATGCGGCCACAAGCAGACCAGCGCGGTCGACGGCCACGACGTGCCCGTGCGCCACTTCGGCGCGGTGCTGCCCATGCCGGTATGGGAGGCGCTGGCTGCCAAGCTCACGGCCGCGGGCACCGATTTTGTGATCGAGCCGCATATCCGCTTCAAGGGCGAACCCGGCGAACAGGCCACCATGTTTTTCCTCGACCCGTCCGGCAATGCGCTGGAATTCAAGGCCTTCGCGACGCTGGACAACCTTTTCGCCAAATAGCAGAAGCCGGCATGGCTGGGTGGGGGAGGCCGGGTTTTGCTACCCTCGGGCGTTCACCACCGAAACCCTTGTCCATGCCTCCAGCGCTTTCTTCCCGCCGCCAATTCCTGCAAGCTTCGATCGCCGCAAGCGCCGGCGCCGCCTGGCTTCAAGCCCGGGCCCAGGGCCTGACGGGCCCGGCCTATGAGGTCAGCCCCTGGGCCGGCCCGGTTTCCGCGCTGGGGCTGGTCGACACCACCGGCAAGACCTGGCAGCCCGCCGACCTGCGCGGCCGCGCGGTGCTGCTGAATTTCTGGGCCAGCTGGTGCGAACCCTGCCGCGCCGAGATGCCCACGCTGCAACAGGTCGCCGACTTTTACGGGCCCGACAAGCTGCTGGTGCTGGCCGTCAACTTCAAGGAGCCGGCCGCGCGCGCGCTGCAGTTCGCCAAAACCACCGGCGTGAGCTTGCCCGTCCTGCTGGACCTCAAGGGCGAGGCGGCCCGCCGCTGGGGCGTGAAGGTGTTCCCGACGACGCTGATGATGGACAGCGCGGGCCGGCCGCGCCTGCGCGTGAAGGGCGAGGTCGACTGGACCGGGCCCGCGGCTGAAAAACTGATCGCCGGGCTGCTGAAGCCTTGAGTTTGGCCTCGCCGGCAAGGCAAAGGCGATAATCGCAGGCTGACATCCTGGGGCATCTTTACCTGCCCCGGTGCACGTCGCCCTCACCCTACCCGGAGATCCTGGATGACCACCGTACGCCGAGCCTTTCTGAAAAACACCGCGGCCGCCGCCATGGCCGCCGCCCTGCCTTCCCTCAACTTCGCCCAGACGGCGCCCGCGCCCAGCCGCGGCCACTTCGCGCCGCAAAGCGGCGCCTGGCGCACGTTTGATGTGACCACGCGCGTGGACATCGTCAAGCCGCAGGGCCTGACCAAAGTCTGGCTGCCGATTCCCTCGGTCAACAGCGACTACCAGTATTCGCTGGGCAACAGCTTTTCGAGCAACGGCAGCACGCAGCTGACGCAAGACGGCCGCGACGGCGCGAAGATGCTCTACGTTGAATTCCCGGCCTCCGAAGCCAGGCCCTTTGTGGAACTGACCAGCCGCGTGCAGACCCAGGGGCGCGCCATCGACTGGTCGCAGAAAACCGCGCCGGCCGAAAGTGCCGACACGCTGCGCTACTTCACCCGCCCGACCATGCTGATCCCGACCGACGGCATCGTGCGTAAGACCGCGGTGGCGGCGACGCAAGGCGCGAAGACCGACGTCGAGAAAGCGCAAAAACTCTATGACTGGATCGTCGCCAACACCTACCGCGAACCCAAGGTGCGCGGCTGCGGCGAAGGCGACATCAAGACCATGCTGGAAACCGGCAACCTGGGCGGCAAGTGCGCCGACCTGAATGCGCTGTTCGTCGGCCTGTGCCGCTCGGTCGGCCTGCCGGCCCGCGACGTCTACGGCATACGCCTGGTGCCTTCGGCCTTCGGCTACAAGGAACTCTCGGGCAACCCGGCCAGCCTCAAGGGCGCGCAGCATTGCCGCTCCGAGGTCTACCTCAAGGGCCACGGCTGGGTGGCGATGGACCCGGCCGACGTCGCCAAGGTCATGCGCCTGGAAACGGCAGACTGGATCAAGACCACCACCAACCCAGTGGTCGCGCCCGTCAACAAGGCGCTGTTCGGCGGCTGGGAAGGCAACTGGATGGCCTACAACACGGCGCACGACCTGGCCCTGCCGAAGGCGGCCGGCGAGAAGCTGGGCTTCTTTATGTATCCCATTGGCGAGAACGCGGCGGGGCGCTTTGATTCCTACGCGCCGGATGATTTCAAGTACCAGATTACTGCAAAAGAGATCAAGGCCTAAGCATCCTCATTGCGTGCAGCTCCACCAAACTTCAGTAGTTGAGTGAAATGCGGACAACTCTGAGGCAAAAAATTGTTGCTGTCTGCGAAAGCAAGATCAGTGAGAAAGGGGCTAGCGTCGGCTTGTCCTTCTATGCGTTCTTCCATAACAAGAATGACAATCCGGAACTCTTGATGGAAGCCGCGAAATGGTGGATCCAAACGCACCAATTGGATCACTTCGAAAAAGCGGTGAAGATAAAACGCTTGGTCGAGCAAGAAATTTCATAGTCGCGGTGTCAATGGATCTCAGCCTTTTGCGTTGCCCTCACTCCCCCTGTGAGGCCTAACCCTTCAATCGTTAGGCGCCACCATCAATGACCACTTCACAAGCCCTCAAAATCTCACTGCTCGTCTATTCGCTAATTCATGGTGTGATCTTCTGGCTCGCCCAGAAGGGGAAGATTTTGCCCATGTTGCCAACTCTGGGCGTGATTCTTATTTGCGCATTGAGTCTTGCTTGGGTCCACCTCGATGCAGTTGAGAAGAAGCATTCGCCGGAAAGATGGCTTCTAGTGCTCTCGTTTTTGTTCCCGATAGTCGGTGTCCCGATTTACTTGCAGAAGTACCGTGACGAGAACGCGCGCCGAAAGTCTTTGCGCGGATTCACTGGCTTCACAGTCCTGATGTTCGTTCTATATTTTTCCGGTACTTTCGTCGCTGACTTTATTGGCTGAGAGATATTTGGTTGAGCCTCTGATGTCAGCCCTTAATCCCCGCAGAAGGCTTCTATCTGCGACTGGGTTTGAGCAGATGCCGCCGGCCATGACCGGACTCGGGTTGGCTTAGGGCGATATATACCAAGGCCTGATCAAGGCTGCAGGTCCCGCAGCGCCAACCGGCTTTCAAAGCGTCGCTGCTCGCCTGTCACCGGGTCCATGAACGAAATGGATTTGGCCAGCAGCTGCAGCGGAAAGCGGTAATCGTCGTCCGGCGTGTGCTCCACCGGCGGGTACATGCGGTCATTGCGCAGCGGCAGGCCGAGCGCATTCATGTGCACGCGCAACTGGTGCTTTTTGCCCGTCACGGGGCTCAGGGCATACAACGCATGGTCGCCGCGCACTTCGATCACATCGATCTGCGTTTTGCTGTTGGCTTCGCCGGGCACCTCACGTTGCCGGAAAAAAGGCTCGTCTTCGACGATGCGGCTTTCGCGCGTGAGGGGAAAGCCCATATCGCCGCGCCATGGCGCCACCGCTTCGTAATGCTTGGTGACTTCATGACGGCGGAACAGTGACTGGTAGGCGTCGCGCTCAGCCGGGTTGACCGAGAATAGCACCAGGCCCGCAGTTTCGCGGTCAATGCGGTGGATAGGTACCAGGCCGTCGATGCCGAGCCGGTTTTTCAGGCGTACCAGCAGGGTCTCTTGCAGGTAGTGGCCCGAGGGCGTCACTGGCAAAAAATGCGGTTTATCGGCCACCACCAGGTGTTCGTCCTGGAACAGCACGGTCTCTTCAAACGGGATGCGGGGTTCTTCGTCCAGTGCGCGGTAGTAGTACACGCGCATATGGCCGCGGTAGGGGCGTTCGGCGGTAACGGCTTCGCCGAATTCATCGACCACCAGGCCATCCTGCATGCGCTGCAGCCATACCTCGCGCGAGATGGCCGGGAAGCGCTCCACCAGGAAGTCAGTGATGCTGGGCCAGCTGCCAGCCGGCAGGCCGACGCAACTGGGGCTGATGCCGGCCCGCGTGGCCAAACCATGCAGCCCGAGCTTGGGTGTCTTGCTCACACCCGCACAGCCGGGAGATCACACACGGGTGAACACCACGTCCCAGACACCGTGCCCCAGCTTGATGCCGCGGTTCTCGAATTTGGTCAGGGGCCGGTAAACCGGCTTGGGCGCATAACCACCTTGGGAAGCGTCGGCCGTGTTGCGCAGCAGCGGCTCGGCAGCCAGCACCTCGAGGATCTGCTCGGCATAGGGTTGCCAGTCGGTGGCGCAGTGCAGGTAGCCGCCGGGCTTGAGGCGGGCCGCCAGCTTGGCGACCAGCGGCGCCTGGATCAGGCGGCGCTTGTTGTGGCGTTTTTTGTGCCAGGGGTCGGGAAAGAAAATATGCACGCCGTCCAGGCTGGCCGGCGGAAGCATGTTGTCTATCACTTCGACGGCGTCGTGCTGCAGGATGCGGATGTTGGCCAGCCCCTGTTCGCTGATGCGTTTGAGCAGTGCGCCTACCCCCGGGGTGTGCACCTCGCAGCACAGGAAGTTTTTCTCGGGCATCAGGGCGGCGATGTGGGCCGTCGCTTCGCCCATGCCGAAGCCAATCTCGAGGATGGTGGGGGCCGAACGCTGGAAGACGGCCTCGAAGTCCGCCGGTTCAGCTTTGTAGGGCAGCAGGAACTGAGGGCCCACGTCGGCGAAGGCCTTGGCCTGGCCGATGGTGGTGCGGCCGGTGCGCCGCACAAAGCTGCGGATGTTGCGGGGAGCGCCCGGTTCGGCGGCCGCGCCCTCGGAGGGCTGGTCGGGGAGGGTGGCGGGCGGGGTGGGGGAGTTGGTATCTGTCACCGCTTGATTTTAAGTCGCTCCGCCCACGGCGGCACGGCCTGCCCCAGCCAGTCCTGCGGCGAGGCGGCGCTGGCTAGCAACGGCAGGCCGAGATCGGCACCCGCCTGCCGCAGCAAGGCGAGCGGCTCGCGGGTGTCCAGGGCCCGCGCGCCGTTCTGTTTGGAGAGCTTTTCGCCGTTGGCACCCAGCACCAGCGGCGTGTGCAGGTAACGCGGCAGCGGCAGGCCCAGCGCGCGCTGCAGCAGGATTTGCCGCGCCGTGTTGTCGGCCAGGTCCTCGCCGCGCACGATGTCCGTGATGCCCTGGGCCGCGTCGTCGACCACCACGGCCAGCTGGTAGGCCCACAGGCCGTCGGCGCGCTTGAGCACGAAGTCGCCGACTTCATGGGCCACGTGCTGCGATTGCGGGCCCAGCAGGCGGTCCTGCCAGCTGACAGGTGCATGCGCCTGCGTGTCCAGCCGCCAGGCGCGTGCGGGGCGTCCGTGCAGGCCGCCGCGGCAGGTGCCGGGATAAACCAGTTCGCCGTGGCGTTCGCGTGCCTGCCCTGAAGCCGCCAGCGCGCGGGCGATGTCCTGGCGCGTGCAGGCACAGGGGTAGGCCAGCCCGCGGGCGATCAATGAATCCAGCGCCTGCTGGTACAAGTCGCCGCGCTTTGACTGGTACACGGGCGGCTCGTCAGGCACTAGCCCGCATTGAGCCAGTTGTTCAAGAATGATGAGGTCGGCGCCCAGCACGCAGCGCGGCGTGTCAACGTCCTCGATGCGCACCAGCCAGCGGCCCTGGTGCGCGCGCGCATCCAGCCAGCTGGCCAGGGCGGCTACGAGTGAGCCGGCGTGCAGCGGGCCGGTTGGAGAGGGGGCGAAGCGGCCCCGGTATTCGGCGCCCACGCCGATTTCGCCTTTGGCGTTCAGGCCAGCTCTAGAGCCATTTCAAGGCCCGAGACAAAACCGTCTTCCACGCGATGCCCCAGGCACCAGTCGCCGCAGGCGCCTATGCCCGATTTGGCGTCCCAAGCATGGGTTTTGCCCAGGGGCTGCAGGGTCTGGGCATGGCGCCAGCGATGCACCACGGCATGGGGCGGCGCCGCGCGTATGCCGGTGACTTCGGTGAAGGCTTTGAGCAGCTTGGCCTTGACGCGCTCGGCGTCGTCTTCGAGGTGGCGCTGCGACCAGTCGGGGCTGGCCTGCACGGTCCAGCGCTCGATGGGGCTGCGCCCGGGCTTGGACGACTCGCGCGCCAGCCAGGCGATGCGGTGATGGGTGCTGCGCGCGGCGTTCCAGTGCGGGCCCAGGTGGACCATCGTGGGCTGCATGGCCTGGGGAAAGGCCAGCATCAGCGTCCAGCAAGGCGCCACGCTGACTTTGGACAATTCGGACATCAGCGGCTTGCCCTGTTGCGAGCTCAGCAGCAGGGCATGCGCCTGCGGTGAGGGCAGGGCCAGTACCACGGCGTCAAAACCCGAGTGCACCAGGCTGCCGGCGCCCGGGCCTTCGGTCTGCAACTGCCATTGCTCGGGGTGCAGCTTGTCGCGCTCCAGCCTGATCACTTCGGTTTCAAGTTGCAGGCGGCCGGCGGCCGCCAGGGGCTGCGCCCATTGGCGCACCAGTGCGTTCATGCCCGGCGTGGCAACCCAATGCGCCTCCTTGGGCGGCAGCGCCGAGGCGACGACGCGGCCCAGCTCGTCCAGGATGCGCACGGTGTTGGCGCTCCAGGGCCGCACCAGCCCGGACGCCGTGGCCAGGGCTTTTTCGAAACGCGGGTCACGTGCGGTGAAATATTGCGTGCCGTGGTCGAAGCCGCCGAATTCGCTGTCGCGGGTGGCCATGCGTCCACCGGCTTCACGGCTTTTCTCGAACACCGTGACATCATGCCCGGCCTGCGCCAGCGTGCGCGCGCAGGCAATACCGGCGATGCCGGCACCGATGACGGCGATGCGGCGCCGGGCCGCGGATTCAGGAAGGGGGAGGGCAGAATTTTTTTTCATGTCTGAGGTCTTTATGTTTCTTTGGGGTTGACGAATAAGGCGCCTTGCTGCTCTCGCATGCAATTCACGGCCCCCCGGCGTTGGTCATCACATCTCAACCATAAACGAAAACCATAGGCACACTCTACACGCAGGCCGGGCTCCTGCGCTCAGATTGCGAACCGACTACGGGTTTTCACAGGGACTGGTCCCGCTCCAGCAGCGCTTTTCGCGTGGCCGTGCTCTCCAATTGCTTGAGCCACCACTGCAACGCGCGGCCCTCCTTGCCGTCGGGCGCACGCAGCCAGGCATAACTCATGGGCACCTGGCGCGGGGCACGCTGCATGCGTTTTTCCACCAGCCGGCCGGTGATGACGTGGGGGCGCGCCAAATATTCCGGCAGGAAACCGCCGCCCAGCCCGCGCAGCTGCGCCTGGAGTTTTTCCTGCATGCCGGGCACGGTGAAGATGTCCTGCCCGCCCAGCAGGCCCACCGTGATGCCGCTGCCGCGCTGCACCGAATCGGCGACCGCCACGGCGCGGTGCGGCATCAGCATGGCGTCGGTTACGGGCTCTGTGGCCTGCGCCAGCGGGTGGTGCGGCGCCACCGCATAAATGAAATGGATGCTGCCCAGTGTTTTGTGCTGCACCGAGGTATTCACCGCCGGCTCGATGGCCACGCCTATGGCCAGGTCGGCCTGGCCCGAGGTGAGGGCCTCCAGCGTGCCCGACAGCGCTTCCTCGCGCAGGCGCAGGCGGGTGGGCGGGTTCAGCGCGAAAAATGCCTCGCACAGCTCCATCACCGTGGTGCGCGAGATCACGCTGTCGACCGCCAGTGTGAGCTGCGGTTCCCAGCCCGTGGCCACGCGCTTGACGCGGTTGGCCACGGCGTCGAGTTCGGCCAGCAGGCGGTTGCCTTCGCGCAGCAGTTCCTTGCCGGCTTCGGTCAGTTTTGCCTGGCGTGAAGAGCGGTCGAACAGCAGCACGTCCAGCGCGTCTTCGACCTGGCGGATGCGGTAGGTCAGGGCGCTGGGGACCAGGCCCAGCTCGCGCGCCGCCGCCGCCATGCTGCCGGCGCTGTGAATGGCGCCTATCAGTCCCAGGGTTTCCGGCGTCAGGGCATCACGCACGCGGTTGTTGATCGTTGCCATAAGAATGATTCAAATAATTTGAATGATGCCATCAAAGCGCGGCAATGGAAAGCGGGGCCCCCGCGCCTACATTGGAGTCATCGCAAACGAATCACAACGCAGCTCAACGCACCTTGAAAGGAGCACCTCATGATGACTTTAAGAACTTCCAGCGAACGCGGTTACGCCGACCACGGCTGGCTCAAATCCTTCCACTCCTTTTCGTTCGCCGGCTACTACGACCCGGCCCACATGGGCTTCGGCAACCTGCGCGTCATCAATGAGGACCGCATCGCGGCCGGCCGCGGCTTCGGCACCCATGGCCACCAGAACATGGAAATCATCAGCTATGTGCTGAGCGGTGAGCTCGCGCACAAGGACAGCATCGGCAACATCAAGGGCATCCCGCCCGGCGACGTGCAGCGCATGAGCGCCGGCACCGGCGTGCAGCACAGCGAGTTCAACCACGCCGACGGCCAGACCACACACTTCCTGCAGATCTGGATCGAGCCCAATGTGACCGGCATTCCCCCGAGCTATGAGCAAAAGACCTTTGCCGATGCCGAAAAGCGCGGCGCCCTGCGCCTGGTGGCTTCACCCGACGGCGCCAAGGGCTCCGTGCTGATCCATGCCGATGCCCGGCTGTATGCCGGCCTGTTTGACGGCACGGAAAGCGCCACGCTGGCCTTGAGCGCAGCACGCAAGACCTATGTGCACCTGGTCCGCGGGCAGCTTGAAGTCAACGGCCAGCTGCTGAAGGCGGGCGACGCCGCGGCGCTGCAATCGGAAGCCACGCTGCAACTGGCCCATGGCCGGGACGCCGAAGTGCTGGTGTTCGACCTGGCGCCATAGACTGCAGGGCCCGATAACACCCTGTAACCCATCACCCGGGGCAAGCGTTGAATGCGCATCGGCGCATAGCGCTTGCCCAGAGTGTTTTTTTCCTCCATCATTTCCCCCGTTTACTTCATTAATAAGGACTCACCATGCTCAATTCCCTGCAAAACCCTCTCTCCCTGATCGGCCGCCTGCTGCTGGCCCTGCTGTTTGTGCCTGCCGGCTTCAGCAAGATCGCAGGTTTTACCGGAACGGTCGGCTACATTGCCTCCAAAGGCGTGCCGCTGCCTGGAGCCGCAGCCGCCATCGCCATCGTGGTGGAACTCGGCCTGGGCATCCTTCTGGCCGTAGGCTTCCAGACGCGCTGGGCCGCGCTGGCCATCGGCGTTTTCACGGTCGTCATCACCTGCATCTTCCATGCCTTCTGGACCGACCCCACGCAACAAATGATGTTCTTCAAGAATATGGCCATCGTCGGCGGCCTGTTCAGCATCGCGGCTTTCGGCGGCGGCGCCTGGAGCGTGGACGGCCAGCGCAAAGGCTGATCCGAAAAAACGAGGGCTGCAGCGAGGGCGTTCGCACCCGGGCTGCAGCCCTTTTCCTTTTGTTTGCCTCGTTTCTTTTATCCTCTTATCCATTCCCCGCGAAAGATTCGAATGCCCAAAGTTGTCGTGATTTACCACTCCGGCTACGGCCACACCCAGCGCATGGCGCAGTCGGTGGCCGAAGGCGCGGGCGCCGAGCTGCTGGCCATAGACGCCGACGGCAACCTGCCCGAAGGCGGCTGGGAAACCCTGAATGCCGCCGACGCCATCATCATGGGCTCGCCCACCTACATGGGCAACGTCAGCTGGCAGTTCAAGAAATTTGCCGATGCCTCGTCCAAGCCCTGGTACAGCCAGGCCTGGAAAGACAAGCTCTTCGCCGGCTTCACCAACAGCGCCGCGATGAACGGCGACAAACTCTCCACGCTGAATTACTTGTTCACGCTGGCCATGCAGCATGGCGGCATCTGGGTCAGCCAGGGCATGCTGCCCAGCAACAGCAAGGCCGCGCTGCGCAACGATGCCAACTACCTGGGCTCCTACAGCGGTGCCATCGCGCAGTCGCCGTCCGATGCCGGCGCCGGCGAGATGTCCGCCGGCGACCTGGAAACGGCGCGCAGCTTCGGCGCGCGTGTCGCCACCGTCGCGGCGAAGTTCGCGCCGTGACCCGGCTTTTTCCCTAGCGCACAGGAACCCCATGACCATTGAACTCCAACGCGATCTCACCGCTGCGATGGCGCAGCAGGTGCAGATCCGCAACCACAGCTTTACCGCCGACGTCAGCGAGGCCGAAGGCGGCGCCGACACCGGTCCCAGCCCACACGACCTCTACGATGCGGCGCTGGGCGCCTGCAAGGCCCTGACCGTGATGTGGTACGCCCGCAAAAAAGGCATCCCGGTCAAGGACATCCACACGCGCATTGAACGCGATGATTCACAGGAGCGCAGCGGTGTGTACAAGCTCGCTGCCAAACTCCAGATCATGGGTGACCTGAGCGACGCCCAGTTGCAGGAGCTGCATGCCGTAGCGCAGAAGTGTCCCGTGCACAAACTCATGACCACGGTCACGACCGAAATCACCACCGAACTGGAGCGCCTGCCATGAGCGTTGCACTCAAACTCACGGGCCACCACAAAGACCTGGGCGGCGGCTTCATGGTGCGCCGGCTGCTGCCTTCGGCGCTGCAGCAGTCCGTCGGCCCCTTCATCTTTTTTGACCATTTCGGCCCCGTGACCGAGCTGCCCGGCACCAACCATGACGTGCGGCCGCACCCGCACATCGGCCTGGCGACGGTCACCTACCTGTTCGAGGGCGCCATGATGCACCGCGACAGCCTGGGCTCGGCCCAGCGCATAGAGCCCGGCGCCATCAACTGGATGACCGCCGGCCGCGGCATCGTGCATTCCGAGCGCGCGCCCGAAGACCTGCGCGGCACCGCCTATGTGAACCACGGCCTGCAGCTGTGGGCGGCATTGCCCAAGGAGTTTGAGGAAACGGCGCCCGTGTTTTCCCACACGCCGGCGGAAACGATTCCTTCCACCACGGTGGACGGCGCCCGGGTGCGCGTCCTGGTCGGTGAGGCCTTCGGGGAAACTTCGCCCGTCAAGACTTTTTCCAGGACGCTTTACCTCGACGTGGCCCTGGCCGCCGGCACGCCTTTCACGCTGCCGCCGCTGGCCGAGCAGATGGCGCTGTATTCGGTGGACGGCGACCTGCAGGTCGACGGCGAGCCGCTGGCCATGCACACCCTGGCGACGCTCGCGCCCGGTGCGGCTGTGCAGCTCAGCGCGGGTGCGGCGACTCGTTTGGTGGTGATAGGCGGCGACGCGCTCGATGCGCACCGCTTCATGTGGTGGAACTTTGTCTCCAGCCGCAAGGAGCGTATCGTGCAGGCCGGCGAGGACTGGGAGGCGCAGGCCATGGGACAAGTGCCCGGCGAGACTGAATTCATTCCGCTGCCGGAGCGGAAATTCACGGCGGGCTGAAGCCGGGGCCCCAGGCTGCCGCGCCCGGCTTGCTTACACGCAGGTCAAGAGAATTTTCGCGAGCGCTTCGGGAGCCAGCCGGGGCACATCGTGCGCGCAGTCCAGGCGATGCGTGGCCCATTCGGGGTCCAGCCGCAGGCGTTCGTACAGCGCGATAAACGGGCTTCCTTCCCAACCGAATGCCGCGATGTAGGCTTTGCCGCTGACCTTGCGCCAGTCGCCGGTCAGGTTGATCGCCTGCAGGAAGGTGGCCATGGGATGGGGACGGCAGCGCATGTCGAGATGGGCCGCCGGCGCGCAAGCCAGACCATCGGCGGCCGCGCCGGCGATGAAGCGCTCCCGATAGCTCGGGGTGGTGAGCGACCAGACCGAGGCACCGTTGTCCGGCACATAGGCGTCGACATAAACGATGGCCTTGATGCGCGATGGCGCCCTGTCCGCCGCGCCGGTGGTGACCATTCCGCCATACGAATGACCGACAAGGATGGCAGGCGCATCGCGCCCGCGAAGCGCTTGAACTACCTCGTTGATGTGGTGCTCGAGATTGGTCCCATTCGCGGGCTCGTCATCCAGCCCCGAGAGTGTGAGCGCCTGGACTTCGTGGCCTTCTTTTGCCAGCGCCTGGCTGACGGCGTCAAATGCCCAGCCTCCGTGCCAGCCACCCGGTACCAGGACAAATCTTGCCATCGCTGGAGACCGCGTTCGCGTTCAGTGCTGACAGGCTCTAGGAGGCCCTAGCCAAGCGCCAGGTCACGCGCCAGGCGCAGGCCGCTGAACTGCCAGCGGGCATCGGGCGGGAAGAAGTTGCGGTAGCTTGCGCGCATATGGCTTTGCGGCGTGGCGCAGGAGCCGCCGCGCAGCACAAACTGATTGCACATGAATTTGCCGTTGTACTCGCCCACCAAGCCCTCCCAGGGCTTGTAGCCGGGGTAGGGGTTGTAGTTGGACTGCGTCCACTCCCACACGTCGCCGAACATCTGCGCGGGCAGACCGTGGCTGCCCTCTTGCTGCGGCAATGGGTGGAAGGCGGATGTCTCCACAAAGTTGCCTTGCGGCGCGGGCCCGGCCGGCACCTTGCGCGCGGCCAGCTCCCATTCAAATTCGGTGGGCAATCGCGCGCCGGCCCAGCGCGCAAAGGCGTCGGCTTCAAAATAGCTGAGATGGCAGGCCGGTGTATTCGGGTCTACATCGATGAGGCCTTGCAGCGTGAAGTGCTGGTAGCTGCCTTCATCGCCTTGCCAGTAGAAGGGCAGGCTGACCTTGTTCTCGGTGACCCAGTCCCAGCCCATGGAGAGCCACAGCTCGGGGCGCTGGTAGCCCTTGTCGGCGATGAAGGCCATGATTTCGCCGTTGGTCACCGGCCGGCTGGCCAGCTCGAAAGCCGCCACATAGACCTTGTGGCGCGGCGTTTCATTGTCGAAGGCGAATTCGCCGTCGCGCGCCGCGTCATAACCGTGTTCCACCAGGCCGGCCTCATGGCGTAGCCAATCCACCGGTTGCGGGTGTATGCCGGCCAGCGGCCAGCGGCTCGCGTAGGCCGGGCGTTCGGGGTTGAAGGACAGCGCGTGTTTGATGTCGGTCAGCAGCAGTTCCTGGTGCTGCTGTTCGTGGTGCAGGCCCAGGGTTACCAGTTCGGTGAGATCCCGACCTTGCGCGCCGTCGGTGCCGGCTTCCACGGCGGCGATCACCGCCAGCATGCGCTGGTTGACCTGCGCGCGGTAGGCCAGCACCTCGTCAAGCGAGGGCCGGCTGATCAGGCCGCGCTTGGGCCTGGGGTATTTATCGCCCACGCCGTTGTAATAGCTGTTGAACAGCACCCGAAAGCCCGGGTCGAAAGGCGTGAAGCCGGGCTCAAAGCGTTCGAGGACGAAGGTCTCGAAGAACCAGGTCAGGTGGGCCAGGTGCCATTTGGCGGGGCTGGCGTCCGGCATGGACTGCAGCTGGCAGTCTTCGGGGCTCAGGGGCTGGATCAGCGCCTCGGTTTGCTGGCGCACGGCGCTGAAGCGCCTGGCGAGCGAGGAGGGCAATGCATGGGCGGCCTGGTGGCGCGCGGGGGAAGCGTCTGTGGGCATGGTGGCTACCGTTAAAAAGGGGACGGCGGGCGGACGTGGGATGTGAACGATTCAAAAGCTTCGCACGGGGCTTGGGGCTCAGCTGTCAGACAAAAGCCCGAAATTTTCGGTGCTGCGGGCGGCAGGGGGCGGCTGCAAGGCTTTGGGGGACGGGTTGACCTGGGGTTTGAGTTCCGGGTCTACGGCACGGCGTTCGTCAAAAACAAAACATTCACCGTCGAAATGTGCGCGCCCGCTCTCTTCGAAGTATTTGAGGATGCCGCCGTCGAGCTGCCAGACGTTCTCCACTCCGGCTTCGCGCATCAGGATGGCGGCTTTCTCGCAGCGGATGCCGCCGGTGCAAAAACTCACCACGGTCTTGCCGGCCAGTTCTTCTTTGTGCGCCAGCAGCGCTTCGGGAAATTCGGTGAACTTGCGGATGCGCCAGTCGATGGCATGGCGGAAGGTGCCGACGTCGGCCTCGAAGTCATTGCGGGTGTCCAGCGTCACCACGGGGCGGCCCGTGTCGTCATGGCCGGTGTCCAGCCAGTGCTCGAGGGTGGCGGCGTCCACCGCCGGCGCGCGGCCCGCGGCGGGCTGCACGGCCGGGTGGTTCATGCGGATGATTTCCGGCTTGACCTTGACCAGCAGCTTGCGAAAGGGCTGGGCGCCCGACCAGCTTTCCTTGGCCTGCAGGTCGGAAAAACGCACATCCTGTTTCAACCATGCCAAAAAATCATGAATATCGCCGGCCGGGCCGGCCAGGAAGAGGTTGATGCCTTCTTCGGCCAGCAGCACCGTGCCCCTGATGGCATGGCCCCGCAGCCGGTCAGCCAGGCTGGCTTGCAGCGCCGCGGGCTGGGCCAGCGCGACGAACTTGTAGGCTGCAATGTTCAGGATTTGCATGATGCGTTTGATTGTAGGCAGGCATGCAAGCCCTTGCACCTGGCTGGGGCCCCTGAGCGGACAGCCTCGGCCCTAAAATGGCCTTCATGTTTGTCCATTTGCGCCTTCACACCGAATTTTCCGTCGTCGACGGCACCAACCGCATCGATGAAATCGTGGCCGCAGCGGCCGCCGACCGGCAACCAGCGCTGGCCATCACCGACCTGAGCAACCTGTTCGGCACCGTCAAGTTCTACAAGGAAGGGCGCGGCGCGGGCGTCAAGCCCCTGATTGGCGCCGACATCTGGGTGCAGGTGCCGGGCAAGGACGCCGCCACGCCGGCCGCGCGCCTGCTGCTGCTGGTGCAGAACCGCCAGGGCTACCTCAACCTTTCCGAAATCCTCACGCGGGCCTGGACTAAAAACGTGGTGCGCGACCAGGCGGTGGTCAAGCTCGAATGGCTGCAGGAACTCAATGAAGGACTGATCGCGCTGTCGGGCGCGCAGGGCGGCTCCGTGGGCCAGGCCCTGCTGCAGGGCGACAGCGCCCGCGCCGTGGAATGCGCGCTGTATTTCGCGGGCCTGTTCCCCCATCGTTTTTACCTGGAACTGCAGCGCGCCCAGCGGCCCGACGACGAACGCCATGTGGCGGCGGCGGTGCAGCTCGCGGCGCGGCTCAAGCTGCCGGTGGTGGCCACGCATCCGGTGCAGTTCCTGACCTACGACGACTACGAGGCGCATGAAGCGCGCGTCTGCATCTCGGAAGGCGAGATCCTGGGCAACACGCGGCGCGTGCGCAAGTTCACGCGCGAGCAGTACTTCAAGTCGGCCGAGCAGATGCAGGCGCTGTTCGCCGACGTGCCCACGGCCCTGGCCAACACGCTGGAGATTGCCAAGCGCTGCAACCTGACGCTGGAACTCGGCAAGCCCATGCTGCCCGACTACCCGACGCCTGAAGTCGACGGCGTGCGCATGCCGATTGACGCCTACTTCCGCCACGCCTCGTTTGAAGGCCTGGAAGAGCGCCTGGCCCACCTGTACCGCGATGCGGCAGTGCGCGACCAGAAGCGGCCGTCTTACGTGGAGCGCCTGGAGTTCGAGATCAACACCATCCTCAAGATGGGTTTTCCCGGCTACTTCCTGATCGTCGGCGACTTCATCAACTGGGCCAAGAACAACGGCTGCCCGGTCGGGCCTGGCCGGGGTTCGGGCGCGGGCTCGCTGGTGGCCTATTCGCTGAAGATCACCGACCTGGACCCGCTGCAGTACAACCTGCTGTTCGAGCGCTTCCTGAACCCGGAGCGGGTGTCCATGCCCGACTTCGACATCGACTTCTGCCAGAGCAACCGCGACCGCGTGATCGACTACGTGAAGGACAAATACGGTAAAGAGGCCGTGAGCCAGATCGTGACCTTCGGCACCATGGCGGCGCGCGCCGCCATCCGCGACGTGGGCCGCGTGCTGGACTTTCCCTACGGCTTTTGCGACGGCATCTCCAAGCTGATTCCCAACAAGCCGGGCCAGCACATCACGATTGAACAGGCGAAGGAGCAGGAGCCCGTCCTGGCGGAGCGCGAACGCAAGGAAGAGGACGTGCACACGCTGCTGGAGCTCGCGCAAAAGCTCGAAGGACTGACGCGCAACGTCGGCATGCACGCCGGGGGCGTGCTGATCGCGCCCAGCAAGCTGACCGATTTCTGCCCGCTGTATGCCCAGCCCGGCAGCGACTCCGCCGTGAGCCAGTTCGACAAGGACGACGTGGAGGCCATAGGCCTGGTCAAGTTCGACTTTTTGGGCCTGGCCACGCTGACCATCCTGGAGATCGCCCGGGAATTCATCATTGCGCGCCACCCGGCGCAAAAGGACTTCAAGTTCGAGGACTTGCCGCTCAACGACCGCAAGGTCTATGAGCTCTTCGGCCGGGGGCAGACCGAAGCCGTGTTCCAGTTTGAAAGTATCGGCATGCAGCGCATGCTGAAAGACGCCAAGCCGGACCGCCTGGAAGACCTGATCGCGATGAACGCCTTGTATCGCCCGGGGCCGATGGAGCTGATCCCGACCTATATCGCGCGCAAGCAGGGCAAGGAAGTTCCCGAATATCCGGACCCGCGCGTCAAGGCCATCCTCGAAGAGACCTACGGCATCATGGTCTACCAGGAGCAGGTGATGCAGACCGCGCAGATCCTGGGTGGCTACTCGCTGGGCGGCGCCGACTTGCTGCGCCGCGCCATGGGCAAGAAGAAAAAAGAGGAGATGGACGCCCAGCGCGAGATCTTCCGCAAGGGCGCGGGCGAGGGCGGCCTCAGCGAAGAGAAAGCCGACGAGGTTTTCGACCTGATGGAAAAGTTCGCGGGCTACGGCTTCAACAAGTCGCACTCCGCCGCCTATGCGCTGCTGGCCTACCACACGGCCTGGCTCAAGGTGCACTACACCGCCGAATTCTTCGCCGCCAACATGACGGTGGAAATGGACGACACCGACAAGCTCAAGATCCTGTTCGGCGACGCGCAGAAGATGGGCCTCCAGTTCGAGTCACCCGACATCAACCGCGGCGAATACCGCTTCGAGCCCATCAGCGCGACTTCGGTGCGCTACGGCCTGGGTGCCATCAAGGGAACGGGCCAGCAGGCGATTGCCGCGATCGTCGCGGCGCGCAAGGAAGGCGGCCCCTTCACCTCGATTTACGATTTTTGCGTGCGCGTGGACCGCAGCCGGCTCAACAAACGCACGGTGGAGGCCCTGATCAAGGGCGGCGCCTTCGACAACCTGCAGCTCAACCGCGCCTCGCTGCTGGCCTCGGTGGACCGGGCTTTTGAATTCGCCGCCGCGACCGAAGCCAATGCCAACCAGGGCGGGCTGTTCGACATGAGCGACTCGCACGCCGCCAGCACCCAGGAGCCGCCGCTGGTCGAGGCCATGCCCTTCGGCGTGAAGGCCCGGCTGGTGCAGGAAAAAACCGCGATCGGCTTTTACCTCTCGGGCCATTTGTTCGACGAGGTGGAAACCGAGGTGCGCCAGTTCGCCAAACGCAAGATCGAGGACCTGATCGATTCGCGCGAGCCGCAGCTGCTGGCCGCGATTTTGAGCGACCTGCGCATCATCAACGGCAACCGCGGCAAGCTGATCATCTTCAAGCTCGACGACAAGACCGACGTGCTCGAGGCCTCGGTGGACGAAGCGACCTTCAACACCAACCGCAACCTGCTCAAGGACGACGAACTGGTGATCGTGCAGGGCACGCTGCAGGGCGCTTCGGAGCGCTTCGGCCGCCGCTTCAAGGTCACGCAGGTGTGGGACCTGGAAACCGCGCGCTGCAAGTTCGGCAAGTACCTGCGCGTGGCCGTCAACGGCAGCGCGCCCGACATCTCACGGCTGGTGCGGGATTTCCCGCCGCGCCGCGAAATGTCCGACCAGGGCGAAATCAGCCGCGGCCTGCCGGTGCGCCTGAGCCTCAGGCGGCAAAACACCGAGGGCGGTGCGACCGCCGAACTGCACCTGGGCGAAGCGGCCAAATTCTTCCCGACCGATGCGGCGCTGGCCAGCTGGATGGCGCAGGCCGACAGGGGGCTGGTGCAGATCGTTTACGAGTGAGCCGGGCGCCGCTTCACAGGGGCGCGGGCAAGGCTTGAATTGACGGCCGGCGCTAGTTGCGCGGCCGCATTTCCAGGATCAAGGTGGTGTCGGGTATGCGCCCGTCGACGTCCCGCGGCATGACGCGGGTGCGGATGATGGCGTTGATGGCGGCATCATCCCAGGCTTTGTTTCCGCTCGATTGAACCAGCCGCTGGCTGATGACGGTGCCGTCCAGCGTCAGGCGGACCTCCACCTTCGCCATCGGATTGCCGGTGAAGTCCTCGGTGAACACCACGTTGGGCTTGATGGCCGCCCTGACGATCGCGCCGTAAGTCGTGGACCCGCCGCTGGATTTTTGCGCTGTACCCTTGGAGTCCGCATCGCCGGTGGCGCCGGCCATGCCGGTGATGCGGCGCAGGTTTTCCTGGCGCACTTTCTCCGCGGCGGCCTGGGCGGCTTTCTGTTGCGCGGCGTCCTTGTTGTCCTTCTGGGCTTCCAGCTTTTTGGCGTCTTCCGCCGCCTTGCGTTTGGCCAGGTCTTCCTTGGCTTTCTTCTCGGCGGCTTTTTGTTTTTCCGCGTCTTTGTCTTTTTTGGCTTGCAGTTCAGCCTTCTGCTTTTCTTTCAGGGCTTCCGCTTCCTTCTGTTCCTGCACCAGCTTGCGCTTCTTCTCCTGCTCCAGCGCGATGTCCACCTTGGGGGCGGGCGGCGGCGTGGGCGTCCTGACTTCCGGGGTGGGTGACGGCGGGGGAGGCGGTGGCGGTGTCGGCACTTCAACTGGTTTGGGCGCGGCCTGCTGCGCCGGCATATTGGTCCACAGCTCGGCCTGGAAAGCGACGTCCGGGGTACTGCGCTTCCAGTTGACGCCCCAGGTCAGGGCGGCGATCAGCAGGACGTGCACCAGCAACGCCAGCGCGAACGCGTGGCCCGACCCCTCGTCCCGGGGCGGAAGAAAGTCGAGGCGGTCTGCGGCGCTGGGCATGGGGCTGGGCGGGCGGCTACTTGTTGCCGGTCTGCACCGACAGGCCCACGCGCGACACGCCGGCTTTTTGCAGGTTGTCCATGACCTGGACCACGGTTTCGTACTTGATGGATTTGTCGGCGCTGATGACCACGGGCACGGCCTGCGCGCCCTCGGCCTTCACGGCCGGCTCCAGCTTCGCGATGTCGGCCGCGACATTGCGCACATTGCTGGGCACGCTGTCGGTCTTGATCTTGATCTGCACGGTTTCGTCCTTGCTGATCAGGATTTGCACTGGGTTCTGCGGCTGGCTGGGTGCCCTGCCGACCTTGGGCAGCGCGATCATGCTGGGCGTGATCAGCGGCGCCGTCACCATGAAGATGATGAGCAGCACCAGCATGACGTCGATGAAGGGCACCATGTTGATCTCGCTGATGGTGCGCCGGTTGCGGCCGCGGCGGGAATTGACTGCTGGCATGGCGGTCTCCTTACCAGTCAATGACCTGAGGGTGATTGGGCGCCGAGGTTGCGCTGCAGGATGTTGGAGAACTCTTCGATGAAGGTTTCCAGCCGGTTGGCGACGCGGTCTATGTCGTGCGAGAAGCGGTTATAGGCGACGACGGCCGGGATGGCCGCGAACAGGCCGATGGCGGTGGCGACCAGCGCCTCGGCGATGCCGGGCGCCACCGTGGCCAGCGTGACCTGCTCCAGGGCCGCCAGGCCGGTGAAGGCGTGCATGATGCCCCAGACGGTGCCGAACAGGCCGACGTAAGGCGAGACCGAACCGACGGTGGCCAGGAAGGACAGGTTGGCCTCGATGGCGTCGAGCTCACGCTGGTAACTGGCGCGCATGGCGCGGCGCGCGCCGTCCAGCAGGGTGCCGGGGTCGGTGATGTGGCGTTCGCGGAGCTTCTGGTATTCACGCATGCCGCTGGCGAAAATCCGTTCCATGGGGCCTGAGTGCTTGGCGTTTTGCGCGGCGCCGGAAAACAGGTCGTTCAGGCTGGTGCCCGACCAGAACTCGCGGTCGAACTCGTCGTTGAGCGTCTGCACTTTGTTGAGCGCGATGACCTTGCGGAAGATCGCGGCCCAACTGGCGATGGACACGCCGACCAGCAGCGCCACGACGGCCTGAACGACCCAGCTGGCATTGAGGATGAGGCTGACGATGGACAAGTCTTGGTTCATGTTGTGGCCGTATCGTGTTTTAAGCTGTCAAGAATGGAAGCCGGAATGCGCCGTGGCTGCAGGCTGGCGGCGTCAACCCACCCAATGCGTATGCTGCCTTCGCAAAGTAAAGGCGCCGGTTGTGCCGGCGTCTGCTCTGTTTTTAATAGCACCTGCTGGCTGATTATCATGGACGCGCGGCCGGCTTCGACCAGGCTTGCCGTAACAATCAGTTCATCGTCCAGGCGGGCGGAACGATGGTAACGGACGCTGGTTTCCGCCACCACGAAAATGCCGCCGGTATTTTCCCGCAGGCGCTGCTGTTCAATACCCAAAGATCTGAGCCATTCGGTGCGCGAACGTTCAAAAAATTTCAGGTAGTTCGCGTAAAAAACAATGCCGCCCGCATCGGTGTCTTCCCAATAGACCCTGAGGGGCCAACTGAAAACCCGCGCGGCCGGCTTCATGCCAGCACCGCCTTGAGCCGGGCCACGGCCTCGTGCAATTGCGCCATGGAATTGGCGGTGGAAAAGCGCACGAACTGCTCGGGCGCGGCATGGCCGAAATCGCGGCCCGGCGTGACGGCCAGATGGGCGCGCTTCATGAGTTCGAAAGCGAAGTCCCAGCTGCCGCTGACGCCCAGACGCGCGGCGGCCTGGGTGCAGTCGGCATAGGCATAGAAGGCGCCGTCGGGCATCACCGGCACCGTGAGGCCCAGGCGATTCAGTTCGGGGATGAAGTAGTCGCGGCGCGCCTTGAATTCGGCGCGTCGGCGCTCGTACTCTTGCAGGCTCTCGGCTTCGAAGCAGGCCAGCGCCGCATGCTGGGCCACGGTGCTGGGGCAGATGAACAGGTTTTGCGCGATGCGTTCGATCACGGGCGCCAGCGCCTCGGGCACCACCAGCCAGCCCAGGCGCCAGCCGGTCATGTTGAAGTATTTGCTGAAGCTGTTGATGCTGATCACGCTTTGGCCCAGTTCGCCGGGCATGGCCAGGGCGGAGTGGCCGAAGTGCTCTTCGTAGCTCAGGCCCAGGTAGATCTCGTCGATCAGCGTGATGCCGCCGCGGCCGTGCACGAATTCGTGGATGCGCTGCAGTTCTTCGGGCGCGATCGAGGTGCCGGTCGGGTTGGAAGGCGAGGCCAGCAGCACGCCGCGCGTCTGCGGCTGCCAGGCCGCTTCGACCTTCTCGCGGGTCAGCTGGAAGCGTTCGGCCGCGGTGGTCGGCACCAGCACCGCATTGCCTTCGGCGGCGCTGACGAAATGCCGGTTGCAGGGGTAGCTGGGGTCGGGCATCAGGATTTCATCGCCGGCCTCGATGAGCGCCAGGCAGGCCAGCTGCAGCGCGGCCGAGGCGCCCGCCGTGATGATGATGCGGCCGGGCGCAACGTCGGCGCCGAAGCGCGAGGCGTACCAGGCGCTGATGCGTTCGCGTAGCGCCGGCAGGCCGGTGGCCTGGGTGTACTGTGTGTTGCCCTGCCAGATCGCGCGGGCCGCGGCCTCCTGCACCAAGGGCGGCGCGGTGAAGTCCGGCTCGCCGATGTTCAGGAAGATCATGGGCCGGTCGCTGTGGGCGAACTCCTGCGCCAGCGCCGAGGCTGCCTTGGCAACCTCCATGACATAAAACGGCTCGATGCGTTGAGCCCGCCGGGCGATTCTCACGTCGGGCGCTTTCACCGGGGGGATTGTTTGGCTTTGTCGGCGGCGACTTCCGCGGCGCGAAGGGAGGGCGCCATCTTGTTGAGCACGCCGTTGACGTATTTGTGGCCGTCGGTGCCGCCGAAGGCCTTGGCCAGTTCGATGCACTCATTGATGACGACGCGCCAGGGCACATCGAGGCAGTGGGTGAACTCGTAGGCGCCTATCCAGAGCACCGCATGCTCGATCGGCGAGATCTCGGCCATGGGCCGGTCCAGCAGCGGGGTGATGCCGGCGTCCAGCGATTTCGCGTCCGCGATGCAGCCGTGCAGCAGGGCGTCGTAGTGGGCCGAATCGGCTTTGTGAAAGCCCACCAGGTCGCGGGTGAAGGCATCGATGGAGTCGGCCTCGTTGCGGCCGACCAGGTGCTGATAAAGGGCCTGCAGGGCGAATTCGCGCGCGCGGGTGCGCGCCGATTTGTCGGCGGCTTTTTTGACGCCGGTGTCGGTCAGGCCGGTACGGGTCTGCGGCGGGCGTTTGGGTTTGATGATGGGATCAGCCATGAAAAATGCCAGTCAGGGTTAAAGGTGGGAGCAGGCGCTCAGGCAATTTCATTGATCAGGTTGGCCATTTCGACGGCGACGCGGGCGGCATCGCGGCCTTTTTCGACCTGCCGGGCCTGGGCCTGGGCGAGGTTCTCGGTCGTCAGGATGGCGTTGGCGATGGGCAGCTGGTAGTCCAGCGCCAGGCGCGTGACGGCGGAGCCGCTTTCGTTGGCCACCAGCTCGAAGTGGTAGGTTTCGCCGCGGATGATGCAGCCCAGCGCGATCAGCGCGTCGTACTTGTCGCTTTCGGCCAGCGCCTGCAAGGCGCAGGGCACCTCGAGCGCGCCGGGCACCAGGACGTGCCGGATGTTGTCTTCGAGCACGCCCAGGGCGGCGAGCTCGTGCTTGCAGGCCTCGGCCAGGGCGTTGGTGATGCTTTCATTGAAGCGCGCCTGCACGATGCCGATGGAAAGTTTTCTGCCGTCCAGCTTGTCGGCCGTCCCTTTTTCTGCTCCAAACACGGTGATTCCCTTTTGATTGATTTATGAATTTCAGGCGAGGTGACGCAAACGTCAGTCCCGGGTGATGTAGCCGACGATCTCCAGGCCGTAGCCCGTCATGCTGGGCATGCGGCGCGGGTTGCCCATGAGGTTCATGCGGTGCACGCCGCATTCGCGCAGGATCTGCGCGCCCACGCCGTAGGTGCGCAGGTCCATGCGGCCGCGCTCGGGGGCCTGGCTGGCGCGCGCCGTGCCTTCAAACTGGGCCAGCAACTGCGCGGCGCTTTCACCGCAGTTGAGCAGCACGGCCACGCCGCGGCCTTCGTCGGCGATGTGCTTGAGGCTCTGGTCCAGGCTCCAGGAATGCATGGGGCGGCCGGTTTCCAGCACGTCCAGCACCGACAGCGGCTCGTGGACACGCGCGGCCACAACGTCATCGGCGGACCATTCGCCTTTGACGAGGGCCAGGTGCAAGCCCTGGCTGGGCTTGTCGCGAAAGGCGTGGGCGGTGAACTCGCCGAAAGCGGTTTTCAGCGTGCGGCAGCCGATTTTTTCGACCAGGGAGTCGTTGCGGCTGCGGTGCTCGATCAGGTCGGCGATGGTGCCTATCTTCAGGCCGTGCTCGGCCGCGAACAGCAGCAGGTCGGGCAGGCGGGCCATGGTGCCGTCGTCCTTCATGATTTCGCAGATCACGGCGGCCGGCGAGCAGCCGGCCATGCCGGCCAGGTCGCAGCCGGCTTCGGTATGGCCGGCGCGCATCAGCACGCCGCCGTCCACCGCCTGCAGCGGAAAGATGTGGCCGGGCTGCACCAGGTCGCTGACGGTGGCGTCTTTGGCGACGGCGGCTTGCACGGTGCGGGCGCGGTCGGCCGCGGAAATGCCGGTGGTCACGCCTTCGGCGGCCTCGATTGAGACGGTGAAGGCCGTGGAATGCTTGGTGCCGTTGCGGGTCGCCATGGGCGGCAGTTGCAGCAGTTCGCAGCGCTCGCGGGTCAGGGTCAGGCAGATCAGGCCGCGGCCGAAGCGCGCCATGAAGTTGATGGCCTCGGGCGTGACGTGGTCGGCCGCGAGCACCAGGTCGCCCTCGTTTTCGCGGTCTTCCTCGTCGATCAGAATGACCATGCGGCCGGCGCGCATGTCGGCGACGATGTCTGCAACGGGGGAAATGGCAGTGCTCATGGTTCAGGGCTTTTTTAGGATGTTGTTGTGGGTGTCGCCCAGCATGCGCTCGACGTAGCGCGCGATCAGGTCGATTTCGAGGTTGACGCGGGAGCCGGCGGCCAGTTGGCCCAGGGCGGTGTTCTGCACGGTGTGCGGGATCAGGTTGATGCTGAGCTCCGTGCCTCCCTCATCGCCCGCCAGGTCGGTGACCCGGTTGACGGTCAGGCTCACGCCGTTGACGGTGATGGAGCCCTTGTAGGCCAGGTATTTTCCGAGTTCGCGCGGGGCCAGTATGCGCAGTTCCCAGCTTTCGCCGACCTCGGCGAAATGCGTGACGCGGCCTATGCCGTCGACGTGGCCCGAAACGATGTGGCCGCCCAGGCGATCGTGGGCGCGCAGGGCTTTTTCGAGGTTGATGGGGCCGGTTTCGGCGAGGCCTGTGGTTTTGGCCAGGGATTCGGCGGAGATGTCGATGGTGAAGCGGTTGAGGGCGAGGTCCAGCGAGGTGGCCGTCATGCAGGCGCCGTTGAGGGCGATGCTGTCGCCCAGGCCCACGTCGTCAAGGTAACCCGCAGGCGTCTCGATGGTGAGGCGCTTGCCGTGGTCTGAAGAGCTGCCCAGGCTTTGGATGGCGACGATGCGCCCCAAGCCGGTAATGATTCCGGTAAACATGCGCTATTTTCGCAGGGAATCCGGCCCGGACGTGGGGAAAGGCCACTATTGCCCTGTAAATGCGGCCCAGGCCAGGCCCGGCGCAGGTAAAAAACCGTCTAGAACTGGTCCCGGCCAACGCCGCGGGCCAGCACGCGCAGGTCGGGGCCTATCCTCTCGACGGACTGGAATTGCAGGGGCACCGCGTCGGAAAGTTGCTCCAGGGGCCCAAAGGACGCCATGCCCAGGCCGGCGCCGAGCAGCTTGGGCGCGAGGTAGACCAGGAACTCGTCGACCAGCCCTTCGCGGACCAGGGAGCCGTTGAGCTTGCTGCCAGCTTCGACATGCAGTTCGTTGATCTCGCGCAGCGCCAGGTCTTTCAGCATGGCCGCCAGATCCACCTTGCCACGGGCGCCGGGCAGGCAGGTGACCGTGGCGCCTCTGGCGAGCAGGGCGGCCTCCTGAGGGGCGCCCTGGACGGCGGTGTAAATCCACACCGGGCCGCCGGCCTCGAAAATTTTCGCATCCACCGGCGTCTGGAGCAGGCTGTCGACGATCACCCGAAAGGGTTGCCGAAGTGTTTCCACCAGCCTGACGTCCAGCCTGGGGTTGTCCTGGAGCACGGTGCCTATGCCCGTCAGCACGGCGCCGGCCCGCGCGCGCCAGGCATGGCCGTCGGCCCGCGCTTCGGGCGAGGTGATCCATTGGCTCCGGCCGTTGTCCAGGGCGGTGGCGCCGTCCAGCGATGCGGCGATCTTCATGCGGACCCAGGGGGTCTTGCGGACCATGCGGCTGAAAAAGCCGATGTTGAGTTCTTTGGCCTGCGCGGCGCCGGCGCCCACGTCGACCGCTATGCCGGCCGCGCGCAGGCGCTCAAAGCCCTGGCCGGAAACCCGGGGATTGGGGTCCGCCATAGAGGCGACGACTTTTTTGATACCCGCGGCAATCAGGGCGTCGCAGCAGGGGCCTGTGCGCCCGTGGTGGGAACAGGGCTCCAGCGTGACATAGGCGGCGGCGCCTTCGGTGGATTGGCCCCGGGCCGCGGCATCGCGCAGGGCCATGATTTCCGCGTGGGGGCCGCCGGCCTGCTGCGTGTGGCCAAGGCCTATGGTTTGCCCGGCGGCGGAGACCAGGACACAGCCAATGCGTGGGTTGGGCGCTGCGCTGAGGGGCGCGTTGGCCGCGGCCTGCAGGGCAGCCTGGATGAATTCGAGGGTAGAGGCTGTCTGGATGGGCTGCTGCATGGTTTCCCGCTGCGGCCACATCAGGGACGGGCCTATGGTTTTAACGCCAGCATTCCGCGATCAAAGCGGTGGTCGCGCCTGCGACCGTGACGCCTTTGACACCCGCCTGCGTCAGGGTGAATCCGCCGCATTTGTCATTCGCCATGCTGGCTGTGGTCAAAGGACGCATGATAAGCGTGAACGTGCTCGCGGTGGCGCTGCTGGAATTGCCGCCGGTGTTGGAAATTTCATAGAGCTGGGTGCCGTCGGCGGGCGCCTTCATGAAGGAAGGCGGCAGGGTGGCCCAGATGGTCTGGGAACCGGTGCGGTCGGCGTCGTAGCGGTCGTTGGCCGCGTAGAAACGCTGCATGTACTGGGCGGCCTGCGAAAGCGCCGCTCGCGCCGCGGCGCGGTTGCCGCGCGCGATATAGCTCTGGTAGGACGGTATGGCGATCGCGGCCAGCACGCCGATGATCGCCACCACGACCATCAGCTCAATCAGCGTAAAGCCCGCCGAGCCGTCGTTTTTTTTCGATTTGGACATCATGAGTGATTCTCTTGGTAAAAGCAGCGATTTTCAAGCCTGATTTCAGTTGGCGCGCGGGAAGAGCTGGCGCCATGAGCGGTTCAGGACAGCGCCTGGGCATTCGCCGGGGTGGGCCGCCCGGTAGGCGGCGCTGCTGCAGTTGGCCGTCGTGCATTCGCTTGTATGGGCCGCAGCATAAGCCGCGTCGGCGCAGCTGCCGCATTCAGCAACATGGGCTACCGCATAGGCCGGGTTGGTGCAGTCCTGGGGCGGGGGCGCGCCCTTGGTGCGAATCGTGATAGAGCCGCTTGCAGTCTGAATGCTTCGGAGGCCGGTGTCTTCGCCCAGCGAGTTCCGGATAATGAGGACAACGTCGACGCCATCAGCAGGTGTGCTGAAGACGCAGACGTTCGCGTCCTTCCCGTCAATCTGTTTATCGCCATTTGTGTCCAGCGTGCCGCCCACACGGCAAGTCGCAGTGAATGGATTGATCGCGTAGGTCTCTCCTTTGCTTGTTGAGGCCAGGCAGCTCGATGCGCTGCTTTGGGGGGCAACCGTATCGATTTTGACTATTTCGTCTACTATGTTGATCTCTGAGATGGCGCGTTCACCGGTCAATGTATCTTGAGCCAGCTTCCAGCCCCGACGAGTGGACCAGTCAAGGGTGGTGACTGCCGGATTGACAAAACTGATCCCGCCGACGGAAGTAGCGCCGCCGCCATTGATTGTCTCGCCGGTGCTTGGATCGGTACCCCCTGTAGCGTCGGTCTGTTTAATACCTTCGAGTTGCGAGTCAGTAATGGAATCGGTACCCGTGGAGCCGAATGGCTTCCGGTCCCACAGGCCATAGACTTGCTGAATCGGCGTTGTTATGGAAGTGTCACCCGCCTCAAACAACTTGCCGGTACCCACGATCACTATATAGCTGGGCTTGAAACTAGGTTGGTCAGTCCGCTCAACGACAGCCGGTGCGGCTGTAATGGGCAAAGGTGTTACACCGCTGAGCGCGGTGAACAGCGCAACACCGCCGTTGCCAACGCCCCAAGCGGAGGAGGTAGCACCGCTCAGGTCGAATTTCCACAACCGGCCTTTCAGGTCGCCCGCATAGACGCCGATAATCTGCCGTTTGTCGTTGTAAACCACGCGCACACCTCCCAGCCCGTTGCCGGTCGTGTTGTCGGTCTGGATTTCCTTGAGCAGTTTGCCGGTGCCGGTCTCAACGACGAAGAGGCTGGCTTTCCCGGATTTACTGTCGTAGCCGTTGCCGAAGATGGTCACCCAGTCGCCGCTAACCGTGATGCCACTCTGGGCTTTAGTCAGGACATTGCCCAGTTCTGCGAACGAAGTCGTGGAGTTTCCCGGCATCACAGGAAATGCTGGGTCCGCATTGACCTCCCACAAGATCGCCTTGCCATTCATATTGAGAGCGTCGGTGGCATTCAGCGCGAAGACCGACTTGGCGCCAGCGCCAGCGGTACCCACGACCAGGTTGCGCCATCCTGTGGACGTGCCTCCGCCGGTCAGATTGGGGGTTGTTAAATAGGCGTCGACCTCCATCATCGGGCCGTCCACCATGTAAGTGTGGGCATAGGGATAGCCGCTATCGGTCAGGGCTTCGAGCTTTCCAAGTGCAGACCGTGGAATATAGCCAAAGACCTCCCGGCCGCCGATGCTTGAGCCGTAGCCTTCTCCAAATGCATGCACCATGCCGTCATTGGCCCCCACAAACACCACACCTTCGGTGCGGGCCGCCTTGCTGGCCATGTAGGCGGCATAGGTGGTCAAGCCTGGGGTAGATACTGGAAGCAGCTCAAACTGGGGATTGGTGTTGTTCCTGATGTAAGCGGGTGTCGAATTGACGAGGTCACCGAGAACCGTTGGACGTTTTCTCATGCCGGCACCTTCCTTGGTCCGCACGCCACGCAGGTAGTCGATCATGTCGGAGGTCACCGCATTGCTCATCTGCATGTTGGTATTGGTGCCCTTCAGGCTGTTGGCCGCCGTGGTGATGTTGGCATAGGTGAAGTCGAGGCCTTGCTTGGTTGCGTCGGTCCAGACGAAAATCTTCCGGGATGCTGGTACGGGCAGCGTGGTAACGCCTGTTGGCTGGCCGTTGCCGTCGGTGGCGACGACCTGCCAAACTACGGAGCCGCTGGTCAAATCTTTCATTTGCAGGTTGCCCCACCATGTGCCGCTAGTATAGTAAGGGATAAATTTCTTGGTGCCCGCGACCAGATCCGTGGCGGATGCCGCCACACCGGCTTGTGAAAACTGCTGGCTGGCGATACTGCCAATGACATTACCCAGGTCCGTTGTGAATTGGGCCGCGTCGGTTACCGTGAGGAAATCGCCACCGCCGTTGTGGGCCGCGTGGCGCATGTCGTCGATCGTCGTGACGGTATTGAGTACAGGGTCGGCCCAGGCAAGGGTGCCGGCCTTGGCACTGGTTACCTCCGCATCCGTCATTTTGCCCGGGGCGCCAAAGCTGACCATATAGCTGGTCATGTTTTGCCAGAATGGGGGGTCGGAGGAAGTGCCTTTCCCAAGGTCGTTCGGCAAATCGGGACGGAGATCGGTGACCCAGTACTTCAGGGCAATATCCGCCAGCGTGTCGGCAACGCCACCCGTCCCACTGACTCTGTCTGGTTTGCCTTTGGTTCGTGCGTCGGTTTTTTCGGTCGGTTTGTACTGGTATGTTTTGCTGTTATCCAGAGCATGGGTATATGCTGGTCCCACGGTCGCGTCGACATTACCTATGCCTGCAGGGGCGGCATCCGTGTAAAAACCATCGGTGATCAACAGGGTGAATGAACGACGGCAGGATAAATGGCTGGTTGCGGTTTCGCCAGCGGGGGGGGCCCAGGGCTTGGATCCCCAGGGCCCATTGTTGGCATTGTTCTGGTAGTACTTCCCGGCCTTGTCAAGCGCGCCGCGCAGCGGCGTGCCCCCGGTGGCTACGCGCGCATCAAGCCACGAATAAAATGCACTTTTGGCCAGGCCAAAGTCCTTCATGGAACTGAGGTTGTTTAGGGGGTCTATGTCTGTGTAGGCCAGTCGAAAATTGTCGGCTTGGCTTGCGAATGCCCCGGACAACCCTGTTTTTGCCGAACTGAGGCGATCTATGTGGTAGGCACGCCAGTTCGCGATGTTCTGGCGTTCCTCGTTGAACGTGCAGGTTGCACCAGCGCAGTCCGTGCGGGTGCCGCCGTGCGGACCAAACGGGTTGGTGCTGCCGCTGCCGGAGGTGTTGGACCCATTCAGCTTGAACTTGCTGGTCGTCACTTCATAGCTGTCGTAGTCCGCCGTGTTCTTGATGGCATTGGACGTGGTGTAGGTCGTGGGATCCTTGCCTGCTTTAGGCAGGAACATGGTCACGACCGAGGAGTTGCCCACGGCCGCATTGGCCTGGAGAACACCTCCGACATAACCTGGTCCATAGACCTTTTTGGGGTTGTAAAACAGCAGGTTGTTGACAGGGGAGCTTTGACGGGGGTCGGCGCTGCTAATGCAATCCGCGTGGAAGCCCGGGATGCTGGTGGAGCCCGGGGACTCAGCCAGCATCGCGGCGCTGACATGTTTGGCATAGACGCATTCCCAGTCCATGGAGCCCGAGGTATCGAGCACCAACGCGATGTTAGGCCGGACGTTCACGGTTCTGGACAGCAGCGGCTCCTGCGCGACGACCGCGAACGCACTGTCCGCCGTGATCAACGCGGCCGCGTAAAACGCAACGCCGCGCAAAATGGAAAATTTCATGGCCAGGCCTTTCATGCTCGGGTCGAGCATCATTTCATGGTGATTACGGATTGGAGCCACACCTCGGTGCCTTGGGGTGTGCTTCCATCTTTCGCGGCGACTTCAGGGCCGAAGCCTCTGGCCGTCGTGACAAAAACTTTGGTGTCGGCAGGGGTCAGGTACTGCGACATGCACTCGGGCTGGCGGGTGAAATACAGCTTGGTTCCCGCGTCGCCGGACGAGGTGACCGTGACTGTCTTGAGGCTGGCCACCGGTGTCGCGGCGTCCCAGTTGGCCATGGTGGCCCAGGAGTAGGGCGTCCCGGCGCCGACGGGGGCCGCCTCGGGCGCAAAGCCGGTGGCGGGGTTGGCGGCGTAGAGCTGCACCTGCTGTTCGCAGAAGCGCAGGGCTGTTTCGGCGGTCTGCCGGGCCAGCGCCTGCTGGCGGCTCTGGTTGGCCACTTGCTCGGTCGACGAGGCGCCGCGAATCGAGATGCTGGCCAGGACCGAAAGAATCATCAGCATGATGAGGGCCACAATCAGCACGACGCCCTGCTGCCCGTGCATCTTCGTCTTCGCGGTTTGGCGTGGTTCAGGGATTGACATAACCCACTCCATGGTTGCGCAACAGCACCGTGGTGCGATAGGCGCGGCGCAGCTTGCCGTCGGTGATGTCGACGTCGGTGCCGGCGCAATTTTGATAGCTGGGCTTTGTGCTCGAAGTACCCAGGTCCCCCAGCACGCGGTCTTCGCTCTTGACCACCACGCAGACTTGCGCCGCAACCACCTTGTTCCAGCGGTCCAGCAGGGGCAGGGCCGCCAGGCCCACATCCGTGGGGGTGGTGATGCCGGAGGCGCTCAGGTAACCGCGCACATTCTGGCTGTTGGGGACGGCGGGCTCGGCCACCGCGAAATTCACCGTCGCGCTTTCAATGTTTTCGGCCAGCACCTGCGATTGCGCCAGGTTGCCGCTTCCGCGGCAGGTCAGCGTGTTGTTCGTGATGGCGATGCGCGACTGCATGATGTAGAAAGGAGCGCCCGCGGCGCCCACGCCGTTGCCGATACAGTCCATCGGCAGGCCGCCGGAGGTGTTTTTCCCGCTGTTGAGGTCTGCCTCGTAGGCCACGGCCAGGGAAAAACCACCGGATCCTGCGCAGCTCAAGGCGCTCATGGCGGCAACGGTGGGATCCGTGAAGCCCGTGTTGCAGGCGTACAGGTTCCAGCCGCCCAGGCCCAGGTCGTTCTTGACGCCGCCGGTGCGCGTGGGGTTGTACCCCGCCTGGCGCAGTTCCTGCGTAAAGACGCCGAGGGCCATCTGGGCGTCCTCGTTCATCTGGCCCTGGGCCTGCGCGTTGCGCGTGGCCGTGCTGCCGGAGAGATACATGACCACCAGCGCGCCGATGATCACCATGCCCAGTGTCATGGAGATCAGCAGTTCGATCAGGGTGAAGCCTGACTGCTGCCTTGCTGCGGACTTTGCCGCGGGCATGCGAGGACGCTGCCGCGGGCAGCTTTTTGCGGGCGAAGTCATAACTGCACCTTCATGTAAAAGCAGCGTGGCAGTGTTGGCAGGGCTTTGGCGGTGGCCGAGCAGTTGTCGGACGTCGATTCGGCGGACTGGTCGACGCCGGCGACCTTGCGGGAGTTGTCCAGCACGCCGGCTTCTTCCCAGAGAATCCAGATGTTGGCCTGGGTTGCGCTGGCACCGGGCCGGGCCAGCTCGACGCCGCCCTGGGGCAGCAACGCACGAACCCGGCTCTGGAAGGCCGTCAGGTCCGCGGCAGCCAGTGTCGCAGGGGTTGTGCAGTTGGGAAAGGCGCAGGGCGCGAGGGCGGGAGGACTGCTGGTGGTCATCAGCGCCACGTCATAGTTGCCGCCTGAAAGTCCGGTCGGGTTGAGCCTGATGACTTCCGCCAGTTCCGTGGCCAGGGCGCTGGCGATGGCGCGGTTGGCCGCGTTTTTCTGCGCCGCGACCGAATAGGCCTGCATGCCGGCGAGTGCCAGCATGCCAAAGGACATGAGCAATATGGAAATCAGGACCTCCAGCAGCGAGGAGCCTCGCTGCCCCTTGCGTGAAGGAGGTGCTTTTCTGGTGAGGCCTAGCATGCGACGTCCCCCGTCTGGACTTTGACCCTGCCCACTGCGTTCATGCACAGGGTACGGGTGTAGTAAGCGTTGGTGGCGAACGAGCCCGAGGCATGCACCAGCCATCGGCCCGACTGGCCTATGGCGCGGCCGGTGCCGTCATAGATGATGCCGTTGCCCGTGGCGACAGCCGTCGGAGTGGAGACGCCGACCGCGAAAAAATCGCTGACGCCGGCCATGGGCTCCTGGGCGCGTAGCACGATGTCGGTCGCGGCATCGAAGCTGCCGTTGCCATTGCTGTCAACGAACACCACCCATCCCTGCATCCAGCCGCCGACGGTCGCGCCGTTACCGGTGGAGCATGTCGGGCTTGCCGCGGTGTAGTTGGCGGTCCTGCAGATCGTCACGCTTTTCCCGCGCCGCATGGCTTCACCGCGGGCGTAGCGGGTATCCGAGATAAACCCGTTGGTGGCGCGGGTGATATTGGCGTTGGCAAGCAGGCCCATGAAGGAGGGCGTTGCGAGGACCGTCAGGATTCCGATGATGGCTATCACCACCAGCACCTCAATCAGGGTGAATCCATGCTGGATTCGCCGCATGACACGCCAGGGCGGTTGGGGGCGGAAGGTGGCAGGGCCGGCGATCGATAGATTTTCGAACATGCGCAATTGTGAGCATGCCTCGCCGGTCCCGCCTCCTGTATTCGACGCCCGGTCAGGTCTGCGTGACGAACGGTCAGCGCGTCCGGCGCTTTAGCGCCTGACCTCATCCACCAGGGTCTTGAACTCGTCAATATCCTCAAAGCTGCGGTAGACGCTGGCAAAGCGGACATAAGCCACTTTGTCGAGTTTCTTGAGTTCGCGCATGACCAGCTCGCCCAGGCGGTTGGAGGCCACCTCGCGCACCCCCAGGCTCAGCAGTTTTTCCTCGATGCGTTCGATGGCCGAGTCGATCTGCTCGGTACTGACGGGGCGCTTGCGCAGCGCCAGGTTCATGGAGCCCAGGATCTTGCTGCGCTTGTACTCGATGCGCCGGCCGTCCTTCTTGACGATGGACGGGAAGGTGACGTCGGGCCGCTCGTAGGTGGTGAAGCGCTTTTCGCATGCGCCGCACTGGCGGCGCCGGCGTATGAAGTCGGCGTCTTCCGCCACCCGGGTTTCGACAACCTGGGTTTCGAGGTGGCCGCAGAAAGGGCATTTCATGGGTGTTGACCTGAACTTAAAAGCATCGATTGGTCTTTGGCCCATTGAGGACGGAAGGGGCAGCGATGAAAACCATGGTGCCCGCGCCGTCCGCCATGGTTAACGGTACACAGGGAAGCGGCTGGTCAGGGCGTGAACCTTGGCGCGGACTGCTTCCAGGGTGGCCGCGTCGCGCGGGTTGTCGAGCACGTCGGCGATCAGGTGGGCCGTGGCGCGGGCTTCCTCGTCCTTGAAGCCGCGGGTCGTCATGGCCGGGGTGCCAATGCGCACGCCGCTGGTGACCATGGGCTTTTCCGGGTCGTTCGGGATGGCGTTCTTGTTGATCGTCATGTGGGCGCTGCCCAGCACTGCTTCGGCTTCCTTGCCGGTAATGCCCTTGGCGCGCAGGTCGACCAGCATGACGTGGCTTTCGGTGCGCCCGCTGACGATGCGCAGGCCGCGCTGCGTCAGGGTGTCGGCGACGATCTGCGCGTTTTTCACGACCTGCTGCTGGTAAGCCTTGAACTCAGGCGTCATGGCCTCCTTGAAAGCCACGGCCTTGGCCGCGATCACGTGCATCAGCGGGCCGCCCTGCAGGCCGGGGAAGATCGCGCTGTTGATGGCTTTTTCGTGCTCGGCCTTCATCAGGATGATGCCGCCGCGCGGGCCGCGCAGGCTTTTGTGCGTGGTCGAGGTGACGATGTCGGCATGCGGCACCGGGTTGGGGTACACGCCCGCGGCCACCAGGCCGGCGTAATGGGCGATGTCGACCATGAAGATCGCTCCGACGGCTTTGGCCACCTTGGCGAAGCGCTCGAAGTCGATGCGCAGGCTGTAAGCCGAGGCGCCCGCGATGATCAGCTTGGGTTTGGTCTCAAGGGCCTTGCGCTCCATGGCGTCGTAGTCGATTTCTTCCTTGTCGTTCAGGCCGTAGGACACGACGTTGAACCACTTGCCGCTCATGTTCAGGGCCATGCCGTGCGTCAGGTGGCCGCCTTCGGCTAGGCTCATGCCCATGATGGTGTCGCCGGGCTTGAGGAAGGCCAGGAACACGGCCTCGTTGGCCGATGCGCCGCAATGCGCCTGCACGTTGGCGGCTTCGGCGCCGAAGATGGCCTTGACACGGTCGATGGCCAGTTGCTCGGCCACGTCCACATGTTCGCAGCCGCCGTAGTAGCGGCGGCCGGGATAACCTTCGGCGTATTTGTTGGTGAGCTGCGATCCCTGCGCGGCCATGACGGCGGGCGAGGCGTAGTTTTCGCTGGCGATCAGCTCGATATGCTGCTCTTGCCGGGCGTTTTCGGCCTGGATGGCGGCAAAGATTTCGGGATCGGTCTGTTCGACCAGGATATTGCGGTGGTACATGGCAGTCCTTAAAGACGTGGTCCCTGCTATTCATATGAGCCGCGGCTCTAAATGAAACAAGGGCTGCCCAGGCGAACGGCTGAACGCTGAGGCCCAACGGCTGTCAGCGGTGCGCTTCCCAGTGGTGTCCCACGTCAGCTCCAATGGTTGCGAAAACCTTGAGCCTATCGCCAGTTGCGCACCCGGCTAGTGTAACTGAGAGCGCCTGAAATCCGTGGCAGCCCGTCCCATACCCGTGGCCCGGAAAGCAAAAAGCCGGGCGCTGGCGGCGGCCCGGCTTTGCGGTGCAAGCGGCGGGCCTGGAGGCCGCGCCGGCGGGGATCAGGACTGGCTCAACAGCGCCACTTTCTCGGGCGTCTTGCCCTCGGAGGCCGGCGTCTCGGACTTGCCGGGCAGGGAGGCCGGGACCGGGCGCGAAGTGCCGGGCTCGGCAAAGAAAGGCGAGGGCTTGCCGCGCTTGGACGCGGAGGCCACCACGGCCAGCAGGCGGGCGTGCTCCCCCATCACCTTGCCGGCGTAGCCGCCGTCGTCTTCCATATTGGCGGCGCCCACATAGTATTTGAGGCCGCCTTCCACGGATCCGGCGCGGGCGATGCATTCCTGCAGCACCTTGACGCCGACGCGCAGGTTGGTCACCGGGTCGAAGGCCGCCAGCTTGCCGCCGAAGTTGTCGTATTTGTCGTGGTGCACCTTGGTCATGACCTGCATCAAGCCCTGGGCGCCCACGGGGCTTTGCGCGAACGGGTTGAAGCCGGACTCGATCGCCATGATGGCCAGGATCAGGGTGGGGTCGAGCTTGGCCTTCTGGCCGATCTCGAAGGCCTCGGCCACCAGCACGCTCAAAGGCTCGGGCGCCACGCCGTATTTCTTGCTCAGCCAGTAGGCCACCGCCGCCTGCTGGGCCGGCAGGTCTTTGGGATTGGATGCCGTGGCACGCTCAATGGCGGCGGGCTCGGTAAAACCGATGGCCGCTTCCTGGCGTTGCTGCAGCCAGGTCATGAGCTTGAATTCACCGGCCTGACGCAAGTCGGGCCGGGCCGTCAGTGTGATCACCGCGAACACGACCGCCAGGCCCAGGAGGGCGAAGCTGTTGTGGGTGATCTCGAAAAAGCCCTGGGCGATGTCATCGGCGATGGTTGAAATACCGCTCTGTACACTTTTCAAGTGCGCCTCAAGGCCGAATTGTCCTAGCGCTGTCATAGCACTCCTTTCTACGCTTGCAGGCCCTTGAGAGGCCAAGCAGGCTTTGATTGGGTCGCCATCAAACCAAGGCATGCCTTGTGGGTGTTGACCCCTGTTTGACGTTGCCGGCTTCTTTGATGAATGGGGCAGCGGAGATTCGGGTTGTCCCTAGGTTTCTGTGGGACTGGCGGGATTCTATGGGGTCGTTAAATAACCTGTCAATAATAAGAGATTAATTTCTTATATCAATTAAGCAAATAAAAACCTTGATTCTCGGCAGAATCCGCCTGAATCAAGGTAGTTACGGCCTCTTTTTGAGACCAAGCTCTAAGTTAAATTCGGCGTGAAAAATACCGGATCAGCGGATCGCGGGTCCGGCTGTAGGCGGTTTTCGATGGTCCATGTGGGACTGTTGGGGTGATTCAGGCGTCTTTCGGGCCGGACAAAGGCAGCGCCAATCACTCCGGTCCCTGTGATTGAAAAGATGGTCTTGCCTGCCCGGCGCTGGAGGTTTAACCTGCAATTGCGTGTTCATTCACGCATCCAACCGGGTAACCAACCCCGGAAAATCTGGAAGCAATCACTTGCTTTCATCGCACTGGAGACGATTCATCTCTCTTTTGCGGAAACCCGACGGCATGAGCATAAACGCCCGCCGTCAACCCCGGTCGGTCTCACTGCCCGGGGTTTTTCTTTTGGGGGGGCTATGCCCTTTCGGGTGACCGTCTTTTTCAAATAAGTCATTGACCGATTGGCGCCGGCGTTAAAAACTCGTCGCCTATGGCAATCCCTGACTTGAAGAATAAATGGCGCGAAATCGAATGGCGGAACACCGCAAAAACCCTGCCGGCACGGGCTGCCGGCCTGGCCCGCTCGCCCCTGTGGCGGCGACGTGCCGCCTGGGCGCTTGGCGCGCTGCTGCTGCTCTGGGCGCTGGCCTATGCGGCCGTGCCCACCCTTCTGAAGTCGCAGCTCGAGAAGATCGCCTCTGAAAAACTGGGCCGGCAGGTCACCGTGGGCGCGGTCGATTTCAAGCCCTGGTCGCTCGAACTCACCCTGCGCGACCTGGCCATCGCCAAGGCCGGCGCTGCCGGAGTTCCCCAGGAAAATCCCCAGCTTTCCATCAAGCGCATATATATAGACGCCGAACTGGAGTCCCTGCTGCGCCTGGCGCCGGTGGCCGACGCCGTGCAGGTCGACGAACCCGTGGCTTTTCTGACCCACAAAGGCGAGGGCCGCTATGACATCGACGACATCCTGGAGCGCCTGAAGACGCCGGCGGACCAGCCGGCCGGGGATCCGCCACGCTTTGCGGTCTACAACATCGTGCTGAGCGGCGGGCGCCTGGACTTTAGCGACCAGTCCGTCGGCAAGACCCATGCGCTGCGCGAGCTGAACCTCTCCGTGCCCTTCCTGAGCAACCTCAAGTCCCAGCGCGAGATCAAGACCTCGCCGCACCTGGCCTTCAAGCTCAACGGCAGCAGTTTTGACACCGCCGCCGAGGGCACGCCCTTTGCCCAGACCCATAAAACCGACGCCACCTTGACTCTGCGCGGCTTTGACCTGAACCCCTACCTGGCCTACTGGCCGGCGAGCCTGCCCTTCAAATTGCAGAGTGCCGTGCTGCATGCCGACGCCAAAGTGGCGTTCGAGCAGACGCCGGCCACGGTGGTGCGCATCTCCGGCACGGTGACGGCGGAAAAGGTGCGCCTGCAGGTGGCGGGGCAGGCGCCGGCCGCTGTTCCCGCCCCGGCCCCCGGCCGCAAATCGGCGGGCAAACGTGATGGCGGCGATGTTCCACCGGCGTCCCGGCCCGACCTGCTCGCGTTTGAGCGGTTGCAGGTGACGATGGCCGACGTGCGCCCGCTGGAGCAATTCGTCAAGCTTGAAGCGGTCGAATTGAGTGCGCCCGTGCTGTCCGTCATCCGCGACCGGGCGGGGCGGCTCAACCTGTTACCGCCCGCCGCCACGACTGCTACAAAAAGTGAAGCAGACACTCAAGGTTTCGTAAAGGTTCCCGCAGGCAACGCCAGCAAGCCGGCAAATCCGGGCGCTTCGGCCAAAGCGCCGGCAAGCGCCCCCTGGAAGGTGCAGGTAGCCCGTGTGGCCGTGCGCGCGGGCAGCGTGAACTGGCTGGACGAAACCCTGGCCTCGCCGGCCGACATCCGCATGGGCGGCCTGGTGCTCAACGCCACGGCCATCGCCATGCCTTTTTCGGCCGGCGCACCGCTGCAATTCGACGGCTCGGTGGGGCTTGAGCCGCCTGCCGCCCCTGTGCCCGCGCCCTCCAAAGCCGGCGCCAGGCCCGCCGCGCCGCAGGCTCCGGCCGTCCCGGCGCTGCTGACTTTCAAGGGCAGCGCCACCGACCAGGCCGCCGAACTCACCGCCCAGGTGACGGCCTGGCCGCTGGGCATGGCGGCCAAATACGTGGGCCAGTTCCTGCTGCCGGCGCTGAACGGCCAGCTAGACGCCGAGCTGGGCATTCACTGGCAGGGGGCGAGCGGCGACAAGCCCCAGCTGCTGCGGCTCACGGCGCCGCAGGTCGCGGTCAGCGAGGTGCAACTGGCCCAGGGCAAGGTCTCGCTGGTGTCGATCAAGCGTGTGGACCTGGCACAGGTGGACATCGACGTGACCGGCCAGAGCTTCAAGGCCGGCAGGCTGCAGCTGACCCAGCCCAAAGCCCTGGTCGACCGCGACAGCGACAAGCGCTGGATGTACGAGCGCTGGATGGTCGGCCCCGGCAAGGCCGCTTTGCCGCCATCGCCCCCGCCGCCCACCGATGCGGCCACCCGCGCCTCCGCGCCCTCCTGGGCCGTGGCCATCAGCGATGTGCAGCTTGAAGGCGGCGCCATGTCGTTTTCCGACAAGGCCGGCGCCAGGCCGGTGGCCTTCGAGGTCACGGCCGCCAAGGCCCAGCTGGGCGGGCTGATACTGGACGACAGGCCCGCGTCCCGGGCACAGGCAGCGAAACCCATGCCCCTGACCGCCTCGCTGCGCCTGGCGGCCGGCCGCTTCGAGCCCGGCAAGGTCGATTTCAACGGCAGCCTGGGGCTGGCCCCTCTGCAGGCCCAGGGGCGCCTGCTGGTCGACCGGCTGCCGGTGCAGGCCTTTGAGCCTTATTTCGCCGATACCCTCAATATCGAGCTGCTGCGCGCCGATGCCAGCTTCAAGGGCAAGGTGGCTTACCGCCAGCTGCCGGCCGGGCCGCAGGCCCAGGTGACGGGCGACGTGTCGCTGGAGGAGTTTCGCGCCAACACGCTGGCCCCCAGCGAAGACCTGCTGGCCTGGAAAGCACTGAACCTGCGCGGCTTCCATGTGGCGCTGGACCCGGCCAAGGCGACGCGGGTGGAGGTCAAGGAAACGGTGCTCAGCGACTTTTTCGCGCGCGTGATCGTCATGCCCGACGGCCGGATCAACTTGCAGGACCTGGTCAAATCGAAGGAGGCGGCGGTGGCAGGCGGCACGGCGAGTGCAGCCACCGCGCCGGCATCCGCCCCTGTTGCCTCAGCGAAAACAGTTGCCGCCGATGCAAAAGGCGCGCAGGCCGCGGCGGCTTTGCCGCCCGCCGTGAGCTTCGGCCCCATCAGCCTGATCAACGGCAAGGTGCTGTTTTCCGACCGCTTCGTCAAACCCAATTATTCGGCCGACCTCAGCGATTTGACCGGCAAGCTCAGCGCTTTTTCGTCGCAGCCACCCGCGGCCCCGGCCGGCGCTGGGCCGGCAGCGGCGCCCGCCATGGCCGACCTTGAATTGCGCGGGCGCGCCGAAGGCACGGCTTCGCTCGAAATCCTCGGCAAGCTCAACCCGCTGGCCAAGCCGCTGGCGCTGGACATCAAGGGCAAGGTGCGCGACCTGGAGCTGCCGCCGCTGTCGCCGTACTCCGTCAAGTACTCGGGTTACGGCATAGAGCGCGGCAAGCTCAGCGTCGACGTGAGCTACCTGGTGCAGCCCGACGGCAAACTTACCGCCACCAACAAGGTCATCCTGAACCAGCTGAGCTTCGGCGAGAAAGTGCCGGGCTCCACCGCCAGCCTGCCGGTCAAGCTGGCCGTCGCGCTGCTGGCCGACCGCAACGGCGTGATCGACATCGACCTGCCCATCAGCGGTTCGCTCAACGACCCGCAGTTCAGCCTCGGCCCCGTGATCGTCAAGGTCATCGTCAACGTGATCGTGAAAGCCATCACCGCGCCGTTCAGCCTGCTGGCCAACGCCTTCGGCGGCGGCGGGGACGAGCTCAGCACCGTGGGCTTTGCCGCCGGCAGCGCCGAACTGGGCCCCGAGGCCAAGGCCGGGCTGGACAAGGTTGCCAAGGCGCTGGCCGACAGGCCCTCGCTCAGGCTCACCGTGGTGGGCACCAGCAGCGTCGAGGCCGAGCGCGAGGGCTTCAAGCGCGAACGGCTGGATGCCCTGGTGCGCGCCGAAAAGCGCCGTATCACCGTAAAGGAGGGCGGCACGACCTCGGCCGCCGTCAGCATCAGCCCGGCCGAATACCCGGCTTTGCTCAAGGAAGTCTACAAACGCGCCGACATGCCCAAGCCGCGCAACCTGATCGGCCTGGCCAAGGATTTGTCCGTGCCCGAGATGGAAAAACTGCTGCTGGCCGACATCAAGGTCAATGACGACGCCATGCGCGAGCTGGCCGTGCAGCGCGGCGTGGCGGTCAAAGACTACCTCGCCTCGCGCGACCTGCCGCCTGAAAGGCTGTTCCTGGGCGCCGCTAAAACCATCCCGCCGGAGGCCAAATGGACGCCCCGCGCGGAGCTGAATTTGGCGATGCCCTAAAAAAGGCGAAAATAGCGCCAGTGCTTTATTGATAAAGCTTTTATGGGGCCGGGCTGGTATGTGCAACACAGGTTGCGCGGCACGGCCTTCCATCCACTCCAACACCCGCTGCCGCTCCGCGAAGCTCCCGTTCACCAAGGGCGCCTTGTGGTCGGCGGCACCTATTTTTTTGACCTTGCGCTCCCATGTTTAAATCCTCCAAACCCGAAGCCCCCGCCGTGAAAACGCCCACCACCAAGCAGGCCGAAGCCCATCCGCTGGACGGCTTGACCGGCGGCGCGTTTTCCGCGCCCACCTCCGGCGATCGCGCCGCGCGCATCCGCACGTGGCTGGCGACCGAGCCCACGGCCGAGCAGATGGCCGAGGTCTACAAGGACCTGGCCAACCGCGACAAGGGCGCGGCCAAGCCGCTGAAGGAAAAGCTCGACGAGATCAAGCGCAGCAAGGGCCAGGAAGCGGTCGCCGCCGAATGGGCCGAGAAGGCCCAGGCGCTGCTGGCCGCGCCCAAGCTCAACCTGGCCGACGCCCTGGCCTGGCAGCGCGATGCCGCCAAGGCCGGCGCGCCCCTGTCCAAGGAGCCGCTGGCCGGCCTCAAGGCGCAGCTGGCCGAGCGCGTCAAGACCATTGAAGACCTGCAGCACCGCACCCAGGTGCAGCGCGAAGCCGCCGTGCTGCTGGCCCAGCGCACCGAAGTGCTGTCGCTCAAACCATGGCGCGATGCCGAAGCCGCCCTCGAATCCTTGCGCGGCGATGTCACGCATTGGCAGTCGCAGGCCGGTGAAATCACGCAAGACGCCAATTGGGCTAGCGTGGACGCCAAATTCCCGCCGCTGCTTGACGCATCGCGGGCGCAGTTGCTCGCCGTGTGGGACGCTTTCCAGGGCGCGCTCGCGCAGGCCCAGAAGGCTGCTGAAGACACCGCCGCGCCTTTGCCCGCCGTGCCCGTGTGGGCCGACGAATTGCGCGCCGCCCGCGGCCAGGCTCCCGCCGAAGGCGAGGCTCCCGCGCGCGCGCCCAAGGCCAAGATCGATCCGGCCGTGCTCAAGGAGATGCGCGAAAAATCCTCGGCCGTCGTGCAGGCCGCGCTGGCCAAGCTTGAGCATGAAGTCACCGAAGGCCACGGCAAGTCCACGCCCAAGGTGGCGGCCGAACTGCGCCAGGCGCTGAAGGAAAACATCCGCAACATCGACAGCAAGCTCGAGTCCGCCGCGCACGCTGCGCTCACAGCCGCCGGCGAGCTCGAAGGCTGGCAGCGCTGGCGCGCCGACCAGATCCGCGAGGAACTGGTCGTCAAGGCCGAGGCGCTGGTGGCCAAGCCGCTGGGCGGGCGCAAACAGCAGGAAGCCCTGCGCGCCATGCGCGAGCAGTGGAAGACCAGCGACCAGGGCGGCACGCCCAACCACGCGCTGTGGAAGCGTTTCGACGACGCCTGCAACGAAGCCCACAAAGTCGTCGAGGCCTGGCTCGAGAAAGTGAAAGAGCAAAGCGAGGCCGTCAAGGCCGAGCGCAAGCTGCTGATCGACGAAGTGCTGGCCTGGGCCGAAGCCAACAAGGGCAACACCGACTGGAAGCACCACATCCGCAGCCTCAACGGCTTTGTCGAGAAATGGCGCGAGGCCGGCCACCTGGGCGAAAAGGCTTTTGCCGAAATCCAGCCCGTGTGGAAGGCTGCCATGGAGCAGGCCGACGCGGGCCTCACCGCCGCGCGCGCCGAGAGCATCGCGCGCCGCAAGGCCATGATTGAAGAGGCCGCTGTGCTGGGCGCCGAGCCGCAGCTGCGCATAGATGCCGTCAAGTCGCTGCAGCAGCGCTGGCAGCACGAGGCGCAGGCCGTGCCGATCGAGCGCAAGCAGGAACAGAAGATGTGGGATGCGTTCCGCAAGCCCATAGACGACGCCTTCCAGCGCAAGACCGCCGAGCGCGAAAAAGCCGCTGCGGCCCTGGGCGAATACGACCGCATGGTGCTCGAAGCCTCCAAGGCCGTGGAAGCCGCCACCGCCAGCGGCGATGCGCAGAAGATCCACGCCGCCGCCAAGGCGCTCGAAGCCATCGTGCGCGGCCAGGTGCCCGTGGCTGCGGCGCCTGTTGCTGCGCCCGCCGAATCGACGCCTTCCGTGGAGGCCACGCTGGCCGCATCCGAGAGCGCACCTGTCGCGCCAGCCGGCGAGGCCGCTGAAGCCGCACCCGAGGCGCTGGCTGAGCCCGCGGCCGAGGCGGAAGCGGCTGCCGCCGCCGAGTTCGCCGAAGCCGGCGAACCGGCCAGCGCGCCCGCCGAGCCGCCACCCGCACCCAAGCCCGCGCCCAAGCCTGTTGTGGCACGGCGCGGCGACGACCGCCCCGGCATGAAAAAGGCCGAGCCCGCGGCTGCGGGGCGCGGCGGCAAGTTCGGCGACCGCAAGGATACGCGCCCGGGCGGCAAACCCGCTGGCCCGCGCCAAAGCACCGACAACAAATTCGAACCCTACCGCCCCGACCGCGACAGCCGCGACGCCCGCCTGGGCCGTGATGACCGCGGCCCGCGTGGCAGCGACCGGCCGGCCTTTGAAGAGCGCGGCCCGCGCCTGGGCGATGCCGCCTTCCGCGCCCAGCGCGAAGCCTTTGAAGCGGCCAACCAGGCCCTGAAAAAGCTCGCCATGCAGGCGCACGGCGAGGTGCTGACGCACCTGCTCAGCGCCTGGGAAAAACGCGACCCGGAACAACTGCCCAGCGCGCAGGAACTCGGCAAGGCCGTGCCGCCGGCGGTGCGCAGCCGCTGGGTGCAGGCCGTCAGCACGCCTTCGGGCAAGGACGCTTCCGAAGCGTTGCTGCGCCTGGAGATCGCCGCCGACCTGCCCACGCCGGCCGAGCACATCAGCGCGCGCCGCATGCTGCAACTGCAGTTGCTGACCAAACGCAACGCGCCCGCGCCGACCGAGACCTGGGGCGAAGACACGGCCCAGGTGCTGGCGGCCGACTTCGACGCCGGCAATGCCAGGCGCGTGCAGAACGTGCTGAAGGCGCTGCTTAAACGATGAGCGGTGTTGCCGCTGCCGTGGCGCTGCCGGAGGAGCGACAGCAGAGCTTGGGCGAGGAAATCGCCAACAGCGTCAGCCACGGCGTGGCGCTGCTCGCCGCGCTGGCGGCCGCGCCTTTCCTGGTGCTGGCCAGCGCGCGGCAGGGTGATGCCATCGATATTGCGGGCGCCTCGGTGTTCGCCGCCACCATGGTGCTGCTGTACTTCACCTCCATGCTGTACCACGCGCTGCCGACGGTTCGCGCCGCGCGCGCCAAGAGCGTGTTCCAGGTCCTGGACCATGGCGCGATCTACCTGCTGATTGCCGGCACCTACACGCCGTTCACGCTGGGCGTGCTGCGCGGGCCCTGGGGCTGGACGCTGTTCGGCCTGGTCTGGGCCATGGCGCTGGCCGGCGTGGCGGTGAAGGCCGTCGCGGGCATACGCTACCCGCGCGTGTCCACGGCGCTCTACCTCGCGATGGGATGGATTGCCGTGATCGCCGTCAAGCCGATGCTGGAACTTATCCCGGGCTGGGGCTTGTTCTGGCTGGTGGCCGGCGGCCTGTTCTATACCCTGGGCGTGGGTTTCTTCGCCACCGATTCCAGGCTGCGCTACGGGCACTTCATCTGGCACCTGTTCGTGGCGGCCGGCACGGCCTGCCACTGCGTGGCCGTGCTGTATTACGCGTCCTAGCCTGGCCTTACCCGGGATTGAAGGCCGTCCTGAGCTGCTAGGACAGCAGCCGGATCAGCGTATCGGGGTGAATGCCCCAGCCTGCCAGGCCCGCCAGGCCCATCATTACGCCAAAGCCTGTGGGCACCAGGGCCAGAAAATAGAGCCACCAGAAATGGGTCAGCGCCGTGACGGCCAGCAGCGAAATGGCGATGGCCAGCAGGGCGTCGGCCAGGTCGAATTGGTCATCACGAAAATTGGCGGCGTCATAGTCTTTCTGGTCCTGCTCGGCTTGTGTTTTCAGCTCGTCTTTTTTTCGGGCTTGCTCGGCAGCCAGCTGTTCGTACTGCGCAATCGCCTTCTGGTAATTGGCTTGCTCCGAAGCGGGCTGTGACGGGGCGGCCAGCCGCAGTTGCAGCAGCGTGCCTTTGGCGACTTCCTCGCGGATATTGCGCGCCTGGTAGAAGTTCCAGTGGTCCAGCTTGTTGGCCTGCGCCTGCTGCATCGCCTGGACGATGTTGTCGTCCTTGACCTTGCAGATGCCCATGAAGGTGGCCAGCAGGGCAATCGTGATGGCCACGAACTGGTTGAGCTTGCGGTACTGCGCGAAAGATGCATCGTCGGCGTCGTCGCCCTTGGCAACTTCAAGGGGATCTATATCCATGGATGAACCTGTTCGTGAAAAAGAATTAGCGGGCAAGCGGGCTGCAATGGTACCCCGCGCCCGCCGGCGCCCGGCCAGGCCTGGCCGCGAGGTCAGCGCGCCGCTTCGATCAAATGGGCGATCCCGTCAAATCCCAGGCGCCGCGCGTGCTGCTGCGCATTCAATCCGTCGTTGTCGATCAGCGCTGGGTTCGCGCCCGCCGCCAGCAGGCGCTGGACCACGGCCGTGTGTCCCTGCATGGCGGCCAGTATCAGGGGCGTGCGGCCCGCCGAGTCGGCTGCATTGAGTGCGGCGCCTTGTTGGAGCAAGCGCTCCACTTGCGGCAGATTGCCCGCGCGCGCCGCCTTCTGCAGTGCGCCCGCCAGTTTGGGTATGCCGGGCGCTTCCTTCAGGAAGAGGGCCTCTGGCGGGCCTTGCCTTTCCCGTTTCTCTTGCGGCGCCGCAGCGGCACGCGCGGCTGCGGCGGGTGCAGCCGCCGCAGGCGCAGCGGGTGCCGGTGCAGCCACGGGAGCAGGGGGCTGAATTGCTGCGACGGCAGGTGGGGCCGGGGCGGCCTGCGGTACAGGTGCCGGGGAGGCGGTGAGCCCTCCCACTGCGGAGTCGGCCTGGCGTGCAGACCGCTCGAGCTGTCGATTTTCCTGTGCCGCGGCGATTTCAGGCGCAGGTGGCGGCGGGGCCGCCGGTGAAGGCGCCGGGCTTGGCGGGGGCGGCCGCGCAGCTTCGGCTTCCGCCTTGGGTGCCGTCGAGCCGCTGAGGGACGGCTGGGTTGTGGATTTTTTCGCCGCGGGTGCGACGGGTGCGGGGGGCGCTTTCGGTGCTGCTGGAGGGCTCTCAGCCTGCCTGGCTTTGCCGCTACGGTTGTCGGCCTGGGGGGCGGGTGCTTGCGGCGCTGTAGCGTCCGCGGCCGCCGGGGCCGCCGGGGTGGATGGAGCGGTAGCCGCGGCCGGTGGTGCGCTCGCGCTGGGCTGGCCGAAGGCCAGGTCTTTTTCCTCATCCGTGCCGCGGTCGAATTGCAGCACCAGCAGGCCGGTCAGGCCGGCCAGCGCCAGGCTGGCCAGGGCGGAGATTTTCCAGCGCGACTGGTTGGCGGCGGGGGGCGTGGGTGCACCACTGCCGGCGGCCGGGGTTTGCCTGCCGGCCTCGATCACCATCTGCGCATGGGCGCGCACCGCATCCCGCACGTGCGCGCCGGGCCGCCGTGCATCCCGCGCGCTGGCTTCGCGGTAGCGCTGCATCAGCTCATCGCCGGGCGGGCTGCGGTCAGGCTCTGTCATGCAAACTCCTGTAGCTGCTGGCGCAGGCTGTTTCGTGCATAGCGCAGGCGGCTTTTGGCGGTCTCGAAATTCACGCCGGTGGCGGCGGCGATCTCGTCCACGCTGAGGCCGGCTTCGGCCTGCAGCAGGAAGGCCTCGCGCTGTTCGCGGGGCAGGCGCTCGACCGCGGCAATCAAGGCCGCCGCCTGCTCGCTGGACTCCAGCCGGCGCAAGGGGCCGAAGCCCGAATCGGCGGCCAGCGTGTCGCCCAGGCCGGGGCTCTCGCCGCCCTCACCGTCGTCACCGCCGTTGCCGTCGATGCTCACATGGTGCCGCGCGGTGCGAAAGTAATCAATCAACCGGTTGTGCGCCATGGTGAACAGCCAGGTCTTGAAGCGCGCCGACACCTTGTAGGTGGGCGCGCTGCGGGCCACGGCAAACCACACGTCCTGCAGCAGGTCGTCGGCCACCGCCTGCACCCGCACGCTGCGAAACACATAACGCCACACACCGAGCTCGTGGCGCGCATAAAGCGCATCGAAAGCCGCGATGTCGCCGGCCGCATAGCGCAGCATCAGCGATTCGTCGCTGTCTTCGGCTGCGTCTTCGGACGGGGGCGCACTGGGCATGCGCCACTTTATCAGCCCTCACGGTCGCCCACTGTGTACGGCTTGTTGCGCCGTCAATGGGGATCTGGAACATACGAGAAGCTGCGGGATTCCGGGAAAGGATTGGGGCTGGGAATCGTCGGTACTGATTCACGGATCACACCGGCGGCAACCAGGTTCTCGCGGCTGTCGTAACGGATGCGGATCACCTCGTTGGGCTGGGCCTGCAGGCGCGCGAAGCTGGTGTGCGACACCACCGAGCTTTCGCGGGCGCCGTGGCCGGTTCCCAGCTTGGGCGCCGGCATCGGGGCAGCCTGCTGCTTCCTGAGCGAGCCCTCGGCAGAGGCGGATGCGTCCGCGCCGCCCATGATGCGATCGGCCAGTGATTCCGCTGCGGGGGCCGCCGGGGCAGGGGCGCCGCGCAGGCTGGCGGGTGCCTCGCGTTCGCTGCGGTCGCGGCTGGAATAGGCCGGCGCCTGGGCCACCGGTTCGGGCAGCCGTTCGCGAAAGAGCGCCACGCCGATCACGCCGACGTTGGCCGGCCTGCCGGTGCGGCCGGCGTAAGAATCCCCGAGCGCGGAAAACTCGAAGGCCGCGACTTCGCTGCTGCTTTTGCGCCAGCCCGTCACCTGGTATTGCTGCCAAGGTGAAAACACATAACCGGTCTGGTCCCAGGCGGCGGTTTCGCCGCTCAACACGTTGACGCCGTCGACGGCGGTCACGGCCAGCACCCGCTCGCCGAGCTTGTTGCGCACGGCGATCGCATATTTGGCACCGTACTGGCCGGCCACCCAGTAATCGCCGCGGTGGTAGTACAGCGGCAGCGTGGCGCCGGTGTTGCGGTCTACCACGGTGATGTCGGCCAGGCGTCCGACGGCCTGCGCCGGCAGGGCCCAGGCGGACAAGGCCAGCAGGATGGAAGCGGGGAGGAGATGGGGTTTCATGGGGGCTCCGGAAGGTGGTGGAGCCCCATGAAACGAAGCAGGCGGGGGAAAGGGGTTAAGGAGGGCTGGGAAGGTGTCAAGAGCCGCTTGGAAAACCCCGGAAACGGGGCTTCGGTGCCGTTTCCTCTCGTTATTTGGCGGGAATGAAGAATTTATCGAACAACACCGTCATCGGCGCGAAATCCTGGGTGAAACGTTCGCGGTTGACGAAGTAGGCCTCGCAGGCCACGGCGAAAAACTCGGCCGGGGAGCCCGCGCCGTAGTCGTCCAGCCACGGCGGCGCGGCGCCGAAACGCTTGGCCATGGCGACTTTTTCGCAAAACTCGTCAAAGGCCGGCTGCATCACCGAGTGCCATGCGCTCAGGGCGCTGCGGGTGGGGAGAGGCGGGCAGCCGTCGGCCGCGCCGTCGCGCATGTCGATCTTGTGGATGAATTCGTGGATCACGACGTTGTGCCCGTGCTCGGCCGCGCCACCCGCGGCGGCGACCTCCTGCCAGCTCAAGGTGACGGGGCCGCCGTCCATGGCTTCGCCCAGCAGGGTTTCGCTGTAGCGGTGCACCACGCCGGCCTGGTCGGTGACTTCGCGGCGCGCCAGCATGGCGCCGGGGTGCACCACGATGCCCTTGAAGTCGTCATACCAGCGCAGGCCCAGGTGCAGAACCGGCAGGCAGGCCTGCGCGGCGATCGCCACGGCCATTTCGTCGGTGACCTGCAGGCCGTGGGCGCCGGTGAACTCCTTTTGTTTGAGGAATTTCCCGGCCATTTCGTGCAGCTGCTGCAGTTCGGTCACCGGGCGGCGGGCCAGGAAGGGGAACTGCAGCAAGGTGTCCATCCACAGGGTGTCGGGAATGGTCTTGGTGGGGGCGCTCTGGCGCCCCAGCGTTCGTAACCAGTTCAGCATGGGGTGGGTGTCTTGGTCAGGGGCAAGGCGAAAAACAAAAAATGAAAAGAAGTCAGCACAAGGCAATGCGCTGCAAGCCGCCGGCGCCCAGGCGCAGCACGTCGGCGCGTGGCATGGGGGCGGCCAGGTCCCAGTCGCTGAGCACCACGCGCGAGAGGCCCTCGCCAAGGTCGTGCAGGGCCGGCTTGTGGGTGTGTCCGTGGATCAGCGTGGGGGCCTTTGCCGCGCGCAACCACTGGCGGGCAGCCGCGGCATCGACGTCGGCATAGGACGCGCCTGATTGCTTGCGCGCCTCGCTTTGCCGGCGCAGCGCGCGCGCGATGTCCTGGCGCTCGGCCAGCGGCTTGGCCAGGAAGGCGCGCTGCCACTCGGGGCTGCGCACCTGCCGGCGGAATTCCATGTAGTCGGTGTCGTCCAGGCACAGGGCATCACCGTGCGAGAGCAGCCAGCGCCGGCCCGAGCCCGCGGGAAACTCAAGCACGGTCGGATCGTGCAGCAAGGTGGTGTTGCACAGGTCCATCAGGGCCTGGCCGACCAGGAAGTCGCGGTTGCCGTGCATGAAGAACAGCGCCAGCCGGCCGGCGGCTTCGCCCATGGCGTGCACGCAGCGCGCATCAAAAGCGGCGGCGGGAGAGGCCAGGTCTTCGCCGACGGCATCGTCACCGACCCAGACTTCAAACAGGTCGCCCAGGATGAAGACCGCGTCGGCGGGCGTGCTTTCGAGGTAGTGCCGCCAGGCTTCGAAGGTGGCGGCATCGCCGGCCTGCAGGTGCAGGTCGGAAATGAAGTCGACCGTGCGCCAGGACGGCGGCGCCAAAAGCTCCGCGACCTGGGGGACGGCCTGGGGGGTGTTCACCGGCGGCTGGGACACTCAGTCCAGCGAGATGGCTCTCTGGATGATCACGTCTTCCATCGGGACGTCGTCATGGAAGCCTTTGCGGCCGGTCTTGACGGCCTTGATCTTGTCGACCACGTCGGTGCCGGCAATCACCTTGCCGAACACGGCATAGCCCCAGCCCGAAGCGCTGGGTGCGGTGTGGTTCAGGAAGCCGTTGTCGGCGACGTTGATGAAGAACTGTGAACTGGCCGAGTGCGGCGCATTGGTGCGAGCCATGGCGACGGTGTAGTTGTCGTTCTTCAGGCCGTTGTTGGCTTCGTTCTCGATTTCGCCGTCGGTGGGCTTTTGTTTCATGCCGGGCTCGAAACCGCCGCCCTGCACCATGAAACCGGGGATCACGCGGTGGAACACGGTGTTGGCGTAGTGGCCCTTGTTGACGTAGTTCAGGAAGTTGGCGACGGTCTTGGGCGCCTTGGCATCGTCCAGTTCCAGTGTGATGACGCCGTATTCGGCGATGTGCAGTTCGACTCTGGGTTTGCTCATGATGGTGTCCTGTAGGGGAATGTCAATGAATGAATTAATTGACGAGGGTTGCTGATTTGATGAGGACCGGCGTTTTGGGAACGTCGGTCGGGAAGGGGCCGCCCGCGCCGGTCGGCACCGACTTGATTTTGTTGACGACGTCCATGCCGCTGACGACCTTGCCGAACACGGTGTAGCCGTAGAGCTGGGGCGCGTTGATGAGTTGCGCGCGCGGCGTGTTTTCGTAGACGCGGCCCTGGTACTCGAATTTGGGCACCGGGTCGCCGGGCGGGATGACGGTGGGGTTCAGGAAGTCGTTGTCCTTCACGTTGATGAAGAACTGCGACGAGGCCGAATTGGGGTCGTTGGTGCGCGCCATGGCCAGGGTGCCGACGACGTTTTTGGGGCCGCCTTTGGCGAGCGCCTCGCGGCCCTCATGCGGTACCGGCGGGCGGGTTTTCTTCTCGGCATAGGTGTCGTCGTAGCCGCCACCCTGCACCATGAAGTTGCTGATCACGCGGTGAAAAATCGTGCCGTCGTAGTGCTTGTCCTTGACGTATTGCAGGAAATTTTCCACGGTCTTGGGGGCTTTGTCGGGGTAGACCTCGACCACGAAATCGCCTTCGCTGGTGACGAACTTGACCTTGGGCGCATTTTGCGCGAGCGCCGGGCCGGCCGCGAAGGCCAGGCCTGCCGCGGTTGCGGCCAGCAAGGCGCGGCGCAGGGGCAAAAAGGCGGGGTGAACTGCCATCAAATGGTTCCTTCAAAGAATATTTTCCACTGGCTGCCCTGGCGGACCCAGTACTGGCGTTTGGTGCGGCCTGTCTTGGCGCCTTTGACCAGCTCGCCAAAGGTTACCACCATCGTGTCGGTGCTGTCGGTCCAGCGCAGGTAAGACACGTCCTTGAGCTGGATGTCGCGCCCGCCCAGTTGCTTGATCTCGGTCTGCAGGGCCGGTGTCCATTCGGCCAGGGTCTTGCCGTAGCTCGTGAAGTCGGGGGTGTACCAGGCGGTGAGCCTGGCGATGTCGCCGCTGGACTTGGCGCTGTGCCAGCCCTGCAGCACGCTTTCAAAGGACTTGCTGTCGGCCGTGAGCGATTGCGGCGCCACCCATTTGAGGTTGTGCGCGATGACGACGGGCGTGCTGCGCACCTCGACGGTGCGGATGATGCGCTCCAGGTCGGGGTTGGCCAGCACCACGCAGCCGTCGGTGGACAGCGGCGCCCGCGAAAATTGCGCCGGCGGCGTGCCGTGCAGCCAGATGCCGCCGCCGGTTTTCCCGCGCTTGACGTCGAGCTGGTTGGGGTAGTTGATGGGCAGCGCGCCCGAGCCGTAGAAGTCGCGCAGCGATTTCGGGTTCAGGTTGCTGGTGATGAAGTACACCCCGACCGGCGTGCGCAGGTCGCCTTCGACGGATTTTTCGATGCCGGACTTGCCGACCGAGATGTAGTAGTCGGCCACCAGCTTGATGCCGGTGGCGGTGTTTTCAAACAGGTACAGGCGCGACCTGGAGGCGTCGACGGCGATCGCGTGCTTGTTGCGCGGCGACAGGGCCAGGAACTGCGAGGGCACGGTGCCCGGCGCCGGGCGTTCGCGCAGCGCGCGCAGCCGCAGCAGCGACTCCTGGCGCAGCTCGGCCAGCAGCGGGGCCGCGGCTTTGCTGGCGGTGATTTCGGGCAAGTCACCGGGTGCGCGCAGCGGGCGTGTGAAGCCGGCCAGCAGGTCGCCGTAGACCAGTTGCGCGAGCTGGAAGTTGGGGTGGTCCTTGACCAGGCTTTCGGCCTTGCGCAATGCTTCGCGTGGATTGGCCTGGCCTATCAGCTTGTAGATTTCAATCAGCCGGGCTTCGGCTTCGCCGTCGCGCGGCTCGCGTTGCGGCGCAGTGGTGGCGCGCGCCGTGGCCTTGACGGCGGCTTCCGCGCGGGCGGGCGCAAGCGCCGGCACCAGGCAAGGGGCCATGAAAAAAAGGGCTGTGAGCACCTTCTTCATGCTGGTTTCCAAAACGGGTTGCCGGCCGGTGAAGAGGAGGCGAGGACGGGCAGGGCAATGCACGGGGGTCAGGTCGGCCGCCGGCGATCAACCGCCCGTGGATTCCTTGACGATCACCCAGCGATCACCGACCTTGGCGAGGTCCAGGGTCTTGCGGCTGGAGATGTTCAGCGAATCGGCGCTGTAGTCCTGTTTGAACCGGGCCGTGGCCTTGGCGCCCTGCACCGCGATGGACAGGCTGGACAGCTTCACGTTGATTTTGGATTTGCCGACGATGCGTGCGCGGCGGTCTTCTTCCCAGGCTTTGCGGGCCTGCTTGCCGGGCGGGTCGAAACTCTGGCCGTAGCTGCCGAGGTAGCCGCTCATGTCCTTGTTGGACCAGGCCTGGGCCCAGGCGTTCACGGCGGCTTCGACTTCTTTCTCGGAGCCGGTCGCGGCGGCGGGTACGGGCGTAGGAGCCGGTGCGGCTGGAACTGGCGTGGAGGCGGGGGCTGGCACTACAACGGGAGCGGCAGGCGCGGGCTTGGCGGCCGGCGCCGGCGCGGCTGACACCGGGCCGGAAGCCTGCGCGCCGGCGGCGGGTTTGGCGGCGGCCTGCGGCTGGGCTTTGGCGTCGGCGGAGAACAGGTTGCGGATCAGGGCCAGCTTGGGCGGGACGGCCGCATTGCCGCCGTCCAGTTGCAGCGCCTTGCTGTAGGCCTGGCTGGCCAGGCGGGCATAGACGTCGCCGAGGTTTTCGTGCGCGGTGGCGTAGCTGGGGTTGGTGCGTATGGCCATTTCCAGCGCGGCGCGGGCCTTGTCGAACTGGCTCTGGCCGGCGTACAGGACGGCCATGTTGTTGTAGGGCTCGGGGAGTTCGGGATAGTCCTCGGTGATCTTGGTGAAGGTGGCGATCGCGTCGTTGGTCTTGCCGGTTTCGGTCTGGATCACGCCCTTGAAGAAACGCATTTGCGGGTCGCGCGGTTTGCTGGCGAGGTACTGGTCGACCTTGGCGAGTGCCTCGGGATACTGGCCGGCGCGCATCAGGCGGCTGACATCGGCGTAGTCGTCGGCGTGGGCTGCGGACATCGACAGTGCGGCCGCCACCACGAGCAGGCGCAGCGTGGCTGACAGGGGTTTGCGTTTAAAAAAGTTTTGCGTGGGCATAAGAACTCTCGCTATTGTTTTGGGTCCCCTGGGGCCGTTTGATGGCCATGGGCAGAAAATCGCTCCAAACAGCCCGGCTTTTCAGGTGGCCGAAGGGGCCGCTGAATGTTGTCCATCGGGCTGGATATACTGGCTGATTGTAGCTGAGGGGGTATAGTCCATGGCCGCCCGGATTCCGTACTTTTCCTTTTTATCGCACGTTTTGGCGCGTACGCCGATCGGCCCTTGTCCGCTCCCGGCATCCGTGAGATAAACCTTCCTGTTTCCTTGTCCGACCGATAGTCGGTTTTCGACCGACGTCTCCCGCCACCCCAATTTTCATGAGCCTTCGCATTTACAACACGCTGTCGCGTGCCGTGGAAGAATTTTCCCCCCTGGAACCCGGCCATGTGCGCATGTATGTCTGCGGCATGACGATTTACGACCTGTGCCACATCGGCCATGCGCGCATGATGATGGCCTTCGACGTGGTGCAGCGCTGGTTCAAGGCCAGCGGCCTGCGCGTGACCTATGTGCGCAACATCACGGACATCGACGACAAGATCATCAAGCGGGCGGTCGAACGCGGCATCACCATCCGGGCGCTGACCGACGAGATGATCCAGGCCATGCACCAGGACATAGGCGCGCTGGGCATGGAGCCGCCGTCACTTGAGCCGCGCGCCACCGAGTACGTGCCGCAGATGCTGGCCATGATCGGCACCCTGGAGAAAAAGGGACTGGCTTACCGCGGCTCCAGCGGCGACATGAATTATTCGGTTCGCAAATTCCCGGGCTACGGCAAGCTCTCCGGCAAGTCGCTGGACGAGTTGCGGGCCGGCGAGCGCGTGGCGGTATTGGACGGCAAGGACGACCCGCTGGACTTCGTGCTCTGGAAGAGCGCCAAACCCACCGAGCCCGACGACGCCAAGTGGCCCAGCGACTACGGCCCCGGCCGTCCCGGCTGGCACATCGAGTGCTCGGCCATGAGCTGCCAGACCCTGGGCGAGACCTTCGACCTGCACGGCGGCGGCGCCGACCTGCAGTTCCCGCACCACGAAAACGAGATTGCCCAGAGCGAGGGCGCAAACGGCAAGCCGCTGGCCCGCTTCTGGGTGCACAACGGCTTTGTGCGCGTGGACAACGAAAAAATGTCCAAGTCGCTGGGCAACTTCTTCACCATCCGCGAAGTGCTGACCCAGTACGACGCCGAGACCATCCGTTTCTTCCTGGTGCGCACGCATTACCGCAGCGCCCTCAACTACAGCGACGCCCACCTGGACGACGCCCGCAACGCGCTCAAGCGCCTGTACACCGCGCTGGCTGGAGTCACGGCGGACGCTGTCGCCATCGATTGGGCCAGCCCGTTTGCCGCCCGCTTCAAGGCCGCCATGGACGAGGATTTCGGCACGCCCGAGGCGGTGGCCGTGCTGTTCGACCTGGCCGGTGAAGTCAACAAGACGCGCTCGCCCGCGCTGGCGGGGCTGCTCAAGAGTCTGGGCGCCTGCCTGGGCCTGCTGCAGGGTGAGCCCGGCGCTTACCTGCAGGCCGGTGCCGGCCTGGACGAAGCCAGCATCCAGGGCCTGATCGCGCAGCGCGCCACCGCCAAGGCCGCCAAAAACTTTGCCGAAGCCGACCGTATCCGCCAGGATTTGCTGGCCCAGGGCATTGTGCTCAAGGACTCCGCCGCAGGCACCACCTGGGAGGCCCAGTCGTGACCTTTGACTACACGCCCGGCCGCGAGCCCTTGTCAACCCCGCAAACATTGCGCAGGGCGCCATGAAGCAGGTCGTCAAAAGCGGCCCCGCCAGCGCCGAGCTGGCCGACGTGCCGGGCCCGGTCGCCGCGGTTCCCGCCTACTGGGCCGAGGCCTGCAAGCACCTGGTCAAAAAAGACCGGGTCATGAAGCGGTTGATCCCGCAGTTCGGCGACGCCTGCCTGCAGGCCCGCGGTGACGCCTTCGGCACCCTGGCGCGCAGCATCGTGGGGCAGCAGATCTCGGTCAAGGCCGCGCAGACCGTCTGGCACCGTTTTCAGGCCCTGCCCAAAAAAATGACGCCGGCCAATGTGCTCAGGCTCAAGGTCGACGACATGCGGGCCGCGGGCCTGAGTTCGCGCAAGGTTGAATACCTGGTCGACCTGGCCATCAACTTCGATGCCGGCACTGTGCACGTGAAGGACTGGCAGTCCATGGACGATGAGGCCATCATCGCCGAGTTGGTGGCGATCCGCGGCATCGGCCGCTGGACGGCCGAGATGTTTTTGATCTTCTACCTGATGCGTCCCAACGTCCTGCCGCTGGACGATGTCGGGCTGATCAGCGGCATCAGCCAGAACTATTTTTCCGGCGAATCGGTCAGCCGCAGCGACGCGCGCGAGGTAGCCGCCGCCTGGGCGCCGTACTGCAGCGTCGCAACTTGGTATATTTGGCGCTCTTTGGACCCATTACCGGTCCTGGGTACCCCCGCGGGTACCGAGCAGATTTAAGTTTCAGGAAGCCTTGAGGAGCAGCACATGGCGAAGAAGACCTTTCTTGATTTCGAGCAACCGATCGCGGAACTCGAAGGAAAAATCGAAGAACTGCGCTACGTACAGACCGAGTCGGCCGTCGATATCTCCGAAGAGATAGACCAACTGGCCAAAAAGAGCCAGCAGCTCACCAAAGATATCTACAGCGACCTGACGCCCTGGCAGATCACCAAGATCGCCCGCCACGCCGAGCGTCCCTACACCCTGGACTACATTAACGAAATCTTCACCGATTTCGTGGAGTTGCACGGCGATCGGCACTTCTCCGACGATCTCTCCATCGTCGGCGGCCTGGCCCGTTTCAACGGCACCGCCTGCATGGTGCTGGGCCACCAGAAGGGCCGCGACACCAAAGAGCGCGGCCTGCGCAACTTCGGCATGAGCAAGCCCGAGGGTTACCGCAAGGCGCTGCGCCTGATGAAAACCGCCGAGAAGTTCAAGCTGCCGGTGTTCACCTTCGTCGACACGCCTGGCGCCTATCCCGGCATCGACGCCGAAGAGCGCGGCCAATCCGAGGCCATTGGCCGCAACATCTTCGAGATGGCGCAGCTCGAAGTGCCCATCATCACCACCATCATCGGCGAAGGCGGCTCCGGCGGCGCACTGGCCATTTCGGTGGCCGACCAGGTCGTGATGCTGCAGTATTCGATTTACTCCGTCATCAGCCCCGAAGGCTGCGCCTCCATCCTCTGGAAGACCTCCGACAAGGCGCAGGAAGCCGCCGAGGCGTTGGGCATCACCGCGCACCGGCTCAAGGCCCTGGGCGTGATCGACAAGATCGTCAACGAGCCCGTGGGCGGCGCGCACCGCGACCACAAGCAGATGGCGGCCTTCCTCAAGCGTGCCCTCAACGACGCCTTCCGCCAGGTCAGCGACCTGAAGGTCAAGGAACTGCTGGACCGCCGCTATGAACGCCTGCAAAGCTATGGCCGTTTTACCGACACCAAAGCCGACGCCAAATAAGCCGGCTGGCTGCGCGCCAGGCACGGCGTGAGCAACCCCAACCCGGCGCTGGCAGCGCTGGACTCCCTTGATCCCGTTTTGCCGCTGGGCGTGGCCTACAGCGGCGGCGCCGATTCCACGGCCTTGCTGCTGGCGGCCGCGCAACGCTGGCCCGGGCAGGTGACGGCCCTGCACATCCACCACGGCCTGCAGGCCGCCGCCGAGGAGTTTGTGCGTGTGTGCGAGGCCACTTGCGCGCGCCTGAACGTCCCGCTTGAGGTGCTGCGCGTGCAGGCCGGCAACGCGGCCGGTCAGAGCCCAGAGGATGCCGCGCGGCTGGCGCGTTATGCCGCACTGGCCCAGGCCGCCACCGAAAAAGGCCTGGCGGCGGTGCTGCTGGGCCAGCATGCCGACGACCAGGTCGAGACCCTGCTGCTGGCGCTGAGCCGCGGTGCGGGCCTGCCGGGCCTGTCCTCGATGGCGGCGCGCTTTGAGCGCGGTGGTGTGCTGTTCCTGCGGCCGCTGCTGCAAATTCCCGCGGCAGCGTTGCGGGGCTGGCTGGTCGAACAGGAAATCCCGTTTGTCGACGACCCGACCAACAGCGACGAACGCTATACCCGCAACCGCATCCGTGCCCGCCTGTTGCCGGCCCTGGCCGAATCCTTTCCGCAGTTTCGCGAAACCTTCGCCCGCAGTGCCCAGCATGCCGCCCAGGCGCAGGCCTTGCTGGCCGAGGTGGCCCGCGAGGACCTGACGAGCGTCGGCGTGCCGCCCGCGCTCCACGCCCTGCAGGCACTTTCCGCGCCGCGCCAGGCCAATGTGCTGCGCCACTGGCTGCTGGAGTCCCACGGCGCCACGCCCAGCGCCGCGCAGCTCGAGCAATTGTTGTCGCAGATTGCCGCCTGCACCACGCGTGGCCACCGCATCCATCTCAAGGTGGCGACCGGCCACGTCACGAGGGCCGGCGCGGTGCTGCGCTACGAGGCGGCGGCTGATAAGCCCGCTTAACCAGGTAGTAGTCCTAGGTATAATTGAAGGCTTTGCTGGCGCTGCAGAGCCGCTAAAAGCCTGTCAAACAGCGTTTTTTGCCGGTAACGGCCACCCAAAAATTCGCAACAACTTCCTGATTGACCCCCTGAAAATGGCATTGATCGTTCATAAATATGGCGGCACGTCGATGGGCTCGACAGAGCGTATCCGCAACGTGGCCAAACGTGTGGCCAAGTGGGCGCGGGCCGGCCACCAGATGGTCGTTGTCCCCAGCGCCATGAGTGGCGAAACCAACCGTCTGCTGGGCCTGGCCAAGGAACTGGCGCCTGCCAAAGCCGGCGACGCCTACAGCCGCGAACTCGACGCCCTGGCGGCCACCGGCGAGCAGGCTTCCAGCGCGCTGCTGGCCATCGCGCTGCAGGCCGAGGGCATGCAGGCCGTGAGCTATGCCGGCTGGCAGGTCACCATCAAGACCAACAACGCCTACACCAAGGCCCGCATCGAGTCCATCGACGACGAACGCGTGCGCGCCGACCTGGACGCCGGCAAGGTCGTCATCATCACCGGCTTCCAGGGCGTGGACGAGGGCGGCAACGTTACCACGCTGGGCCGCGGCGGCTCCGACACTTCGGCAGTCGCCATCGCCGCCGCGCTCAAGGCGCACGAATGCCTGATCTACACCGACGTCGACGGCGTGTACACCACCGACCCGCGCGTCGTGCCCGAAGCGCGGCGCCTGCATACCGTGAGCTTCGAGGAGATGCTGGAGATGGCCTCCATGGGCTCCAAGGTGCTGCAGATCCGTTCGGTGGAATTCGCCGGCAAGTACAAGGTGCCGCTGCGCGTGCTGTCCAGCTTCACCGAGTGGGACATCGACATCAACGAAGAGGCCAAGTCAGGCACTTTGATCAGCTTTGAGGAAGACGAAAACATGGAACAAGCCATCGTATCGGGCATCGCTTTCAACCGCGATGAAGCCAAAATCTCCGTGCTCGGCGTGCCCGACACCCCCGGCATCGCCTACCAGATCCTGGGCGCGGTGGCCGACGCCAACATCGAAGTCGACGTCATCATCCAGAACATCAGCAAGGACGGCAAGACCGACTTCAGCTTCACCGTCCACCGCAACGACTATTCGAAGGCCGTCGACCTGCTCAAGACCCAGGTGCTCCCCAAGCTGGGCGCGCAGGAAGTTACCGGCGATGCCAAGATCTGCAAGGTCAGCATCGTCGGCATCGGCATGCGCAGCCACGTCGGCATCGCCAGCAAGATGTTCCGCGTGCTGAGCGAGGAGGGCATCAACATCCAGATGATCTCCACCAGCGAGATCAAGACCTCCGTGGTCATCGACGAGAAGTACATGGAACTCGCGGTGCGCGCCCTGCACAAGGCTTTTGACCTGGACCAGCCTTCCGCCTGAAAATGGCCGGCAAGTCGTGAGATAATCGATTTATTGGAAACGTGACCGAGTGGCCGAAGGTGCTCCCCTGCTAAGGGAGTATGGGGTGTAGAGCCTCATCGAGGGTTCGAATCCCTCCGTTTCCGCCAAGACTACCGACTCTCTCCCGCATGGGGCAGAGTCGGTTTTTTTATGCCCGCCTGATTTCCCTGCGCTTATTCGTGGCGCGGGTTTCCTCGTCCGGGACGGGCGTATTCCCTACAAAGGCATCGGGTCCATCCGACAGACCGGGTCCTCGCCGTCAATAGCATGGATCCTGCAGATCATTCAGCGCGTACCTGTTTGAAGGAGGCTTTCATGGCTGAGTTAATTGCCCGGGCGGAGATGCTCATTCGGCGTCCCGCATCAGACGTATTCAATGCCTTCGTCCAACCCGAATTCATCAAAAAATTCTGGCTGAAACACACCACCGGTCCGCTAGCGCAGGGCGCCCAGGTCGAGTGGGAATTCATGGTGCCCGGCGTCACGGAACGCGTGCAGGTCACTGCCTTCGATGCGCCGCGCCGCATCGCCTTCACCTGGTCCGAGGGCGGACTGGACGTTGACATGAAATTTGCCGAGGAGCGGCCAGGCATCACGACCGCCAGTGTGGAGGTGCGGGGCTTTGAGCGCAACGGCGGCGTAGACCCGGTGGTCAATGCCACCGAGGGATTCAGCATCGTCTTGTGTGACCTGAAGGTCCTTCTCGAAACAGGGGCCTCGGCAAGTCTGGTGAAAGACAAGGCGGAATTGATTTACCGTGCCCGCGGCGCCTGACCCTTCCGTTGAACGGGCACCAGGCGCGTAAAGCCCGCCCACTGGCGTGGTGCACAAAATCTTACGGTTCTGTCAGCGCCAGGCTGAAGCCGGGACATGGATTTTTCCCACGCCCACCCTTGTGCGGCTGGGGAAAATCAAAGCATGTCCAAGGTCCGCCCGCAACAAGCCCGCAAATTGCCGTCCGATACGAGAGGCTGGGGCATGGCGCAGCTTGCCGGGCTGCTGGCGATCATCGCGCTGGTCTTCTCGGTGTGTGTGGTCGCCTATGTGGCCATGCAATTGCTGTAGGCCGGCTGCGTCTGAATTTTCGGCGGCCCGCCTTAACTCGCCGCTACCAGCGAAGCCGCCAGCTGGCCCACCCTTGCCAGCGTGGCATCGCGCTGCGCCGCCGCTTGTTTCGTCTCCGTAAGGTAGGCCGCCACCAGCAAAGGTGCGCGTCCCCCTGGCGGCCATAGCAGGCCCACGTCGTTGGTGGAGCCGCGGGCACCGGACCCGGTTTTGTCGCCAACACGCCAGCCGGGCGGCAGCAGGGCGCGCAGGCGGCGGTCGCCGGTGGTGTTGCCTTGCAGCCATTGGATGATCAGCTGGCGCGACGCGTCCGACAGTGCCGGGCCCAGCGTGAGCTTGCGCACGGTCTCCAGCATGGCCTCGGGGGTGGTGGTGTCGCGCGGGTCGCCGGGTATCGCTTCGTTGAGTTCGGGCTCTATGCGGTCCAGCCGCGTTACGCCGTCGCCCAGGCTGCGCAAATAGGCCGTGAGCCCGGCCGGGCCGCCGAAGCTGGCCAGCATCAGGTTGGCGGCGGCGTTGTCGCTGACGATGATGGATGCCTCGCACAGCGCCGCCATGGGCAGGCCTTGCGGGCCTATGTGCAGTTGTGTAGTGGGTGAGTGGGGCAGGATGTCGCCGGCCGAGATGGGGATTCTGCGTGCCAACTGCTCCTGGCCCGTATCAACGCGGTGCAGCACCAGGGCGGCGGCCAGCAGCTTGAAGGTGCTGCACAGGGGAAAGCGCTCACTGGCGCGGTAGCCGTACTTCGCGCCGCTGCCGGTATCAAGGATGGAGACGCCCAGCCGGCCGCCGCTGGCCCGCTCAATGGCGACCAGGCGCCGGGTCATGGCGGCTGGGCTGGTATTGGCGGGACTGGTATCGGCACCCAATGATTTCTGGGTGTAAGCGGATAGGCCCGTCACGACCATGAATCCGCCCAATGCCCCTGAAAATTGCCGTCTTTGCATGAATTTTCCTCTGAAATTGATAAACAAGGCCGTGACGATAACAAGAGCCTGGTGAGAGGACAATCGGCAATAATCGAGGCCATCCATAAGTAAATCTGGGGCTAAACCGGCTATGCACCTTCCTCTTAATGCCTTGCGCGCCTTCGAGGTGTCGGCCCGGCACCTGAGCTTTACCCGCGCCGCCGATGAGCTCAACGTGACGCAGACAGCCATCAGCCAGCATGTGAAGAACCTCGAGGAGCGCATGGGCGTGCCGCTGTTTCGCCGCCTGCCGCGCGGCTTGGCGCTGACCGACGAGGGCCTGGCGCTGCTGCCGGTGCTGGCGGAATCCTTCGGCCGCATGGGCTCGGTGCTGGAGCAGTTCAAGGACGGGCAATTCCGTGAAGTGCTGACGGTGGGTGCCGTCGGCACCTTTGCCGTAGGCTGGCTGATCCCGCGCCTGCGCGACTTCCAGCGGGCCCACCCCTTCATCGACTTCCGCCTCTTTACCAACAACAACCGGGTCGACCTGGCCGGCGAGGGCCTGGACTACGCGATCCGCTTCGGCGACGGTGCCTGGCACGGCACAGAGGCCGAGCCCCTGCTGGCCTCACCTTTATCCGCCGTGTGTTCGCCCGCGATAGCCCAGGGCTTGCGCCAGCCTGCCGACCTGGCCCGGGAACTGCTGCTGCGCTCCTACCGGGCCGATGAATGGGCGCGCTGGTTTGCCGCGGCCGGTGCCGCCTGCCCGCTGGTCCGGGGTGTGGTGTTTGATTCGTCTCTCACCATGGCCGAGGCGGCGGCGCAGGGCGCCGGCGTGGCGCTGCTGCCGGTGAACATGTTCGCGCGCGAGCTGCGCGGCGGGCGCCTGGTGCGGCCTTTCGCGGTGGAGATAGAAACCGGTGGCTACTGGCTGACCCGGCTCAAATCGCGGCGGGCCACGGCCGGCATGCGCATCTTCAGGGACTGGCTGCTGGCCGCGGCGGCCGAGGTGTGATCCGCCGGCGCGCCGGCCTCACCACCGCGTGGACCCCGCGACCCGCTCGACTTCCTCGAGTGCATAGCGGGTGAACTCCTCAATCTCGTTGGACTTGTCGAACACCGCATCGGCGCCTATGGCCAGGCAGCGTTCGCGCACGGCGGGCGTGGCGTAGTTGGTAAGCACAATCACCTTTTGCCGCAGGTCCCTCTCGCGGCAATTCATCACCACGCCCAGGCCGCTGCCCTCGAGCAGGAACAGGTCCACGATGGCGAGGTCCCAGGATGCCTTGTTGCCCTTGAGCCACTGAACGGCTTCGGTTTCGCTGCTGGCCCAGCCGACGATGCGCGCCCGCGCCAATTCCTCCAGCGATTCCGAGAGGCTGTCGCGGATGACGGGGCTGTCTTCAACCAGGTAGATTCGGAGGCGCATGCAACTGAGGTACGGGGATTTGAGGTCCGGGAGGATAGGCTGCAGTGTACTGAGCGGATGCCCATTCCCGACTTGGGAAAAACGTGGGCCCGTGATTTTGAAACAAAGCGTGAATAATGCCCACGCTGCGCCGCATGAGTGCTTTTACGGGCCGGAGCCGGTCGCAAAAGTCGCGTTCGCCATAATCCGCGGTGTTCCCCGCCGAAACAGACTACGGAATCCACCATGCGCCTGCGTCACATCGAAGTCTTCAACGCCGTCATGCTGACCGGCAGCGTGAGCGGGGCCGCGCGCCTGATCAACGTCACGCAGCCGGCCGTGAGCCGCATCCTGCAGCACGCGGAATTGCAACTGGGCTTCGCGCTGTTCCAGCGCAGCAAGGGCCGGCTGACGCCGACGTCCGAAGCGTTGACGCTATACCCGCACATCGAGCGCCTGTTCGCCCAGCTCGACGAAGTGCAGCGCCTGGCCGCCAACCTCAAGACCGGCGACAGCGCCAAAGAGCTGCGCATCCTGACGGTGCTGGCGCTGAGCTATGAAATCCTGCCGCACGCCATCAAGCTGTTTCGCGTCAAGCATGCCGACGTGGCCATCACGCTGCAGGCTTTGCATTCGCCGCAAATCGTCTCGGCACTCGCTTTGCAGGAGGCCGACGTCGGCTTTCTCTTCAGCCCGGTCGCGCATTCGGCGCTCGCGCAGGAGCACCTGGCCGACGGCCGGATGGTGTGCGTGGCGCCCAAAGGCATGCTGGCTTCGCGCCTGGTCAAGCGCGGCAGCGTCACGCTGGCCGACCTGGGCAAGTCGCCGGTGGTCGGGCTGGACGCGCTGGACCCGGTGGGCCGCAGCCTCAACCAGGCCTGCCGCGAGGCCGGCGTGGGCCTGCAGTTCCCCATCACGGTGCAGACCTACCATTCGGCACTGGCGCTGGCCCACCACGGCTTGGGCATCGCCGTGATCGACACCTGCACCGCGGCCTCGGCCGATCCGTCGCGCGTGGATGTGCTCGAGCTGGAGCCCTTGATTCCGGTTCCCATCAAGGCCTTGCTGCCGGCCGGCAAACCGGGCTCGGTGGCCGTCAGGGCGTTTGTGCGTTGCTTCCAGCAAGCCTTGACGCAGCGCGCCTGAGCGCGCGTTGGGCGCCGATCAGTGCCCGATCATGCGGCTGATGCGCTGCGCGGAACCAAAGGCCAGGGTGAAACCCAGCGCGCCGTGTCCGGTGTTGAACAGCAGGTTGTCCGGCCCCTTGGCATGCCGGCCTATCACCGGCAGGCCGGTGGGCGTGGCCGGGCGCATGCCGGCCCAGGGATTCAGCTCGTCGAAACGGCTGCAGGCCGGGAACACCGTCCGGGTCGAGGCTTGCAGCGAAGCGATCTGCGCCGGGTCTATGGCCGTGTCGTAGCCCGAGAGTTCGGCCATGCCGGCCACGCGCAGGCGCGAACCTATGCGGGCGAACACCACCTTGCGCGCGCTGTCGGTCACGCTGACCGAGGGCGCGGCATGTTCTTCGGGCGCAACGTCCACGGTGATGCTGTAGCCTTTGAGCGGGTAGACCGGCAGGCGCAGGCCCAGGTCGCGGGCCATCAGCGCCGAGTCGGCGCCCAGCGCCATGACAAAGCGCTCGGCTTCGATGTGGCCCTGCGGCGTGGCCACGGCCGCGATGGACTTGCCGCGCTGCACCAGTTGCTCGACCGGTGTGTCCAGCAAAAAACGAACGCCCATCCGGCGCAGCACCAGGAACAGGGCGTCGCAGGTCTTCTGGCAGTCGGCCGCGCATTCGCCCGGCGTGTAAATGGCGCCGGCGATCTGCGCGTGGCGGCTTTTCAGCGCGGGTTCGATCTCCACGCAGCGGTCGGCGTTGACGGCTTCCTGCGTGCTGCCCAGTTCGCGCTGCAGCAGCATCTGGCGGCGAGCGGCCGCGAAGGCGTCCTCGCCGGAATACAGCACCAGCTTGCCGGTGGCGGAGAAATCGCAATCGAGTTTTTCCTCGGCCATCATGGCGTCGAAGGACTGGCGGCTCAGCGCCGCCAGCGACAGCAGCTGGCCCGTGGTGTCGCGCGAGGTCTTGCTGTTGCAGGCTGCCAGGAACTGCAGCCCCCAGAGCCACTGGCGCATGTCCAGGCGCGGGCGTAGCTTGAACGGCGAGGAGGGCGACAGCAGCAGCTTGGGCAACTGCCGCCAGATGCCCGGGTCGGCCAGCGGCTGGACGTAGGAGTAGCTCAGCTGGGCGCCGTTACCGCCGCTGGCGCCGCTACCGGGGCTGGCGCGGTCCACCACCGTGACCTCATGGCCGGCGCGGCGCAAGCTGTAGGCGGTCGCGAGTCCCACGATTCCCGCACCGAGCACGCACACATGCATAAAAACCTTTTTTGTTCCTTGGATGGGCGCCACTGTACGCAGCGCGCGCGGCTTTGAACAATGCTGAATTCGCCACCGGCCATGACCTGCGGTTATGCCTTTGGCCCCACGGCGGTGCGATTGGGTAAACCATGAGTTTTTGTCATGGGTTTGACGCGAAAATGAATGACACGCCTGGCGCGGCTGTTCCTACACTAGCGATGCCAGTTTCCCGAAACGACCCACTTACCGCCCCCGAAAGGACAAGCATGAAATTGACCCACCTCATGACCGCCGTGCTGCTGACAGCCGGCCTGGCCGCCACCGCAGGCGCGCAGACCGCCCCGACGCTGAAAAAGGTCGCCGACAGCAACAAGATCACGGTGTCCTACCGCGAGGCATCGGTGCCTTTCAGCTACCTGATCGGCTCCAAGACCTCCGTGGGCTTTTCCGCGGAACTGACCGAAGCCATCATTGACGACGTCCGCAAGAAGCTCAAGAAGCCCAACCTGGAAGTCGCCTACATGCCGGTGACGTCGCAGAACCGCATCCCGCTGCTGGTCAACGGCACCTACGACCTTGAGTGCGGCTCGACCACCAACAACACCGCGCGCGGCAAGGACGTGGCTTTTGCCATCAACCATTTCTACACCGGCACACGCCTGCTGGTCAAAAAATCGTCCGGCATCAAGAACTACGCCGATCTGGCCAAAAAGACGGTCGCCAGCACCACCGGCACCACCAACGCACAGGTGATCCGCAAGTACAGCGCCGACAAAAAACTGGACATGCAGCTGATCCTGGGCAAGGACCATGACGACTCGCTGCTGCTTGTTGAAAGCGACCGCGCCGTGGCTTTTGCCATGGACGACATCCTGCTGTTCGGCCTGATGGCCAACTCCAAGAACCCGGCGTCGCTCGAAGTCGTCGGCGACTCGCTGCAGGTCGAGCCCTATGCCTGCATGTTGCGCAAGGACGACCCCGAGTTCAAGAAGCTGGTCGACGGCACCATCACCCGCCTGATGAAGTCCGGCGATTTCGCCAAGATGTACGCCAAGTGGTTCACCTCGCCAATCCCGCCCAAAGGCGTGAACCTGAACCTGCCCATGAGCGATGAGCTCAAGGCCAACCTGAAAGCGCTGAGCGACAAGCCGGCGATGTAAGCCTAGTGGTGGGGGCGCCACGCGCCGCTTCCCGCCACTTTGCTTTTACAGCTGCCGTGCCCTGCCGGGCCGGCAGCCTCTCTTTCCCCCAAACAATCCCGGACCGGAGCCATGCGCTCCTGCGGATGGGTGCGTGCGTGAACAGGTGGGGTATTTGTGTTTTGGAGTTCAAGCCATGAGCAGCATTGAAAGGCGGGGCATGCATAAGACCCGCGTGGTCGGCATCCTGGGTGGCATGGGCCCGGCCGCGGGCGCGGACTTCGCGCGCCTGTTTGTCCAGGCCTGCGCGGACCACATGCGCGCCTTGGACATCCCGGTGTCGGATCAGGGCTTTCCCGAGCACTGGCTGGCCCAGGTCCCGGTGCCCGACCGCAGCACGGCGCTGGAGTCGCCCGGGCCGGGCGGCCACCAGCCGCTGGACCCGATGCTGCAGGCCGTGGGAAAACTCGCGGCGCTGGGCGCCACCACGGTGGCGGTGGCCTGCAACACGGCCCATGCCTGGCACGGTCAGTTGCAAGAGCGTTTTCCGCAGCTTGAAGTGCTGCACGTGGCCCGCGAGGTCGCGCAGACTTTGGCCGCGCGCGGTGTGCGGGAAGTCGGCCTGCTGGCCACTGAGGGCACTTATCGCGCAGGCCTCTACGACCAGGCGCTGCGCCAGGCGGGGCTGCAATGCCACATCCCTTCGGCGGACGAGCGCGAACAGCTGATGCGCGGCATCTACGACGGCGTGAAGGTGGGCAATATGGCCCTGGCGCGTGAATGTTTCACCGGCGTTGCCGGGGCGCTGGCCACGCGGCACGGGCTTTCCACGCTGATACTGGGCTGCACCGAAATACCGCTGGCGCTCAGCGCCGTGCCCGGCATGGAAACGCTGGACCTGGTGGACCCTGCCGCATTGCTGGCCCAGGCCCTGGCGCAACGGGCCTACGCGAGCGCCTAGTCGGCGGACGCGCTCCAGCGGTTATTCCAGGCCTTGTCCAAGGTGCGCCGGTCGCGCTTGGTGGGGCGGCCGTGTTCCTGGGCGCCGGCCGGGTCGCCTGACAGGCGGCGCTGCTCGGCCGCCTCGGCCTTCAGGCGCAGGCTTTCTTCGGTTTCTTCATAGAGCTGCTGGGCCACTGGGGCTGAGCCGCGCTGGCTGCTGATGCCGCGTACCACCACGGTGCGGTGGACCTGGCCCTGGCGCAGTGCCACGGTATCGCCGGACTTGACCTCGCGCGCGGGCTTGACCTCGATGCCGTTGACCTTGACCCGGCCTTTGTCGATTTCCTCGACCGCGAGCGCGCGGGTTTTGTAAAAGCGGGCGGCCCACAGCCATTTGTCGATGCGCAATTTATCCATTGGCGGCTATTTTGAACCAATACCCAACACCCCTGCCGGGCGCGTGGGCGCTTCAAGCCGTAGGCAGGCGGACCACCGCGTCCAGCCCGGTCACCTGGCCGTGCACGACCCGGTTTTCCAGCGTGATGCTGCCGTGCATGGTCTCGACGATTTCGCGGCAGATGGCCAGGCCCAGGCCGGAGCCGTGGCGCACGTCACCTGCTGAAAACGGCTCGTAAAGCCGTGCCGACAGCTCGGCCGACACGCCGGGCCCGCTGTCGCTGAGGGTCATCGCGACAAAGCTGGCATCGCGCACGATGCGCACGGCCAGCGTGCCGCCGGCCGGCGTGTGCTTGATGGCGTTGTGCAGCAGGTTGCGCGTGAGTTCGCCCAGCATCCACTCATGCGAGCGGACCTGCGCGGGCACGGTTTCAATCTCGAAGTCGATGTCTTTTTCGGCGATCAGCGGCGACAGGTCCAGCGCCACCGAGCGCACCACCTGCGCCAGGTCTATGGCCTGCAGGTCGGCCTGCTGGCGCAACTGCTCCACCTTGGCCAGGGCCAGCATCTGGTTGGCCAGCAGGGTGGCGCGGTCCACGGTCTGGTTGATCTCGCCGAGCGCGTCGCGCGCCTCCATGTCGCCGCGCAGCGCCGACTGCACCTGCACCTTGAGCACCGCCAGCGGCGTGCGCAGCTGGTGGGCCGCGTCCCGCACAAAGCGCTTCTGGTTGTCCAGCAGGTGTTGCAGGCGGCCCATGACCTGGTTGGTCGCCTCGATCAGCGGCAGCAGCTCGCGCGGGGCGTCGGGCGCGGCGATGGCCGTCAGGTCGCCCTCGGGACGCGCCTTGAGTTCGGCGCTGAGCCGGCGCACCGGCCGGGTGGCGCGCTGCACCACCACCACCGCGACCAAGGCGATCACCGCCAGCAGGATGGCCTGGCGCCACAAGGTGTCGAACAGGATCTTGCGCGCCAGCGTCTTGCGCAGCTCCAGCGTCTCGGCCACCTGCACCACCGCCATGGCGCGGCCCTTGCCGCTGGCCACCGGCTGCAGCAGCACGGCCACGCGGACCGGTTCCTCGCGGAACACGTCGTCGTAAAAATCCACCAGCGCCGAATACGGCGGGCGGATCGGGATTTCGCCGTGCCAGAAAGGCAGCTGCGCAAAACCGGATACGACGTCCCCCTTGAGGCTGGACACGCGGTAGAACAAGCGGCTCTGGTTGTCGGCTTCGAAGGCCTCCAGCGCGGCATATGGCACGGTCACGCGCAGCTCCGACTGCTCGTCGTAGCCGGTGACGTCGAGCTGCTCGCCGATGGATTTGGCTGAGGCCAGCAGGGTGCGGTCGTAGGCGGTGTTGACCGCGGCCAGCGCCTGGCGGTACAGGCTGGCGGTGTTCACGATGATCAGCACGCCGACGGGAAGCAGGATGCCGGTCAGCAGGTAGCGCCTCAGCGAGGTGGCTCTCGTTCCCATCGCGGCGCTTGTCACGTATCCACTTTCAGCAGGTAGCCCAGGCCGCGCAGCGTCACCAGCGTGACGCCGGTGTGGGCGAGTTTTTTGCGTAGCCGGTAGACCACCACTTCGACGGCCTCGTACTGCACGTCGGTTTCGCCGGGAAACACCAGCTCGAAGAGCCGCTCTTTGGACACCGCATGGCCAGGCTTGGCGATCAGGGTCTGCAGCAGGGCCAGCTCGCGCGGCGTGAGTTCCAGCACCTGGTCGCGGTGGTAGATCGCGCCGCTTTCCCTGTCGTAACGCAGGTGGCCGACGAACTGCGGCGCGGCACCGGGCTCCGCGCCGGCCGGGGGGCGGCGGCGGCTCAGGGCGCGCAGCCGCGCCTCGAGTTCGTCCAGGTCAAAGGGTTTGGGCAGGTAGTCATCGGCGCCGGTGTTCAGGCCCATGATGCGGTCGCCGACGGTGCCGCGGGCCGTGAGGATCAGCACCGGGGTCGTCAGCCCCTGGCCGCGCGCCTGCGCCAGCACCTGCAGGCCGTCCAGGCCGGGCAAGGTCAGGTCCAGTACCACGACGTCGGGCTGCGTGGCCGTCCACTGCGCCAGGGCCTGGCGCCCATCGGTGCAGCCGGAAACCTCCATGCCGCGCCGGCCCAGGGCGCGCTGCAGCGCCGCCTGCATGGAGGCGTCGTCCTCCACCAGCAGCAATTTGACCGTGGGAATCAGGGTGGGCATCATGGGTTGGGGCCTGTTAACAGGCCCTAGACATTAGCACTTTCCCCAGTCCCGGCGGACAGCCGTTTGACAGCCAGGGGGTGCATGATAGGCGGGTTATCAGCCATCCGGGCGTCCCCGGGCGCCCATTCCACAGGAGACATCTACATGCGTCGCGATACCTTTCTCAAATCCCTGGCGGCTCTGGCCGCGACCGGTGCCTTGCCCATGTCGGCCTTTGCCGCCTCCAACATCAAGATGTTGATTCCCGCAAATCCCGGCGGCGGTTGGGACACCACGGGCCGTGCGCTCGGCAAGGCGATGACTGACGCCAAGGTGGCCGACACCGTCACCTACGACAACAAAGGCGGCGCCGCCGGCGCGCTGGGCCTGGCCCAGTTCGTGAACGGCTCCAAGGGCGACCCCAACGCGCTGATGGTGATGGGCGCCGTGATGCTGGGTGGCCTGATCACCGGCAAGCCGCCGGTCAGCCTGTCGCAGGCCACGCCGATCGCGCGCCTGTCCAGCGAATACAACGTCTTCGTGCTGCCTGCCAATTCGCCCTTCAAGACCATGAAGGACGTGGTCGACCAGCTCAAGAAAGATCCCGGCAGCGTGAAGTGGGGCGGCGGTTCGCGTGGTTCCACCGAGCACATTGCCGCGGCCATGATCGCGCAAAAGGTCGGCGCCGATCCTTCCAAGATCAACTACGTCGCCTTCCGTGGCGGCGGTGAGGCCACGGCGGCCATCCTGGGCGGCAACGTCACGGTGGGCGGCAGCGGCTACAGCGAGTTCGCCGAGTACATCAAGGCCGGCAAGATGCGCGCCATCGCCGTGACCTCCGGCAAGCGCCTGCCCGGCGTGGACGTGCCCACGCTCAAGGAGCAGGGCATCGACGTGGAAATCGGCAACTGGCGCGGCGTCTACGGCGCGCCCGGCATCACGGCCGAGCAGCGCAAGGCACTGACCGACCTGGTGCTGGCCGCGCTGAAATCGCCGGCCTGGGCCGAAGCCGTCAAGAAAAACGACTGGACGCCGGCCGTCCTGTCGGGCGACGCCTTCGCCAAGTTCGTCGACGACGACTTCGCCGCCCTGCGCGCCACCATGGTCAAGTCCGGCATGGTCTGACCCTTCACGCTTTCGCGCTTCGCGTATAGCGGCGGAACGCCGCCCCGGGCTCAAATTCGATGAAATTTGACGAAAGGGCGGCGTACCGCCAGACTGCTTGTGTCCGCCCCACGTCTTTCGGGAACTATAACGATGACAAACTCAGATCCCTCGGCCGCCTGGCCGCAAACCCTGGTTGGCGCCGGCGTGCTGCTGACCGGCCTGGCGCTGGCCTTCGGCGCGATCGGCATCTCGTCCGAAGCCGGCTACGGCGGCGTCGGCCCCAACTTCCTTCCCTGGCTGGTCTCCATCGGGCTCACGGTCTGCGGCGCCTGGATCGTCTGGGAAGCGCGCAGCGGCGGCTTTCGGGAACTGGATGCTCCCCCGGGCGCCGACCAGGCCTACTGGCCGGGTTTCGTCTGGGTCTCGGCGGGGCTGTTGCTCAATGCGGCGCTGATCACCACCATAGGTTTCATACTGAGCTGCACGCTGTGCTACCTGCTGGCGGTGCAGGGCCTGCGCCGCGCGGGGGGCCAGACCGGCGTCAATGCGCCGCGCACCTGGATCACAGACTTCCTGGTGGGGCTCGCGATTTCCGCACCGGTGTTCTGGATGTTCACGAAATTCCTGGCCATTAACTTGCCAGGCCTGACCAGCACGGGGTGGATCTGATATGGAAATCTTCAATGCCCTGATGGCGGGTTTCGCGACGGCGATCACGCCGGTCAACCTGCTCTGGTGCCTGGTCGGCTGTGCCTTGGGTACGGCCGTGGGCGTGCTGCCCGGCATAGGCCCGGCGGTGGCGGTGGCCATGTTGCTGCCCATCACCGCCAAGGTCGACATCACCGCCTCGATGATCTTCTTCTCGGGCATCTACTACGGCGCCATGTACGGCGGCTCCACCACCTCCATCCTGCTGAACACGCCCGGCGAAACCGCCAGCATGGTCACGGCCATGGAAGGCAACAAGATGGCCAAGAGCGGGCGCGCCGGCGCCGCGCTCGCCACGGCGGCGATCGGCTCGTTTTTTGCCGGCACCATCGCCACCGTCATCGTCACGCTGTTCGCGCCCTTTGTCGCGGAGTTCGCGGTCAAGCTCGGACCGCCGGAGTATTTCCTGCTGATGCTGCTGGCCTTCACCACGGTGAGCGCCGTGCTGGGCAAAAGCACCTTGCGCGGCATGACGGCCTTGCTGGTCGGCCTGGCCGCCGGCTGCGTCGGCCTGGACCAGATCTCGGGCCAGGGCCGTTACACCGGGGGCATCCCGGAGCTGCTCGACGGCATTGAAATCGTGCTGGTGGCGGTCGGCCTGTTCGCGGTCGCGGAAGTGCTCTATGCCGTGCTCTACGAGGGCAAAACGGTGGAAGACCAGAACAAGCTCAGCCGCGTGCACATGACCAAGGCCGACTGGAAGCGATCGATTCCGGCCTGGTTGCGCGGCACCGCGATCGGCACGCCTTTCGGCTGCATTCCGGCCGGCGGCACCGAGATACCGACCTTCCTGAGCTACGCCACGGAAAAGAAACTGGCGAGCCCCGAGATCAGGGCCGAGTTCGGCACCAAGGGCGCCATCGAAGGTGTGGCCGGCCCCGAGGCGGCCAATAACGCCACGGTGACGGCGGCGCTGATTCCGCTGCTCACGCTGGGCATCCCGACCTCGAACACCACGGCCATCCTGCTGGGCGCGTTCCAGAACTACGGCATCCAGCCCGGGCCGCAACTGTTCACCACCTCCGCCGCGCTTGTGTGGGCGCTGATCGCCTCGCTCTACATCGGCAACGTCATGCTGCTGGTGCTCAACCTGCCCATGGTAGGCCTGTGGGTCAAGCTGCTGAAGATCCCCAAGCCGCAGCTTTATGCGGGCATCCTGATTTTCGCGACGGTGGGCGCCTACGGCATGCGGCAAAGCGCGTTCGATTTGTTCCTGCTCTATGCCATCGGCCTGCTGGGCGTGCTGATGCGCCGGTTCGACTTCCCCACCGCGCCCGTGGTGGTCGGCATGATCCTGGGCCCCCTGGCCGAAGCGCAGCTGCGCAACGCCATGTCGATAGGCGAGGGCAGCGCCATGGTGTTCTTCCAGCGCCCCATGTCGATCACGCTGGTCGTGATCGTGGTGGCGGTGCTGGTGCTTCCGCGCCTGGCCAAGTACTGGACGACGAGGAAGACCGCAAGCTGAAAGTTCCAACCACAGAAGGAGACGACATGCTGAACCTCAAACGACGCGCGGCCCTGGGAGGGATAGGGCTGGGACTGGCGACACTGGGCGGGGCCATCCCCGCGTGGGCGCAGACGGCGGCCAAGCCGCCGGCGGCGGGTGCACAGCCCAAAGCCAGGGCGGCCAAACTGGCGCCCAAACTGCGCATCGTGATCCCGGCCAATGCCGGCGGCGGCTGGGACCAGACCGGCCGCGCCTTGGGTACGGCCCTGGTAGGTGCCGGCGCGACGGATGAGATCGAGTATGAAAACAAGGGCGGCAAGGGCGGCACCATAGGCCTGTCCTACTACGCCGAAAAATACAGCGCCGACCCCAACACCCTGCTGATGGGCGGCATGGTCATGGTGGGCGCGGTCGCCTTGCAAAAGCCGGCGGTGGACATGAGCCGCATCCGGCCGATCGCGCGCCTGACCAGCGACTACCTCGTGGTGGTGGTGGCCGCCAACTCGCCGGTGCGCACCATCGCCGACCTGGCCGGGCGCATGCGCGCCAATCCCAAGGATGTTCCCATCGCGGGCGGCTCCGCCGGCGGCGTGGACCACGTGTTCGCCGGGGTGTTCACCCGTGCGGCCGGCAGCAAGCCGGAAGAGCTGGTGTACCTGCCCTTTGCCGGCGGCGCCGAGGTGGTGCAGGCCGTGCTCGGTGGCAAGGCTGCGGCCGGTATCTCCGGTTACAGCGAATTCGCCGACGAGTTGGCCAGCGGCAAGCTGCGCGCCATCGGCGTGTCGTCCAAGCGCACGGTGTTCGGCATTCCCGCCATCCGCGAGCAAGGGGTGGACGTGGACATGGCCAACTGGCGCGGCGTGTTCACCGGCCAGAACGTGGCGGAGGCCCGCCAGGCGGAAATGCTGGAAGCCGTGAAGGCCGCCACAGGCCATGAGTCCTGGCAGAAAACGCTGAAGCAGAACCACTGGGAGTCTTCGCTGCTGTCGGGCCCCAGCCTCGCGAGCTTCATCGACTTTGACCTGACCACTTCGCGGGTCATGGTGCATCTGCTCAAGCTCAAGGCCTGAGCCGCGCTGGTGCGCGCTGCGTGTGGCATGGAAAGTGCTCAGATGCAATTGACCGGGTACTGGATGAAACACCTAGCCATTGCCTGAAAACTGCATCTACCATGGCCTTGGAGGGGGAAAACATGCTGACTATCCAACGACGCACGGTTCTCGGCGGACTCGCCGGGCTTGGAATGGCCGCACCGCTTTGGGCCCAGTCCGCGCCCAAGGGCAAACTGGCGCCCAAGCTGCGCATCGTCATTCCCGCCATGTCCCGCACCTCACTCGATGAAGCCGGCCGCGCCCTGGGCGATGCGCTGGTGGGCCAGGGCCTGAGCGACGAGATTGAATACGAGAACAAGGAAGGCGGCAACGGCACCGCCGGCCTGGCCTGGTACGTGCAGAAGTACAACGCCGACCCCAACACGTTTTTTATGGGCGACAGCAACCTTGTGGGCGCGATCGCGCTGCAAAAGCCGGCCGTGGACCTCGGCAAGGTCAAGCCCGTGGCGCGCCTGACCAGCGACTACCCGGTGGTAGTGGTGGCGGCCGCCTCGCCGATCAAGACCATCAACGAACTGGTGGAACGCCTGCGTGCCAATGCCAAGCAGACGACCATGGCCATAGGCGCGGTGGGCGGTGCCGACCACGTGTTCGCGGGGCTGCTGGCAAAAGCCGCCGGTGCCAGGCCGGAGGATGCGGTCTACCTGCCGTTCGCACGTAACTTCGAGCTGGTGGACGCGGTGATGGGCGGCAAGGCGGCGGCCGGTGTTTCCAGCTTCGGCACCTTCAGGGCGGAGCTGGCCGGCGGCAAGCTGCGCGCCCTCGGCGTCTCTTCCAAAAAAGCCGCTTACGGCGTCAAGTCGGTGCGTGAGCAGGGCCTGGACGTTGACCTCACCAACTGGCGCGCCGTGTTCACCGGCGCCGGCGTGCCGGCCGCGCGGCAGGCCGAGATGGTGGAGGGCGTGAAGGCCTCGCTGGCCTATGAGCTCTGGAAGAAGACGCTCAAGGAAAGTTATTGGGAGCAGTCCTGGATGTCGGGGCCGGACCTCGGCAACTTCATCGACTTCGATGTGAAGACGACGCAGCTGATGGTGCAGCTGCTCAAGCTCAAAGCGTAAAGCCCTGAGGGCTTACTTGGGCGCGCCCAGGGCCAGGGCCCGCTCGCGCGAAGCCGCCTTTGCCTTGGCGGTGTCTGCGGCATCGGCTTGCTGCACCGGCCAGCCCGCCAGGTGCTGCTGCGCGATTTCGGCCAGCCCGGCGATCCATTCGTGGCTGTCGTTGAGGCAGGGGATGTAGCCGAACTCCTTGCCGCCCGCGTGCAGAAAGGCTTCACGCGCTTCCATATTGATCTCTTCCAGCGTCTCCAGGCAGTCGCCGGTAAAGCCCGGGCAGACCAGGTCGACCCGCTTGACGCCGGCCTGCGCCATGGCCACCAGTGTGGGTTCGGTATAGGGCTGCAGCCATTTGGCCTTGCCGAAACGCGACTGGAAGGTGACCTTGTACTGCGCGGGCTCCAGGCCCACCTGGGCAGCCAGCAGGCGCGCGGTCTTGTGGCATTCGCAGTGGTAGGGATCGCCCAGCGCCAGCGTGCGTTCGGGCACGCCGTGAAAGCTCATGACCAGTTGCTCGGCGCGGCCCTGGGTACGCCAGTGCTCGCGCACGCGCGCGGCCAGTGCTTTGATGTAGCCCTCATGGTCGTGGTAGTGGTTGACGAAGCGGAACTCGGGGATGCGGCGAATCCGCGACGCCCAGCGGTAGACCGCGTCAAAGACGCTGGCGGTGGTGGTGCCGCTGTACTGCGGATAGGCGGGCAGTATGAGCACGCGCTCCACGCCGTCCGCCTTGAGCTGGTCCAGCTGCGAGGCGATGGAGGGGCTGCCGTAGCGCATGGCGTAGCGCACTTCGACGGGATGGCCGCGCACCGCCAGGTAGCCGCGCAGCATGACAGCCTGCTTCTGCGTCCAGACCCGCAGCGGCGAGCCTTCCTTCATCCAGATGCTGGCGTATTTGGCGGCCGACTTTTTGGGCCGCACGCGCAGGATGATGCCGTGCAGGATCAGCCACCACAGCGGCTTGGGGATTTCGACCACACGCGGGTCGCTCAGGAATTCGGCGAGATAGTGGCGCAGCGCCGGCGCCGTGGCTTCGTCAGGGGTTCCCAGGTTGCACAGCAGGACGGCGGTGGTGGAAGAAGCGGCCGGGCCGACGGGCGGTGCGCCGTGGGAGAAGGGCGGCTCGGCAGCGAAGCGGGGGCGAAAAAACATGGGTTATTCTCGCCTATCCATCCTGCTTTCACCAATGCTAGACCTGACCACCATCAAAGCCATCACGCTAGACCTCGATGACACCTTGTGGCCTATCTGGCCGGCCATCGAAAGAGCCGAGAAAGCGCTGGATGACTGGCTGAGCCAGCATGCGCCCATGACCGCGGCGCTGTTTTCCAACCCCGCCGCGCGTCATGAGATCCGCGAGCACGTCACGCGCTCGCGCCCCGAACTCAAGTACAACCTGAGCGCCATACGCCGCGAGGCGATACGGCTGGCGCTGTACCGCTCGCGCGAAGATCCCTTGCTGGCTGAGCCTGCATTCGATGTTTTTTACGACGAACGCAACAAGGTCACCCTGTTTGAGGATGCGGTGCTGGCGCTCGAGTTCCTGTCCGGCCGCTACCCGCTGGTGGCGGTGTCCAACGGCAACGCCGACGTCAAGCGCATCGGCATCGACAGCTATTTCAAAGCCAGCATCAGCGCCCAGCAGTTCGGCGTGGGCAAACCCGACCCGCGCATCTTCCATGCTGCCGCGGGCGCTGTGGAGGTGTTACCGGCCGAGGTGCTGCATGTGGGCGACGATGCGACGCTGGACGTGCTGGGCGCGCTCAATTGCGGCATGCAGACGGTCTGGGTCAACCGCTCCGACCAGCTGTGGGCGCATCCCGCCGTGCCGCACGAGACGGTGACCACGCTGACGGAGTTGTGCGACCTGTTCCCGCGTTGACGCGGCCGGCCGGCACTCCAGGGCTTTTCTCGAAGGGGCTTTCATGACGCTCAAGATCTACGGCACGGCAGCCTCGCGCGCGGCGCGCCCACTGTGGCTGGTCCACGAAATGGGACTGGCCCACGAACACATCGCGCTGCCCTACGCGGGCGGCGCAACGCGCACGCCGGAATTTCTCGCCATCAACCCGAACGGCCGCATCCCCGTGGTGGACGACGACGGCGTACTGGTCTGGGAGTCCATGGCGTGCGTGCTCTACCTGGCCGAGCGCTTCAAGACGCCGGATGCGCCGCTGCTGGCCGCGCAAAACCATGCGGAGCAGGCCGAGATCCTGCGCTGGAGCTTCTGGGTGGTGACCGAGTGCGAGAAAGACGCGCTGGCGTTTTTGATGCACCGCATCATGATGCCGGCGGATCGCCGCAAGCCCCAACTGGCCGACGATGCCGAGCGCCACCTGCTCACGCCCTTGAGCGTGCTCGATCAGCACCTGCAGGCACGCCCCTACCTGGCCGGCGAGCGCTTTACCGCGGCCGATATCTGCGTGGCGTCTGTCCTGGCCTGGGTGCAGGGCGCTGCCGGCCTGATGGCGCAATGCCCGCGCGTGGATGAATGGTTGCAGCGCTGCCTGTCGCGGCCGGCTTACCGCACGGTGCGTTTGATGGCCAAGACTGCCTGAGTCTGGCGCCGCCGGCAAGGCCGGCCAGAGAGAGCTGCTCTCAATGAAGGTGCCGAGCAGCTTCAAGCCCTGAGCGCACCGCACCCTCCAGCGTCGCGGGGTAGGGCCCGGCGATGTAGTCGCCGCAGGCATACAGGCCTGGCGCGATCTCGGCACCAGGGCGCTGCAGGCCCGGCGTGCAGGCAAAGGTGGCGCGCTTCTCGACAATGGTTTGCACCGCCTGCATCCCGCCCAGCCCCAGATGCCACAGCTGCGCTTTCGCCTGTGCCAGCACCTGCGCGGTCAGCGTGGCGCTGTCGCCGGTGCTGGCACTGATCACAAAAGCCAGCAGGCCGGCCGGCCCGCCCAGTTGCCCACGGTCAAAGACAAATTGGGCCGGCTCCGCGGCATTGGAAGGCAAGGCCAGCATGGGCAGCGGCAGGCGCGCGCCCGAAGCGTAGGCATAGACGGTTGTGAGGGCTTCGTGCTGCAGGCCCTGTGCCTGCGCCAGCCAGTCCGCCGCGGCCACGCCGCTGCCTTCCACCAGCCGCGCGGCTTCCTGCGGCGGGCAGGCCAGCACCACGCAGTCGAAGGCCGCGCTGGTGTCGGTGCTCACGACCCAGCCTGAACCAAGGGGCGCGACGGCCTGTACGCGCGCGCCCAGCTGCGGCGCGCTGCCTTGCGCGGCCAGCCAGGCCAGCGCCGCGTCGGGCAGCAGGGTGCTGAGGTCGGTGCGCGGCAGCAGCAGGTTGGAACCGCCGCTTTCCGAGAACAGCGCATCGCGCATCACGCGCAGGAAAACCTGGCCGCTGGCGCGTTCGGCGGGTGTGTTGAGCGCCGAGACGCACAGCGGCTCGATCAGCGCGGCCATAGCGCCGGGCGCCAGGCCGCGGCACAGGTCGGCGACCGACTGCCCGGGTTCGCACTGGAATTTTTTGAGTTGCCAGCCGATCGCGACCTTGAGCATGGAGAGCTTGTCTGCCAGGGGCCATCCGTGTGCCAGGAGAATGCCGGCCAGCGCGTCGAGCGGGGCCGGGAGTTGCGGCAGCTTCAGGCCGTCGCCGTCGGGGAATTGCAAGGTCAGCGGCATCCGCAGCAGCGCGGCATCGGCGTCCACGCCCAGGTCCTTCATCAGGCGCAGGGTTTCGGCATAGGCGCCGATCAGGATGTGCTGGCCGTTGTCAAGCACCACCGGCTCACCTGAGAGGGTGCCGCCCACGCGGCGCGCCCGCCCGCCCGCGATGCGGGTGGTTTCAAACAGCGTGGCCTGGTAGCCCAGGCGTGTGGCTTCCACGGCGGCCGCGCAGCCGGCCCAGCCTGCGCCTATCACTGCAACTCTCATTTTTAGACGACCCGACCAAATGCCTGGGTTTTCCAGGCGAGCCAGAACTTGCGCAGCGGCGTCAGGCTGACGCGCTGGTGCAGCACCTGGTAGCCGTCGGCGGCGATTTCACGCAGCAGCGTGCGGTAGATGCTGGCCATCATGAGGCCGGGCTTTTGCGCGCGGCGGTCGGCTTCGGGCAGCATGGCCAGTGCTTCGTCGTAGAGCGCGAGGGCGCGCTCTGTCTGGAATTTCATGAGTGCGCTGAAGCGGTCGGAGTACTGGCGCTTGAGGAGTTCGTGCGCTTTCACGTCGAACTGCTGCAGTTCATTGACGGGCAGGTAGATGCGCCCGCGCATGGCGTCTTCGCCCACGTCGCGGATGATGTTGGTGAGCTGGAAAGCCAGGCCCAGCTTGTGGGCATAGGCTGTGGTGGCCTCGTCGGTCTGGCCGAAAATGCGCGCGGCCACTTCACCCACGATGCCGGCCACCAGGTGGCAATACTGCTTGAGGCCGGGAAAATCGAGGTAGCGGTTTTGCTCCAGGTCCATCTGGCAGCCATCAATCACGGCCTGCAGGTGGCGTGCCTCGATGCGGTAGGTGGCGGCCAGCGGCATCAGCGCCTTCATCACGGGGTGTGTGGGCTCGCCGGCGTAGGACTTGAGGACTTCGGTTTGCCACCAGGCCAGCTTGGTGCGGGCCACGCCGGGGTCGGTGACCTCGTCGACCACGTCGTCGATTTCGCGGCAAAAAGCGTAGAAGGCCGTGATGGCGGCGCGGCGCTCTTTGGGTAAAAACAGGAAGGCGTAATAAAAACTGCTGCCGGATGCGGCGGCTTTTTGCTGGACATACTGCTCGGGCGTCATGCGGTAATTGTCACATGGGTTCGCGCGCGGCCAAGGAGGCCCGAGCGGACCTGCACTGGCTACATGAACAGCGCGCGCCAGCCCATCACCGCGAGGTCCCAGGGATTGAGCCTGGGGCGACGCTGCAGGGTGGTGAAGCCCTGTGCTTCTATCTTGTCCAGGATGCGCAGGCCGCCTTGCACCACCAGGCGCAGTTCCCAGCCGCCGCGTCCGGGTATCTTTTTGGCCAGGGGGGCGCCCCTGAGCATCATCGCGCGGGCGGCGTGCACATGCTCGGCGATCAGCGCTGTGGTGGACGGGCCAGCCTCCAGCGCCAGCAGTTGCGCTTCGTCGACGCCGTGGCGGGCCCAGGCGTCGGCGGGCAGGTAGATGCGGCCGCGCGGGATGTCGACGCCGAGGTCCTGCCAGAAATTGATCAGTTGCAGGGCGGTGCAGATCTCGTCGCTCATCTGCAGGGAAGCAGCATCCTGCAGGCCGTAGAGGTGCAGCAGCAGCCGGCCCACGGGGTTGGCTGAGCGCTTGCAGTAATCCAGCAGTTCCGCCTCATCGGCATAACGCTGCTTGACCGCGTCCTGCTCGAAGGCGCTGAGCAGGTCGGCCAGCAGGTTGACGGGGAGTTCAAACCGGGCCAGCTGCGGTTTCAGTTGCCCGAAGACTGCGGCCCAGCGCGGCGAGGCGGGCAGGCCTGCGGCGGTCGCCATCAGGTCGGCGCGGTAGGCGGCGAGGTCGGCGAGGCGGGTCTGCGGCGTCGCGTCGCCCTCGTCGGCGATGTCGTCGGCCGTGCGGGCGAACCAGTAAATCGCCGCGATGGGCGGGCGCAGGCGTGGCGGGCACAGCAGCGAGGCGACAGGGAAGTTTTCGTAGTGCGACACCCCCTGGAGAGGTACGGGCGCGCTGGGCTGTTGGAGGCCTGGGGTCATGCGGGCGATTGTCGCTTGACAAGCCCTGGCATTTACCCTAGATTACTAACCGGTCAGTCAGTAGTGAGTTTTCCAAGCTTTTCCTGGCTGCTTGCCGTCCGAGTTTTCACACCCATTCGACCATGAATAAAACCGTTTTCTCCCTGGTGGGCGCCGCCGTATTGCTGGCAGCCTGTTCCAAGTCCGCCCCACCTGAGGAACCGGTTCGCGCCGTGAAGGTGGTTACCGTGGGGATCAACGCGTTTTCGTCCAGCCATGAGTATGCGGGCGAGGTCAAAGCCCAGGTCGAGTCCAGGCTGGGCTTTCGGGTCGGCGGCAAGATCATCAAGCGCCAGGCTGAACTGGGCCAGCGCGTGAAGGCCGGGCAGGTTCTGGCCCAACTGGACCCGCAGGATTACAAGCTGGCCGCTGACGCGGCCCGCGCCCAGGTGAACGCGGCGGCCACCAACCGCGACCTCGCGGCTGCCGACTTCAAGCGCTACAAGGAGCTCAAGGAGCAGAACTTCATCAGCGGCGCCGAACTGGAGCGCCGTGAAACCACGCTCAAGGCGGCGCAGGCCCAGCTCGAGCAGGCGCAGTCGCAGTTCGCGGTGCAGGGCAACCAGGCCAATTACGCGGCGCTGGTCGCCGACGTGTCCGGTGTGGTGACGGCCATTGAGGCCGAACCGGGCCAGGTCGTGACGGCGGGCGCACCGGTGGTGCGCATCGCGGCGGACGGTGTGCGTGACGTGGTGTTCTCGGTGCCCGAGGATAAGGTGGCCGGGATCAAGACCGGCTCGGCGGTGAAGATACGCGTCTGGTCGCAAAACGCCGAGCTGGACGGCAAGGTCCGCGAGGTGGCCGCCAGCAGCGATCCGGTCACGCGCACTTACACCGTCAAGGTTTCTATCGATGCCAAGGAGCCGCCGCCTCTGGGCGCTACTGTGTATGTGGTGCCCGAATCCGGCGCCGCCGTGGGCGCGCCGGTGATCAAGCTGCCGACCACGGCGCTGCGCCAGGAAGGCAAGGCCACGACCGTGTGGGTGGTCGACAAGGCCACGATGACGGTCAAGCCGCAAATCATCCAGGTCGCGACGGCCGACGGCAACGAGGTGGTTGTGGGGTCGGGGCTGCAGCCCGGCATGCTGGTGGTGAGCGCTGGCGTGCATGTGCTGTCGCCGGGCCAGAAGGTCACGCTCTACCAGCCCAGTGTGGCCCTGGCCGGCGCCACGCCGGTGCAGGCGGCGGGAGTGACTCCGGTCTCCGCTGGCGCCGCTTCGGCGCCCGCATCCGCTGCCTCCGGCGTGAAGTGAGGCGGCCATGACGCAAGCCCACCAAGACGGCAATAGCCCTGCCGGCGAACTCGCTTCGCCCTCGACCCGCTTCAATCTTTCCAAATGGGCGCTGGACCATCCGGCGCTCACGCGCTACCTGCTGCTGGTGCTGATGATCCTGGGCTTCGCGTCCTACTTCCAGCTCGGGCAGGACGAGGATCCGCCTTTCACCTTCCGCGCCATGGTGGTGCGCACCTACTGGCCGGGCGCCACGGCGCAGCAGGTGGCCGAGCAGGTCACCGACAAGCTGGAGCGCACGCTGCAGGAAGCGCCGTATTCCGACCGCATCCGCAGCTATTCCAAGCCCGGCGAATCGCAGATCATTTTCCAGATCAAGGACTCCTCCAAGCCGGCTGAAGTCGCCAACGTCTGGTATTCGGTTCGCAAGAAGATAGGCGACATGCGCGGCACCTTGCCGGGCGGCATCCAGGGGCCGTTCTTCAATGATGAGTTCGGTGACGTCTACGGCGTGATCTACGCGCTCGAATCCGACGGCTTCAACTACGCCGAGGTCAAGACCTTCGCCGACGATGTGCGCCAGCAGCTGCTGCGCGTGCCCGACGTGAGCAAGGTGGAGCTTTTCGGTGTGCAGGATGAAAAAGTCTTCATCGAGATTTCGCAAAAGCGCCTGGCGCAGCTGGGGCTGGACCTGAACCAGGTGCTGGCCCAGCTCGGCCAGCAAAACGCCATTGAATCGGCCGGCGCGGTGCAGACGCCGCTGGACGTGGTGCAGGTGCGCGTGGCGGGCCAGTTCGAGGTGATAGAGCAGCTGCGCGCCATGCCGATACGCGGCAGCTCGGGCGGCCAGCTGCAGCTGGGCGACATCGCCGAGATCAAGCGCGGCTATGTGGACCCGCCTTCCGTGAAGGTGCACCACCAGGGCAAGGAAGTGATCGCACTGGGCGTTTCCATGGCCAAGGGCGGCGACATCATCGCGCTGGGCAAGTCGCTCACGGCGCTGTCGGCCCGCATCGAAAAAACCCTGCCGGCAGGCATCAAGCTCGTGAACGTGCAGAACCAGCCCAAGGCGGTGGCCACCTCGGTCAATGAATTCGTGCGCGTGCTGATCGAGGCCGTGGTGATCGTGCTGGCGGTGAGCTTCATCAGCCTGGGTTTTCACAAGCGCCCGACCAACGGCGGGGGCCCGTTGCCGCTGTGGAGGCGTTATTACATCGACATGCGGCCCGGCCTGGTGGTGGGCATCACCATTCCGCTGGTCCTGAGCCTGACTTTCCTGGCCATGTGGTACTACGGCATAGGGCTGCACAAGATTTCGCTGGGCTCGCTGATCATTGCGCTGGGCCTGCTGGTGGACGACGCCATCATTGCCGTCGAAATGATGGTGCGCAAGATGGAAGAAGGCTACGACAAGGTGCGCGCCGCCACCTTCGCCTACGAGATCACCGCCATGCCCATGCTGACGGGCACGCTGATCACCGCCGCGGGTTTTCTGCCCATCGGCCTGGCTAAATCCACGACCGGTGAATACACCTTCGCGATTTTCGCGGTGACGGTGATCGCGCTGGTGCTGAGCTGGATCGTCTCGGTGTACTTCGTGCCCTACCTGGGCACGCTGCTGCTCAAGGTGCCGCCGCATGTACAGGAAGTGGCCGCCGGCAAGGACAGCCCGCACGAGATGTTCGACAGCCCGTTCTACAGCAACTTCCGCAAGACGGTGGACTGGTGTGTGGAGCACCGCTGGCTCACCATAGGCGCCACCGTGCTGATCTTCGCGCTGGGCATTGTGGGCATGGGCAAGGTGCAGCAGCAGTTCTTCCCCGACTCCAGCCGGCCCGAGATCATGGTCGACATCTGGTTCCCCGAAGGCACTTCTTTCGCGGCCAACGAAGCTACCGCCAGGCGCGTGGAACAGCGCCTGATGAAGGAAGAGGGCGTCACCACGGTCAGCACCTGGATAGGTTCGGGCGTGCCGCGCTTTTATTTGCCGCTGGACCAGGTTTTTCCGCAGACCAACGTCTCGCAGATGATCGTGTTGCCCAAGGACCTGAAGGTGCGCGAATCGCTGCGCATCAAGCTGCCGGCCTTGCTGGCCACCGAATTCCCCGAGGTCCGCGGCCGCGTCAAGCTGCTGCCCAACGGCCCACCGGTACCTTACCCGGTGCAGTTCCGCGTGGTGGGCATAGACCCGCTGGTGCTGCGCGAGCGCGCCGACGAGGTCAAGGCGGTGATGCGCGAAAGCGGCAACACGCGCGGCGTGAACGACAACTGGAATGAGTCGGTCAAGGTGCTGCGCCTTGAGGTGGACCAGGCCAAGGCGCGCGCGATGGGCGTGACCAGCCAGTCGATCGCCCAGGCCTCGCGCACCATCCTGGCGGGCACGCAGGTGGGCCAGTTCCGCGAAGGCGACAAGCTGATCGACATCGTGCTGCGCCAGCCGCTGGACGAGCGCAACGCAATCACCGACATCGGCAATGCCTATCTGCCCACGGCGTCGGGCAAATCGATCCCGCTCACGCAGATCGCCAAGCCGGTGTTCACCTGGGAGCCGGGCGTGATGTGGCGGGAGAACCGCGACTACGCCATCACGGTGCAGAGCGACATCGTGGAAGGCCTGCAGGGCGCCACCGTCACGCAGGAACTGATGCCCAAGCTCAAGGCGCTGGAAGCCAAATGGCTGGACAAGGGCATGACGGGCTACCGCATCCAGGTGGCCGGCGCGGTGGAGGAGAGCTCAAAGGGCTCGTCTTCGATTGTTGCCGGCTTGCCAATCGCGGGCTTCCTGATTCTTACCTTGCTGATGCTTCAGTTGCACAGCTTCAGCCGGACCATGCTGGTCTTTGTGACCGGCCCGCTGGGTATTGCCGGCGTGGCCGCCGCGCTGTTGCTGCTGGGACGGCCTTTCGGTTTCGTTGCGCTGCTGGGCGTTATCGCGCTGATGGGCATGATCCAGCGCAATTCCGTGATCCTGATCGACCAGATCGAGCAGGACCGCGCCCGCGGCGTGCCGGCCTGGGACGCGATCGTCGAATCGGCCGTGCGCCGGTTGCGGCCCATCGTGCTGACGGCGGCCGCCGCCGTGCTGGCCATGATCCCGTTGTCGCGCAGCGTGTTCTGGGGGCCTATGGCCGTTGCCATCATGGGCGGCCTGGTCGTGGCGACGGTGCTGACGCTGCTGGCCTTGCCGGCCATGTATGCGGCCTGGTTCCGCGTCAAACGCGAAGGTAAGCAGGAAACGAAGCCGCACCCGGCTGAAACAGCACTGCCGGCCTGATTCTCCCTGGCCGTCCGCCCGGACGCAAAAACTGGGCGCGATACCGGCTAAAATAGAGAGTTGACCGATTTCAAGCGGGGATTCGGAGGTTTTTCGGATTCCCGTTTTTATTTCCGGCGCGCGGGTGGCGAAATTGGTAGACGCACCAGGTTTAGGTCCTGACGCCAGCAATGGTGTGGGGGTTCGAGTCCCCCTCCGCGCACCACCCTGAGGCTTGCGGACGGCAATTCTTGCGTCCATGCGCTCAGGCGTTGCGGAAAACCCGCGACATGCCAGGTGAAAACCTGTTTTGACTATTTTTTGATCTTAGGAAGACCATCATGGCCGTGACTGTTGAAACCCTTGAAAAGCTCGAGCGCAAAATGACGCTCACGCTGCCCGTCAACACCATCCAGTCGGAAGTTGACACCCGCCTGAAGCGCCTGGCCCGCACGGTCAAGATGGACGGCTTCCGTCCCGGCAAGGTCCCCATGAACGTGGTGGCCCAGCGTTACGGCTATTCGGTGCACTACGAAGTCATGAACGACAAGGTCGGTGAAGCCTTCGCCGTGGCCGCCAACGAAGCCAAGCTGCGCGTCGCCGGCCAGCCCCGCATCAGCGAAAAAGAGGGTGCACCCGAAGGCGAACTCGCATTCGACGCGGTGTTCGAGGTTTACCCTGAAGTCAAGATCGCCGACCTGTCGGGTGCCCAGGTGGAAAAAGTCAGCGCCGACGTCAGCGACGCGGCCATCGACAAGACCCTGGACATCCTGCGCAAGCAGCGCCGCACCTTCGCCCAGCGCGCCGCCGATGCGCCTGCGCAAGACGGCGACCGCGCCACCATCGACTTTGAAGGCAAGATCGACGGTGAGCCCTTTGCCGGCGGCAAGGCCGAGGACTACCAGTTCCTGATCGGCGACGGCCAGATGCTCAAGGAATTCGAAGATGCCGTGCGCGGCATGAAGACCGGCGAAAGCAAGACCTTCCCGCTGAACTTCCCTGCCGACTACCACGGCAAGGACGTGGCCGGCAAACAGGCCGACTTCCTCGTGACGGTCAAGAAGGTCGAAGCCGCCCACCTGCCCGAAGTCAACGAAGCTCTGGCCAAGTCGCTGGGCATTGCCGACGCGACGGTCGAAGGCCTGCGCGCCGACATCAAGAAAAACCTCGAGCGTGAAGTCAAGTTCCGCCTGCTGGCCCGCAACAAGAACGCCGTGATGGACGCACTCGTCGCCAACGCCGAACTCGACCTGCCCAAGTCCAGCGTTCAGGCTGAACTGGACCGCATGATCGAAGGCGCCCGCGCCGACTTGAAGCAGCGCGGCATCAAGGACGCCGACAAGGCGCCGATCCCCGAAGAAATCTTCCGCCCGCAAGCCGAAAAGCGCGTGCGCCTGGGCCTGGTGGTGGCCGAGCTGGTGCGCACCAACGACCTGCAGGCCAAGCCTGATCAACTCAAGGCGCACATCGAAGAGCTGGCCGCCAGCTACGAGAAACCGCAGGACGTGGTGCGCTGGTACCTGAGCGACAACCGCCGCATGGCCGAAGTCGAGGCCGTTGTGATCGAAAACAACGTCACCGACTTCGTGCTGGGCAAGGCCAAGGTCACCGAAAAAGCCATTTCCTTCGACGACCTGATGGGCCAGAACTGATTCTTCACGGCCTTTCCTGATCTTTCCTGACCTTGGGGCTTGCGCTTTGCGGCGCAGGCCCCAATTTCATTGGGCTACGGCATGGCGGCCTGTGAATCCGCTGTCAGCCCCCGCCGAAACTGCCTGATGGAGTTTTTGGGTACAGTACAAACATCTCTGGAGAAAACATGATGGTCCGAAACAGTATTTACGGCGGCGCCTATACCGGCCCGCAAGCCGGCGCCCAGGATGCGCAAGGCCTGGGCATGGTGCCCATGGTCATCGAGCAGTCCGGCCGCGGCGAGCGCTCCTACGACATTTACTCGCGCCTGCTCAAAGAGCGCGTGATCTTCCTGGTGGGCCCGGTCAACGACCAGACCGCCAACCTGGTGGTGGCCCAGCTCTTGTTCCTGGAAAGCGAAAACCCGGACAAGGACATTTCCTTCTATATCAACTCCCCGGGCGGATCCGTCACGGCCGGCATGGCGATTTACGACACCATGCAGTTCATCAAGCCTGACGTCTCCACCCTTTGCGTGGGAATGGCAGCCAGCATGGGCGCTTTCCTGCTGTCGGCCGGCACCAAGGGCAAGCGTTTCTCGCTGCCGAACTCGCGCGTGATGATTCACCAGCCTTCAGGCGGCGCGCAAGGCCAGGCCACCGACATCGAAATCCACGCCCGCGACATCCTCAAGACGCGTGACCAGCTCAACCGGATCATGGCCGCCAACTGCGGTCAGCCGGTTGAAAAGATCGAACGCGATACTGAACGGGACTATTTCATGTTTGCGGACGAGGCCAAGGAATATGGCCTGGTCGACCAGGTCATCGCCAAGCGGCCCTGAGCGTCCGGGGCGGTAAAGCCGGCCAAAACGGCTTAAAACCCCCTCAAGTTGCTCTGCAACAACGGCGTTTTCTGTAACAGAAACGCCGTTTTTTTATTGGTTATCATTAGGTAACAGTTCCCTCCAGGCACCTTAAAGGCATCCCCACCAATGGCCGAGAAAAAAGGCTCCTCCAGCGAAAAGACTTTGCACTGCTCTTTTTGCGGTAAAAGTCAGCACGAAGTTAAAAAACTGATCGCTGGCCCCTCGGTATTCATCTGCGACGAATGCATCGATCTCTGCAACGAGATCATCCGCGACGAACTTCCCGCCGGCGAAGATGTCCGCGAAACCCGCACCGATTTGCCCACCCCTCTTGAAATCAAGGGGACGCTGGACGGCTATGTGATCGGCCAGGAGCCGGCCAAGCGCACGTTGGCCGTGGCGGTGTACAACCACTACAAACGCCTGCGCCACAAGGAAAAAGCCAAAAAAGACGACGTGGAGCTGACCAAGAGCAATATCTTGCTGATCGGCCCCACCGGCTCGGGCAAAACCCTGCTGGCCCAGACCCTGGCGCGCACGCTCAACGTGCCTTTCGTGATGGCCGACGCCACCACGCTGACCGAGGCCGGCTATGTGGGCGAGGACGTCGAAAACATCATCCAGAAGCTGCTGCAAAGCTGCAACTACGAAGTCGAGCGTGCCCAGCAGGGCATCGTCTACATCGATGAAATCGACAAGATCTCGCGCAAGTCCGACAACCCCTCCATCACGCGCGACGTGTCGGGCGAGGGCGTGCAGCAGGCGTTGCTCAAGCTGATCGAAGGCACCATGGCTTCGGTGCCGCCGCAGGGCGGCCGCAAGCACCCGAACCAGGATTTCCTGCAGGTGGACACGACCAACATCCTGTTCATTTGCGGCGGCGCCTTCGCCGGCCTGGAAAAAGTCATTGAAAACCGCACCGAAGCCTCGGGCATGGGATTCGGGGCGACTGTCAAAAGCAAGAAGTCCCGCACCCTGACCGACGCCTTCAAGGAAGTCGAGCCGGAAGACCTGATCAAGTTCGGCCTGATCCCCGAACTGGTGGGCCGCATGCCCGTGGTCGCCACGCTGGCCGAACTCAGTGAAGATGCGCTTGTGCAGATCCTGACCGAGCCGAAAAATGCCGTGGTCAAGCAGTTCAGCAAGCTGCTGGCCATGGAAGGTGTGGACCTCGAGATTCGCCCGTCCGCGCTCAAGGCCATCGCGCGCAAGGCATTGGCCCGCAAGACCGGCGCGCGCGGCCTGCGTTCCATCCTGGAGCAGTCGCTGATCGACACCATGTTTGACCTGCCCAATGCCAGCAATGTCGACAAGGTTGTCGTGGACGAGTCCACAATCGAGGAAAGCAAGGCCCCCTTGCTGGTTTACCGAGAAGCGGCCAAGAAAGCCTGAGCATCACAAAGGCTGGCCGGAATGCTTGAAAAGCGCCTCCCGCGCCCCATGTCTGGGTTGATTGTGTTTCGCCGGGCCATGCAACTGGCTGCCACGGCCAACGTTTAAGGTTTATATGTCCGGACAAACTTCATTGCCTTCCACCCCCATCGACCTGCCTCTCCTGCCCTTGCGGGACGTGGTGGTCTTTCCGCACATGGTGATCCCGCTGTTCGTGGGCCGTCCCAAGAGCATCAAGGCGCTGGAGTCGGCGATGGAGGCCGAGCGCCGCATCATGCTGGTGGCGCAAAAAGCCGCCGCCAAGGACGAGCCCTCCGTCGAGGACATGTTCGAAGTCGGCTGCGTCGCCACCATCCTGCAACTGCTCAAGCTGCCCGACGGCACGGTGAAGGTGCTGGTCGAAGGCCAGCAGCGCGCCACCGTCAACAAGATCGAAGAAGGTGAGCAGCATTTCTCGGCCAATGTCACGCCCGTCGAGACGGTGGTCGTGATCGCCGGCGACAAGACCAGCGAAATCGAGGCCCTGCGCCGCGCGGTGATGCAGCAGTTCGACCACTACGTCAAGCTGAACAAAAAAATACCGCCCGAAATCCTCACCTCGATCTCCAGCATCGACGACGCCGGCCGCCTGGCCGACACGATTGCCGCGCACCTGCCGCTCAAGCTCGACGCGAAGCAGGTGATCCTGGACCTGGCCAACGTCAAGGCGCGGCTCGAGAACCTCTACGAGCAGCTCGAGCGCGAGGTCGACATCCTCAACGTCGACAAGAAGATCCGCGGCCGCGTAAAGCGCCAGATGGAAAAGAACCAGCGCGACTTCTACCTCAACGAGCAGGTCAAGGCCATCCAGAAGGAACTGGGCGAAGGCGAAGAGGGCGCGGACATCGAAGAGATCGAAAAGAAGATCAAGTCCGCCAAGATGCCGCAGGAAGCGCGCAAGAAGGCCGAGAGCGAGCTCAAGAAGCTCAAGCTCATGTCGCCCATGTCCGCCGAGGCAACGGTGGTGCGCACCTACATCGACGTGCTGACCGGCCTGCCCTGGAGCAAGAAGACCAAGATCAAGCACGACCTGGGTAATGCCGAGAACGTGCTCAACGAAGACCACTACGGGCTCGAGAAGGTCAAGGACCGTATCGTCGAATACCTCGCGGTGCAGCAGCGCGTCGACAAGCTCAAGGCGCCCATCCTGTGCCTCGTCGGGCCTCCCGGCGTGGGCAAGACCTCGCTGGGCCAGTCCATCGCCAAGGCGACCGGCCGCAAATATGTGCGCATGGCCCTGGGCGGCATGCGCGACGAGGCGGAAATCCGCGGCCACCGCCGCACCTACATCGGCGCTTTGCCGGGCAAGGTCCTGCAAAGCCTGACCAAAGCCGGTACGCGCAACCCGCTGTTCCTGCTCGACGAGATCGACAAGCTGGGCACAGACTTCCGCGGCGACCCTTCCAGCGCGTTGCTGGAGGTGCTGGACCCGGAACAGAACCACACCTTCGGCGACCACTACGTCGAGGTCGACTTCGACCTGAGCGACGTGATGTTCGTCGCCACCTCGAACTCGATGAACATTCCGCCGGCCCTGCTGGACCGCATGGAAGTCATCCGCCTGTCCGGCTACACCGAGGACGAAAAAACCAGCATTGCCATGCGCTACCTGCTGCCCAAGCAGGTCAAGAACAACGGCGTGAAGGAAGATGAGCTGGAAGTGCAGGAGCAGGCAGTGCGCGACATCGTGCGCTACTACACGCGTGAAGCCGGCGTGCGTTCGCTGGAACGCGAACTCTCCAAGATCTGCCGCAAGGTCATCAAGGGCATCCAGCTCAAGAAGATGGAACCCAAGGTCGTCGTCACGCCGGACAACCTCAACGATTTCCTGGGTGTGCGCAAATTCAACTACGGCCGCGCCGAGCAGCAAAACCAGGTCGGCCAGGTCGTGGGCCTGGCATGGACCGAGGTCGGCGGCGACCTGCTGACCATTGAAGCCGCCATGATGCCCGGCAAGGGCGTGATCACGCGCACCGGCTCGCTGGGCGACGTCATGAAGGAATCCGTTGAGGCCGCGCGCACGGTGGTGCGCAGCCGTTCCAAGATGCTTGGCATCAAGGACGAGATGTTCGAGAAACGCGACATCCACATCCACGTTCCCGATGGCGCGACGCCCAAGGATGGCCCAAGCGCCGGCGCCGCGATGACGACGGCTTTTGTTTCCGCCATGACGGGCATCCCGGTGCGCGGCGATGTGGCCATGACGGGCGAGATCACGCTGCGCGGTGAAGTCACGGCGATCGGCGGCCTGAAGGAAAAGCTGCTGGCGGCATTGCGCGGCGGCATCAAGACCGTGCTGATTCCCGAGGAAAACGCCAAGGACTTGCAGGAGATTCCCGACAACGTCAAAAGCGGCCTGGAGATCGTGCCGGTGAAATGGATAGACCAGGTGCTGCAGGTTGCGCTCGAACGCCAGCCTGTTCCCCTGACGGATGAAGAAGCCGCTGTCGCTGCGCCGGCTGCTGCGGCAGCGCCAGCGGAAGCCGCGGGCACCGTCAAACATTAAGTCTTTGGCAAAGTTTTTTTGGACAGTTTGGAAAAGTCGAAAAACTACGCTATAATTTGAGGCTGTTATCGCGGGAGTAGCTCAGTTGGTAGAGCGCAACCTTGCCAAGGTTGAGGTCGAGAGTTCGAGACTCTTCTCCCGCTCCAATTTAAAGGGCAGCACTTCAAAATGCTGTCCTTTTTCATTGGGGGTTTCATATAAATAGCGACAAGCCAGCGGGCTTGCCGAGGCAGACAGAATACGGCGCGGTAACAAAGCGGTTATGTACCGGATTGCAAATCCGGCTAGCCCGGTTCGACTCCGGGCCGCGCCTCCACCAAACCCTTGCAATCAGCCCCAGCCATGGGGCTTTTTTGTTTGACAATACGTTGTGAGACGCCGGGCCGGATGTTCTGCACGGAGCCTTGCGTAAAGCGTTTGAGCCTGAGTGGTGAAATAGGTAGACACAGCGGACTTAAAATCCGCCGCTTCGTGAATAGCGGGCGTACCGGTTCGATTCCGGTCTCAGGCACCACAGCGGCTCACCCATGCGCCGGGCGCGCTTTTGAAAACTGGGTAAGATAAATTCCATCATGTCCCGTTACAACACACCTTTTGAGATCCACGTGCACGGCGAAGTGCCTTTGCGTGTGGACGTTACCTTTGAGCAGCTGCAGGAGGCCCTGAAGCCGCTATGGAAGTACGCGGGTTCCAAATCCCTGGCGGCCGCCGCCGCTAGCGCCTATGAGGAAGAGCCGGGCATCCGCTTCGACGTCCAAAAGCATTTGCTGCAGATGTGCTGGACAGTGCCGGGCGATGAAGACTTCCGCCAGGCGCTCGACGAAATGTGCATGGGCCTCAACGATCTTGCCGAGGCGGGCGCGCCCATCGAAGTGACGTTTTACGATTCCGACTTCGATGAGGACGAAAGCGACGAGGATGAAGAAGCGCGCGATGACTTCGCGATGTACTTCGTCGGCCCGACCCCGGCCGCCATCATGCAGGTCCAGCGCGACTTGCTGGTGCAGGACATGATTGGCCTGATGGAGCGCCACTTCGACGGTTCCGAGCTCGGTGAGGTCGTCGCGGCGGTCGACAAGCTGTTTGAGCAGCGCTTTGACGCCTTGGTCAACTCCATGCAGCTCGGCAAGCCGCCACGCGGGCTGGGCGGGCCGCAGGGCGGCTCAGGCCACGGCGGCGGCCGCAAGCCGAGGCACCTGCACTAAGTAGTGCACTAGGGCGTGGAAACGCCGCAGAGGGCCGTGGCGCTCTGCGGCTCCCCGGGAAATCCCAGGCCGCGCAGGTAGACGTCAATCGCGCACTGGCCCACTTCCAGCAGGTCAAAGGCCTGAGGGTCCAGCAGCCAGTTCTGGATGATTCCGTCAATGAGGGCATGCAGGCCCTGCGCGCCCACTGATGCCGGCACCGGCAAGGTCAGGCTCATCTGGCCAGCGGCGGTTTCCATGCCTTGCTGGATGCGTTCCAGAAAGCCGTTGCGCACCGCGAGGTGGCGCAGACGAACCGCCTGGAGCTCCTCCACATATTCGACTTTCTGCGTCGCGACCTCAAACACCCGGCGGGTCTGCGCGTCGGTCACGATCTGCCTCAGGGCATTGACGGTGGAGAGCCGTATCCGCTCTATCGCGTTGAGGCCGGCTTCGCCCGGGGTTTCCTGTTTTTCGTTCTCATGGTTGAAGGACTCCTCCAGGGGCAGCGTGACCCGCTCCATCATCGCGTTGAACAGGTCCGCCTTGTCCTTGAAGTGCCAGTAAACGGCGCCGCGGGTAGCGCCCGCGCGCCGGGCAATGTCCTGCAGGCTGGTGCGCGATACCCCTTGGCATTGAAACAAGTGCTCAGCCGCATCCAGCAGCTTGTGGCGGGTGGCCAAAGCTTCTTCTTTTGTTCGACGGGCCATTGACTGCCTCCAAGGTAAATTCCGGGTAAATCCCCGGATTTTTGTTATACATTCATAAATGTATGTAAACTATAACACTCGCAAAAACCCTTATTCTTTTCGTTTTCGGTGAATGAGCTTTGCCTCAATTACCGACTGCCTCTCCCGCTTTGCGCTTTTTTCCCAAAATTTCGAGGAATAGCATGCCCAAGTCTCGCGTTGCCCCTTCATTTGTACCCCCTCAACTCCTGAAATACCAGCCTCTTGCTGTCGCAGCGGCACTGGCCTTGCTCCTGGCCGGATGCGGCAAAGGCGGCGGCGCCCCCSGCGGGGCGCCGCCGCCAGCTGAAGTCGGTGTGGTCACGGTCACCCAGGGCGACGTGGGCCTGATCACCGAACTGCCAGGCCGCCTGGAAGCGTCGCGCGTCGCCGAAGTCAGGGCGCGCGCCGCCGGCATCTTGCAGAAACGGCTGTTTCGCGAGGGTAGCGACGTCAAGGAAGGCCAGCAGCTGTTCAGCATTGATGCCGCACCCTACGCGGCCGCGGCCGCCAGCGCCAAGGCCAGCCAGGCCCGCGCCGAAGCCAACCTGGCGCAAGCCACCTCGCTGGCCGAGCGCTACAAGCCGCTGGTCGAGGCCAACGCCGTCAGCAAGCAGGAATACGCCACCGCCGTGGCCGCGCAGAAACAGGCCGAAGCCGACGTGGCCGTGGGCAAGGCCAGCGTGCAGACCGCCAGCATCAACCTGGGTTATGCGTCGGTGACGGCGCCGATCTCGGGCCGCATCGGCCGCGCGCTGGTGACCGAAGGCGCGCTCGTCGGGCAGGGCGAAGCCACGCAGCTCGCGGTGGTGCAGCAAATCAACCCCATGTACGTCAACTTCACGCAATCGGCGCCCGAAATCATGAAGCTGCGCGCCGCGATGGACAGCGGCCAGTTCAAGCGCGCCAGCGGCGCCGAAGCCGCCAGCGTGCGCGTCGTGCTTGAAGACGGCAGCGAATACGCGCGTCCCGGCCGCCTGCTGTTTTCCGACCTGACGGTGGACGCCACGACCGGGCAGATCACCCTGCGCGCCGAAGTCCCTAACCCCGGCGGCCAGTTGCTGCCGGGCCTCTACGTGCGCGTGCGCCTGGAGCAGGCGCAGGCCAGCAACGCCGTCACCTTGCCGCAGCAGGCCGTCACGCGCACGGCGCAGGGCGACACCGTCATGGTGGTGGGCGCCGACGGCAAAGTCAGCCCGCGCACCATCAAGATCGGCTCGGCCCAGGGCAACCAGTGGGTGGTGCTGGACGGCCTGAAGACCGGCGAGCAGGTCATGGTCGACGGCTTCCAGAAACTGCAGCCCGGCGCCACCGTCAAGCCCGTGCCGTGGCAGGCGCCCGGCGCCAAGCCAGCGGCTGGCGCGGCCTCCGCCCCGGCGGCGCCGGCATCAGGCGCATCCGCCGCGAAACCCGCCGTTTCCGCAGCATCCGCGGCAGCGAAGTAAGGAGCCCAGCACATGGCCAAGTTTTTCATTGATCGGCCGATCTTTGCCTGGGTGATCGCATTGTTCATCCTGGTGATGGGCGGCGTGGCGATCACGCAGCTGCCGATCTCCCAGTACCCGCCCGTGGCGCCGCCCGCCATCGTCGTCAATACCGCCTACCCGGGCGCTTCGGCCCAGACGCTGGAGGACAGCGTGCTGTCGGTGATCGAACGCGAAATGAACGGTTCGCCCGGCCTCATTTACATGGAGTCGGTTGCGCAGGCCGACGGCACCGGCAGCATTACGCTGAGCTTTGAGCCCGGCACCAACCCCGACCTGGCGCAGGTGGATGTGCAGAACCGGCTCTCGCGCGCCTCGCCGCGCCTGCCCGCCGCGGTGACGCAGCAAGGCGTGCGCGTCGACAAGTCGCGCTCCAACTTCCTGCTGTTCACCATGCTCTCGTCCGACAATCCGGCGCATGACCCCGTTGCGCTGGGCGACTATGCTTCGCGCAACATCGTGCCTGAACTGCAGCGCGTCAAAGGCATCGGCCAGGCCCAGCTGTTCGGCAGCGAACGCGCCATGCGCATCTGGCTGGACCCGGCCAAGCTGCGCGGCGTCAGCCTCTCGGCGAACGACGTCAATACTGCGATCCGCGCCCAGAATGCCCAGGTATCCGCCGGCAGCATCGGCGACCGGCCCAATGTGGCGGGGCAGGGCATCGCGGCCACGGTGGTGGTCAACGGCCAGCTCGCCAACGTCGAGCAGTTCGGCAACATCGTGCTGCGCGCCAATACCGACGGCTCGGCGGTGCGCCTCAAGGACGTGGCACGCATCGAACTCGGCGGCCAGTCTTACGCGACCTCGGCGCGCCTGAACGGCAAGCAGGCCATCGGTATCGGCGTGCAGCTCGCGCCCAGCGGCAATGCCCTGGCCTCGGCCAAGGCCGTGCGTGAGAAGATGACCGAACTCGAGCGCTACTTCCCGCAAGGCATGAAGTGGAGCATCCCCTACGACAGTTCGCGCTTCGTCAAGATCTCGATCTCGCAAGTGGCCGAGACGCTGTTCGAGGCGGTGGCACTGGTGTTCCTGGTGATGTTCCTGTTCCTGCAGAACTGGCGCTACACCATCATCCCGACCATCGTCGTGCCTATCGCGCTGCTGGGCACCTTTGCCACGCTGCTGGCGCTCGGGTTCTCAATCAACGTGCTGACCATGTTCGGCATGGTGCTGGTCATCGGTATCGTGGTGGACGATGCGATCGTGGTGGTCGAGAACGTCGAGCGCATCATGACCGAGGAGGGCCTGCCGCCGCTGGAGGCCACTCGCAAAGCCATGGGCCAGATTTCGGGCGCCATCATCGGCGTGACCGTGGTGCTGATTTCGGTGTTCGTTCCGCTGGCTTTCTTCGCGGGCTCGACCGGCAACATCTACCGCCAGTTCTCGGCGGTGATGGTCTCGTCCATCGCCTTCTCGGCCTTCATGGCGCTGTCGCTCACGCCGGCGCTGTGCGCCACGCTGCTCAAGCCGGTCGAGGCCGGGCACCATCACGCCAAGACCGGTTTCTTCGGCTGGTTCAACCGCGGTTTTTCGCGCACGGCCAAGAGCTATGAAAGCGTGGTCGCGCGCATCCTCAAGCGCGCGGCGCGCTACCTCATCATCTACGTGGCCATCATCGGCGCGGTCGCGGTGGTCTACCTGCGCCTGCCCACCTCTTTCCTGCCCAACGAAGACCAGGGCAACCTGCTGGTGAACGTGCAGCTGCCGCCGGGCGCGACCTACGAGCGCACGCTCTCGGTGATGCAGACCGTTGAAGGCTTCATGCTCAAGCAGCCCGAAGTCGAAAGCATGGTCGGCGTGCTGGGCTTCAGCTTCTCTGGCCAGGGCCAGAATGCCGCGCTCGCCTTCGTGACGCTCAAGGACTGGAAGGAGCGCGACGGTGAACAGCATTCGGCCAGCGCCGTGGCGGGCCGTGCCTTCGGTGCGCTCATGGGTGTGCGTGACGCCTTCATCTACCCCCTGAGCCCGCCGCCGATTCCTGAATTGGGCACGGCTTCGGGTTTCAGCTTCCGCCTGCAGGACCGCGGCGGCGCGGGCCACCAGGCCCTCGTCAATGCGCGCAACCAGTTGCTGGGCCTGGCATCCAAGAGCCCGGTGCTCGCGCAGGTGCGCCCCGACGGCCTGGAAGACGCGCCCCAGTTGCAAATCGACATCGACCGCGACAAGGCCAATGCGCTGGGCGTGACCTTCGACTCGATCAACTCGGTGCTGTCCACCTCGCTGGGCTCCAGCTATGTGAACGACTTCCCGAACCAGGGCCGCTTGCAGCGCGTGGTGGTGCAGGCCGACGCGCCGGCGCGCATGCAGCCCGACGACCTGCTCAGGCTCAACGCCAGCAACAGCAAGGGCCTGCCTGTGCCGCTCTCGGCTTTTGCCAGCACGCGCTGGATCACCGGCGCGATGCAGACGGTGCGCTACAACGGCTACCCCGCGATGCGCATAGGCGGCAGCGCCGCGCCGGGCTACAGCACCGGCGCCGCGATGGCCGAGATGGAAAAGCTCGCGGCCCAGTTGCCGCAGGGCTTCGGCTTTGAATGGACCGGCCAGTCGCGTGAGGAAAAACTCGCCGGCTCCCAGGCCACGCTGCTCTACGGCTTCGCCATCCTGGCGGTGTTCCTGTGCCTGGCCGCGCTGTACGAGAGCTGGAGCATTCCGCTGGCCGTGATCCTGGTCGTGCCGCTGGGTGTGATCGGTGTGCTGCTCGCCACCTTGTTCCGCAGCTACGCGAACGATGTGTACTTCCAGGTCGGCCTGATCACCATCATCGGCCTGTCGGCGAAGAACGCGATTCTGATCATCGAGTTCGCCAAGGACCTGCAGGCGCAGGGCAAGGGCGTGATCGAGTCTGCCCTGGCGGCCGCCCACCTGCGGTTCCGCCCCATCGTCATGACCTCGCTGGCCTTCGGCCTGGGCGTGGTGCCGCTGGTGATCGCCTCGGGCGCCGGCTCCGCGAGCCAGCGCGCCATCGGCACCGGCGTGATCGGCGGCATGATCACCGGCACGGCCCTGGCAGTGATTTTTGTCCCCGTGTTCTTTGTCGTGGTGCGCGGCCTCTTCAAGGGCAGCGAACGGCAAAACAGGATGTATTCCGAGCATGCCAAAGCGGCAGGCATCACCGGAGAGGAAGGAAATGAAGGCAAGGCCCATGACTAAGACAAGGCTCCCACACTTTCTGGCGCTGGCCGCGGCTGCAATGCTGGCCGGCTGCTCGATGATCCCGAAGTACGAACGGCCGGCCGCCCCGGTGGCCGACCAATACCCCACCGCCTCGGGTTGGATCGCAGAGTCGGCGCAGACACAACCCACCGCCAACACGCCGGCCGCGGCCGACATCGAGTGGCAGGCGTTTTTCAGCGACCCGCAATTGCGCAAGCTGATCGACGCGGCGCTGCGCAACAACCGCGACCTGCGCATCGCCGTGCTCAACATCGAGCAGGCGCGTGCGCAGTACCGGATCCAGCGCGCCGACCAGTTCCCGACCATCAACGCCGGCATCACCGGTTCGCGCCAGCCCAACGCCAACGGCAACGGCAGCATCACCAGCGCCTATACGGGTGGGTTGATCATGACGTCCTACGAGCTGGATTTCTTCGGCCGCGTCGCCAGCCTCAAGGAGGCAGCACTGGCGCAATACCTGGCGACGGAAGAAGGGCGCAAGACTACCCAGATCAGCCTGATCGCCGCGGTGGCCAACACCTACCTGAGCCTGCTGGCCGACGAGGAGCTGCTGGCGATCACGCAACAGACGCTGGCCACGCGTGAAGAATCCTTCAAGCTCAGCAAGCTGCGTTTCGACAACGGCGTCACTTCCGAGCTGGACTTCCGCCAGGCCGAGTCGCTGACCGAGGCGGCCCGTGTCTCGCTGGCCCAGCAGGTGCGCCAGCGCGCGCTGGACCAGAATGCACTGACCTTGCTGATCGGGCAACCCCTCACCGGCGAGCTGGCCGTGGCCCTGCCGGCCGGCAAAGGCCTGGCCGATGCGCCCCTGATGGTCGACGTGCCCGCGGGCCTGCCTTCCGACCTGCTGACCCGGCGCCCCGACGTGCGCCAAGCCGAGCAGCTGCTGCTGGCCGCCAATGCCGACATAGGCGCAGCGCGCGCGGCCTTTTTCCCGCGCATCTCGCTCACGGCCAGCGCCGGTAGCGCCAGTTCGCACCTGAACGGCCTGTTCAAGAGCGGCTCCTACGGCTGGACCATGGCGCCGCAGCTGATCCTGCCTCTGTTCGACGCGGGCCGCAACCGTGCGGGCCTGGATTCGGCCAACGCCGGGCGCGACATCGCCATCGCCCAGTACGAGAAGTCCATCCAGACGGCTTTCCGCGAAGTGGCCGATGCCCTGGCCGGCCGCGCTACCCTGGGTGAGCAGTTGCGCGCCCAGCAGGCACAGGCGAATGCCGAGGCCACACGTTTCAAGCTGGCGGACCTGCGCTACCAGAACGGTGTGGCCAGCTACCTGGACCAGCTCGACGCGCAGCGCGCATTGTTCACCGCGCGCCAGGCCGTGGTGCAGACCCGCCTGGCCCAGCTGCAAAGCCAGGTCACGCTGTACAAGACGCTGGGCGGTGGCTGGAAGGAGCCGCCTCCCGAGCCGGCCCTGAGCCTGAAGTCCGACACCCAGCTCAGCCGCTGAAGCCGGTCGTCGTTAAATCAGCCCGCTCCCTGTTCAAAGGGGGCGGGCTTTTTTATTCCCGGCTGCGGCTGAGGTCGCTGTGCGCATCCCGGAATTGGGATTCATTTGTTAGCAGGTGTGCCGAATGTATCCATGCCCAGGCCTGCCATGCGGGGTCTCTCAAGTGACAAGGCACGCTAATTGCTGAAGGGTTACTCCCTACGGAGCGGCCTCCGGGGCGGCGGTATATTCGCGCCGACCGACAGGCCAAACGTCTGGCCACCCCCACGGGAGGCGAGACGCTCCATCCACCACGGCGGGCCACAAGCTCGCCAGTTTTATTCAAGGAGTGCAACCAGCATGAACCCAAACTGGACGATGAAAACCCTGGCCGGCGCTGTGCTGCTGGCCTTCGCCGGCCTGGCCGCCGCGGCCACGGTGCCCGCCGGCGTGAAACTGCATGAGACCCAGGAGCTGGTCCGCAACAACGGCTCCGAGCCCGAAACCCTGGACGCCGCGCTGGCGACCGGCGTTCCGGCCAATAACGTGATCCGCGAGATGTTCGAAGGACTGTGCGCCGCGGACAACAACGGCAAGATCGTGCCCGGCGTGGCCGAGAGCTGGAAGCAGGTCGACCCGCAAACCTGGGTCTTCAAGCTGCGCAAAACCGCCAAGTGGTCCAACGGCGACGCCGTGACCGCAGACGATTTCATCTACAGCATGCGCCGCTTCGTCGACCCGGCGACAGCCTCGAAGTACGCTTCCACCTACGGCGTCTTCCTGCTCAATGCGAAAGAGATCATCGAAGGCAAGAAACCCGTCACCGAACTGGGCGTCAAGGCCGTCGATCCCTACACCCTGGAAATCAAGACGCCTTTCCCCGTCAGCTTCCTGCCCGAAGTCGTGTCCAACCCCCAGCTGGCGCCCCTGCACAAGGCCACCATCGAAAAATTCGGCAAGGACTGGACCCGGCCCGCCAACATGGTGAACAACGGCGCCTTCTCGTTGAAGGACTGGCAGGTCAACAGCAAGATCATCCTGGCCAAGAATCCCACGTACTGGGATGCCAAGAACGTCCAGCTCACCAAGATCACCTACCTCTCGGTCGAGGACGGCAATGCCGACGTCAAGCTTTATGAGTCGGGCGAGAACGACTGGGTCTACCAGCTCCCGCCCGGGACTTACGACAAGTACAAGGCGCAGTACCCCAAGGAAATCCGCAACACCGACATGCTGGGCCTGCGCTACTACTCGCTGAACAACGCGGACCCGGCCCTCAAGGACATCCGTGTGCGCAAGGCGCTGTCGATGGCGCTGGACCGCGACATCCTGGCGCAGCGCGTCACGGCCGACGGGCAGACCCCGGCTTATGGCGTGATCGTCAAGGGCACCTCGGGCGCCGACGTCACCGTCTACGACTGGGCCAAGTGGCCCGCCGACAAACGCATTGCCGAAGCCAAAAAATTGCTGAAGGAGGCCGCGCTTCCCCCCGGCACCAAACTCAAGTTCTCCTACAACACCAGCGACTATCACAAGAAGATGGCCATCTTCGCGGCCTCCGAGTGGAAGACCAAGCTGGGCCTGGACGTCGAACTCGACGCCATGGAGTTCAAGGTCCTGATCAAGAAGCGCACCGACAAGGACTACCAGATCGCCCGCAACGGCTGGATCGCCGACTACAACGACGCCACTACCTGGCTCACGTTGGTGCAATGCGACTCCGACCAGAACTACCACAACAGCTGCAACCGCAAGGCCTCCGCGCTGATCGACGAAGGCAACCAGCAACTGGACCCGGCCAAGCGCAAGGTGCTGCTGACCCAGGCGGCGAAGATGATCATGGAAGACTATCCCATCATCCCGCTGTTGCAGTACACCGTGCCGCGGCTCGTGAAGCCCTATGTGGGCGGTTATTCGACCACCAACGCGCTGGACCGCTACCGCGGCAAGGACCTGTACATCGTCAAGCACTGATGACGGCCGTGGGGSCGGCGCCGCCGCGCGCCKGCCCGTCCCTGATCCGCTTCTTCCATTTTCCGAAATATTCTGATGCCTTGCAGGCGGTTCAGGGCTAAGCTGTACCCGGCCCACACCTTCATGCGCTCACACTGACTAGCCCGGAGATTCCCCATGTGGTCTTACACCTTCAGGCGCATCCTGGCGACGATCCCGACCTTGCTGGCCGTCGTCACCGTCTGCTATCTCCTGCTGCACGGCACGCCGGGCGGGCCCTTTGACGACGAGCGCAAGGTCTCCGCGGCGGTGCTGGCCAACCTCCAGGCCAAATACCACCTCGACCTGCCGCTGTGGCAACAGTACCTGTACTACCTCAACAGCCTGCTGCACGGCGACCTGGGCGCGTCTTTCCGTTATGCCGACTGGTCGGTCAACGAGCTGGTGGCCAAGGCGTTGCCGGTGTCCGCGGCGATAGGCGGGGGCGCCATCCTGATCTCGCTGTTTGTCGGCGTCTTCCTCGGTACCATGGCCGCCCTGCGGCAGAACAGCGCTATCGACTATGGAGTGATGCTGCTCGGCAACGCGGGCCATGTGTTTCCCTCCTTCGTGATCGGCCCGGTGCTGATCCTGGTGTTCGCCGTCTGGCTCAAGGTCGCGCCGGCCGGCGGCTGGGACGACTTCTCGCCGCGCTTCATGGTGCTACCCATGCTGCTGCTGATCTTCATCAACGTGGCGACCATAGGGCGCGTCATGCGCGGCAGCCTGATCGAGGTGTTGCACAGCAATTTCATACGCACAGCGCGCGCCAAGGGCCTGCCCACGCGCACCATCATCCTGCGCCACGCCCTCAAGCCCGCGCTGCTGCCGGTGGTGTCCGTCATGGGCCCACTGGCGATTTCATCGATCACTGCGGCCATCGTGACCGAATCGGTGTTCTCGCTGCCCGGCATCGGCAAGCTCATCGTCAACGGCGCGGCCAACCGCGACTACACACTGGTGCTGGGCCTGGTGGTGCTGGTGACCGTGATCGCCGTGACGCTGAACCTGCTGGTCGACCTGGCCTACGCCTTGCTTGACCCGAAGATCCGCTATTGAAGCCACTTGAAGCGAATCCCATGCTGTTCAGGAACAAAGACAAACAAGACCGGCTGGCCGCGGCGCTGGGCAATACGCTGCGAACGGCGCCGGCCGACATCGCGGGGCGCAGCCCCTGGGACGATGCGCGGACGCGCTTTTTGCGCAACAAGGCGGCGGTGTTCAGCCTGTGCCTTCTCACCTTCATCACCCTGGCCTGCATCGCCGGGCCGTGGCTGCTGCCGCATGCCTTTGACGCTGCCGACTGGGACGCCATGAGCCTGCCGCCCACGCTCAAGAATGCGCATTTTTTCGGCACCGACGAGTCGGGCCGCGACCTGCTGGTGCGCAGCCTGGTCGGCGGCCGCGTGTCGCTGATGGTGGGCTTCCTGGCCACGCTGTCGGCCGTCACGCTGGGCATTGTCTGGGGCGCCACGGCGGGCTTTTTGGGCGGCAGGGTGGATGCCTTCATGATGCGCGTGGTCGACATGATGTATGCCGTGCCCTACCTGCTGATCGCCCTCCTGATGGTGACCATTTTGGGGCGCGCCTTCTACCTGGTGGTGATCACCATCACGGTGTTCTCCTGGATGGACATGGCGCGCGTGGTGCGCGGCCAGACCCTGTCGCTGCGTTCGCGCGAGTTCATTGAAGCCGCGCGCGCCCTGGGTGTGCCGACGCGGCGCATCATCTTCCAGCACATCGTTCCCAACCTGCTGGGCATCGTGGTGATCTACACCACGGTCACCGTACCGGCGGTGATCCTGGTGGAGTCGGTGCTGTCTTTTCTGGGGCTGGGCATCCAGGAGCCCATGACGAGCTGGGGCGTGCTGATCCACGACGGCGCCTCCGTCATGGAGGTCTCGTCCTGGATGCTGCTGTTCCCGGCCGGCCTGCTGTCGCTGACTTTGTATTGCTTCAACTACATCGGGGACGGCCTGCGTGATGCGCTGGACCCCAAGGAACGCTGAGCCACGCCATGAGCCTGATTGAAGTCAAAAATCTCGGCGTCCAGTTCCAGACCCAGGACGGGCTGGTCTACGCCGTCAACGGCATCAACTTTTCACTGGACCGGGGCCAGACCCTGGGCATCGTCGGCGAAAGCGGCTCCGGCAAAAGCCAGAGCGTGCTGGCCATGATGGGCCTGCTCGCCAGCAACGGCAAGGCCACCGGCCAGGCCCTTTACCAGGGCCGTGACCTGCTGGCCATGAAGCCGGCCGAGCTCAACAAGATACGCGGCAACCGCGTGGCCATGATCTTCCAGGATCCGATGACCTCGCTCAATCCCTACCTGACGGTGGAGCGGCAGATGACCGAGGTGCTGCAGTTCCACAAGGGCCTGGACCGCAAGGCGGCGCGCGCCCGCTCGGTGCAACTGCTCGACGCCGTCAAGATTCCCGATGCGGCGGGCCGCATCAGCCTGTACCCGCACGAGTTTTCGGGTGGCATGCGCCAGCGCGTGATGATCGCCATGGCCTTGCTGTGCGAGCCCGAGGTGCTGATCGCCGACGAACCCACGACCGCTCTGGACGTGACGGTGCAGGCGCAGATCATCGCCTTGCTGCGGGACTTGCAGCGCGATTTCGGCACTGCCATTGTCATGATCACGCACGACCTGGGCGTGGTGGCGGGCCTGTGCGACGAGGTGATGGTGCTTTACGGCGGGCGCGTGATGGAGCAGGGCAGCGCCGACAGTATTTTTTACCGCGCCTCGCATCCCTATACCGTCGGCCTGCTGGGCGCGATCCCGCGGCTGGACGCGGAAGAGGAAGTGCTGGTCGCCATTCCGGGCGCGCCGCCCAATATGGCGAAGCTGCCCAGCGGCTGCCCGTTCAGCGAGCGCTGCACCCTGGCCAGCGCGCAATGCGTGGACCTGCTGCCCGCGCTGCTGCCGGCCGAACACGACCCGGCCGTGCTGCGGGCCTGCCACCGGTCCGTGCAGGCTGTCTCTGAGCTTGCGGTGAAGGAGGCCAGTCATGCGTGAGGCCGCTCCACCCATCCTTTCGGTACGCGATCTCAAGGTGTACTTCAAGATCAAGGCGGGCCGCGCCTGGCCGTGGTCGCCGGCCCGCACCCTCAAGGCCGTGGACGGCATTTCTTTCGACATCCATGCGGGTGAAACCCTGGGCGTGGTGGGCGAATCGGGCTGCGGCAAGTCGACGCTTGCGCGCGCGGTGCTGAACCTGATCCCGGCCACCGCCGGCAGCATTGTCTGGATGGGCCGGGAGATGGCGGGGGCCTCCAGCGAAACCTGGCAGGCCGCCAGGGCCGACATCCAGATGATCTTCCAGGACCCATTGGCTTCGCTGGACCCGCGCATGACCATTGCGCAAATCATCGCCGAGCCCTTGCGCACGCACCGCCCCGCCATGCCCGAGGCCGAGGTGATGCAGCGCGTGAAAGCCATGATGGGCCGCGTCGGCCTGATGCCGCAGCAGATCAACCGCTACCCGCACGAGTTCTCCGGCGGCCAGTGCCAGCGCATAGGCATTGCGCGCGCGCTGATCCTGGAGCCCAAGCTCATCATCTGCGACGAGCCGGTGTCGGCGCTCGACGTTTCCATCCAGGCGCAGATCATCAACCTGCTCAAGGAGCTGCAAAAAACCATGGGCCTGGCGCTGATCTTCATCGCTCACGACCTGGCCGTCGTCAAACACATCAGCGACCGCATCCTGGTGATGTACCTCGGCCATGAGATGGAAGTGGCCCACAAAAAAGCGCTGTACGCGGCGCCGCGCCATCCCTACACCCGGGCCCTGCTGTCGGCCATCCCGATTCCCGACCCGGCGCTGGAACGCAAAAAAGTCATCCAGCTGCTGCAGGGCGATTTGCCTTCACCCATGGCGCCGCCTTCGGGATGCGTGTTCCGCACGCGCTGCCCGCTGGCGATTGCGCGCTGTGCGGAAGAGGTGCCGGCGCTGCGCCGGCTGAGCGAGCAGACGGAAGCGGCCTGCCTGCTGGCCTGAAGCGCTTAGCGGCGGGTCACCGAAGGAAGCACAGGTAGACCGCAAAAATGGCGACCAGCCACAGGGTCTCCGCCACCATCAGCGCCATGGGCCGCCAGCCGAGCTTGACCAGTTCCTCGAACGAGGTCTTGATGCCCAGCGCCGCGATGGCGACCACCAGGCAGATGCGCGAGACCTGGCCCAGCGCCTCGTTGAGCCGCGGCGTGACCACGCCCAGGCTGTTGGCCAGCACCAGCGCCATGAAGCCGACCAGGAAGAAGGGCAGCAGCGGTGTGCGCGGGCCGGCATCGCCGGTGCCGCTGCTGCGCCGCCGCCAGTACCAGGCCAGCACCGCGACCACGGGCACCAGCAGCGTGACACGAAACAGCTTGACGATCACCGCGACGTCGCCGGTCTCGTGCGACATCATCAGGCCCGCGCCCACGACCTGCGCCACGTCGTGGATGGTGCCGCCCAGGAAGATGCCGGCGCCGCTATCGTCCAGCCGCAGGATTCTGGCCAGCAGCGGATAAGTGACCATCGCCAGCGTCGACAGGCCGGTGACGCCGACCACGGTCAGCAGCGTGTGGCGCTCGTTGTCCTGCGTTTTGGGCATCACTGCCGCCACGGCCAGTGCCGCCGAAGCGCCGCAGATCGACACGGCCGCGCCGCAGAGCAGGCCGAAGTCGGTGCTCAGGCCCAGGCGCCGCGCCAGCCAGGCGCCCAGCGCGATGGCGCTGGCGATGGCGATCACGGCGGTGGCCAGCGGCCCTATGCCCAGCTGCCCGATTTGCGCCAGGGTGATGCGCGCGCCCAGCAGGGCCACGCCTATGCGCAGCAGCGTCCTGGCGCAGAACTCGATGCCGGGCTTGCAGCGCGCGTCCTGGTACAGGAAGTGAAAGGCCAGGCCGAACAACAGCGCGTAAAGCAGCTGTGGGCCGCCGTAGTGCTCGGAAAGAAAAGTTGCCGCCAGCATGATGAGCAGCGGTAGAGCCAGGCCGGGCCAGAGGCTGCGGGCGTGGAGGAGCCAGGGGCGCGCAGGGCTGGGCATGGTCGTGCAAACCTCGTGGAAAAAGCGAAGGGGGAAAGCGCCGCGGGAGGCGCGAGTGAGTAGGGGGTCGAGAACCCCGATGGTCAGGCTTGCAGTGCGGCGAAACTCTGCTGCAGATCGGCCAGCAGGTCGGCCGGGTCCTCGAGCCCGATGTGCAGCCGGATGATTTGGCCGCGGCCCGACCAGTCGGTCACGCTGCGGGCATTGCGCAGGTTGGCCAGCGTGACCAGGCTTTCATAGCCGCCCCAGGATGCGCCCAGGCCGAACAGCCGCAGGCCGTCGATCAGCCGCTCGGCGGCGGCCTGGTCGAAGCCGTGTTGAAGCTCGAAAGACAGCAGGCCGTTGGTGCCCTTGCAGTCGCGCTGCCAGAGGGCATGGCCCGGGTCGCCGGGCAGGGCCGGGCAGAACACGGTGGCCACCTCGCTGCGCGCCTGCAGCCAGGCCGCCACTTTCAGCGCGTGGCTTTCATGCAGGGCCAGCCGCGCGGCCATGCTGCGCGCGCCGCGCAGCACCAGGTAGGCGTCGTCGGGGCTCACCGTCATGCCGAAGGCGTCGCTGCGCTCGTTCAGCGCCTGCCACGCGGCCTGCGTGGTGGCGACGGTGCCCATCATCACGTCGGAATGGCCCGACAGGTATTTGGTGGCCGCCATGACGGACACGTCGGCTCCCAGCGCCAGCGGCCGGTATTGGTGGCCGGATCCCCAGGTGTTGTCGGCCACCAGCAGCGCCCCCCGCGCATGGGCGATGGCCGCCAGGCGCGGCAGGTCGCACATTTCATAGACCAGCGAGCCCGGGCATTCGGTGTAAACCATGCGCGTGCCGGCTTCCATTTTTTCTTCCACGTCGCTGCCGTCGGCCGCAAAGAAGGTGCAGCGGATGTTGTAGGGCGTGAGGAAGGAATCGACCAGCTTGCGCGCCGGTTCGTAGACGCTGTCCGACATCAGCACATGGTCGCCGGGCTTGAGGTAGGCCAGCAGCGTCATCGCGATGGCGGCCAGGCCCGTGGGGAACAGCCGGGTGCGATACGCGCCTTCGAGTTCGCTGACCAGGTCTTCCAGCGCGTAGTTGGTCGGGTTGCCGCGGGCCCCGTAGGTGAACACGCGCTCCTCGCCGCGCCGCTGGCGCATCTCGCGCTGGTGCGCCGTGCTGTCGAACAGCACGGTGCTGGCGCGCACCACGGGCGGGTTGACCGGCCGCCCGCCCTCAAAGGCCGGCTGCTTGCCGGCGTGAACCAGGCGGGTCAGAGGGGAAGCTGCCGGCGGCGATTTTTTGTTCATGTCGGGAAAGCCTTGGTGAATGAGCGATCAGTCTAGCTTGGCGCCCGACAGTTTGACGACGCGCGACCAGCGGGCGATGTCCGCCTTGAGCTGCGCGGCAAAGGCCGCCGACGTGTTGCCGACCACTTCGCTGCCGCCGTCGGTGATCAGCTTGCTGACTTCCGGCGTCTTCAGGGAACGCACGATGCTGTCGTGCAGGTAGGCCACGCGCTCGGGCGGCGTGCCGGCCGGCGCGAAGAAACCGTACCAGTCTTCAAAGGTGGTGTTCTTGTAGCCCAGCTCTTCGAGCGTCGGCACCTTGGTGAACACGCCGATGCGGCGCGGGCTGGTGACGGCCAGTGCGCGCATCTTGCCGTTCTGGATGAAGCTGGACACGGAGGCGGTGGAGGTGATGAGCACGTCCACCTGGCCGCCCAGCAGGTCGGTGATGGCCGGCGCTGCGCCCTTGTAGGGAACGTGGGTCATGCCGATGCCGCTGTCTTTTTCGAGGACCACGCCGACCAGGTGCGAGAGCGTTCCGTTGCCGGGCGTGGCATAGGTGACACGTCCGCCGGGGGCTTTGGTCTGCGCGGCCAGGTCGGCGAAGCTTTTGAGCGGCGAATTGCTGGGCACCACGAGCACCAGCGGCGCGGCGTTGATCTGGGTGATAGGCAGGAAATTTTTCAGCGGGTCGAAACCGGGCGATGCATACAGCGTGGGGTTGACGGCCATCAGCGACACCTGGCCGGTGAGCACGGTGTAGCCGTCGGGTTTGGCATCGGCCACGGCCTTGGCGCCAATGTTGCCGCCGGCGCCGCCGCGGTTGTCGACGATGGCGGTCTGGCCGGTGATGTCGGACAGGCGGGTGGTCACAAAACGCGTGGTGGCGTCATTGCCGCCGCCGGCAGGGAAGGGCGACACGAACTTGATGGCCTGGTTCGGGAAACCGCCGACCTGGGGCATGGGCTGCGCGGAAGCCGCGCCGTGTACGGCGAGCAGGGCGCAGCAAAGCGAGGCGGCGGTGAATTTCAGCTTGGCAAACATGGGGGCTCCTGAATGGATGGAAGCAAAAAGTGAAAAAGAAAAATGAGATCGCCGGGCCGGCGGGGCTCAGGCGTGTGCGTGCGCGGCCGTGGCGTCCGGGAAGTGAAACGCCTTCAGTTCCAGCGCGTCCAGCTGCCCGATGAGGTTGACTTCCCAGGCGAGGTACTGGCGCGCCGCTTCCTTGTTGCCGTCGTGCCGGTCGTGCACGAAGAACAGGTAGTCGATGCAGTCGCTGTCGGCCGGAATGTTTTCGGAAGCCTGCAGCGGCAGGCCGGCCTGCTGCCAGGCGTCCAGGCCGCCTTGCAGCAGGCTGGCCTTCAGTCCCAGCGCCTGCAGGTCGACGGCCGCGCAGGCGGCCACGGCGGGCTCGTCGGCAATCAGCACCACCGGGCGGTGTTCGCCGGCCAGGGCTGCCGCCAGGCGCGGCCGTATAGACCAGTGTGTGCCCGCGATGTGCTTCTGGCGGAACTGCATGCTGGGGCGCAGGTCTATGGCGCAGACGCTGCCGTCGGCCAGGCCAGTCATCAGCGCCTGCGCGCTGATGGCGGGCAGCGCGGGCAGGGCCACGGGTGCCGCGGCGGGCAAGGCCAGGCCGCTGGCCAGGCCCTGGTCCAGCACGCTGGCGTCGTGGCCCAGCTGGCGCAGCCAGCTCGCCACCGTGAGCGCGCGCATGCCGTCGTTGTCGAACAGCACCAGCCGGGCCTTGCGCACACCCACGTACTGGTCGGTGGCCTGGATCAGCTGGCCGCCGGGCGTGTGCTGCGCGCCGGGCAGGCTGCCTTGCGCAAATTCCTCGGGGCTGCGGACGTCACACAGGAAAAGCGTGCGATGCGCGTCGCCCGCCCAGCCGCGAACCGTCTGCGCGTCGACGATGGGCACGCCAAAGCGCTGGCCCAGCGCCTGGGCCGCTGCACGCATGCCGGCGGTCCCTTGAGGCTGGGCCGCTTCGGGGTAGCGGCGCGTGCCGCCGTGCTCGAGTTTCAGGTCGGCCAGGTACCAGCCCTGGGTGCCGTTTTCGAGCGCCGACACGGGGTTGCGCACACCCAGGTTGATCAGGGTTTGCGCGCCTATGATGCTGCGCGTGCGGCCCGCGCAGTTGATGACGATGTGGGTGCTCTCGCTGGGCACCAGGTCGCGGATGCGCAGGGCCAGCTCGCCGTTGGGGCAACTGATCGCCGTCGGGATGTTCATCTTGCGGAACTCCGAAAACGGCCGCCCGTCCAGCACCACGACATCGTCCTTGCGCTCCAGCATGGCGGCCAGTTCGGTCGCACTGACGCGGGGCGTGTGGTAGACCTGTTCGGCCAGTTCGCCGAAGGTCTTGGACGGCACGTTGACGCCGGCAAACAGCGCGAAGCCGGCGGCCTGCCAGCCGGCCGTGCCGCCTTGCAGCACCTGCACGTTGCCGTAGCCGAGCGCGGTGAAGCGGCTCGCGGCCAGGGGCGCCGCGCTGTTGCCGTCGCCGTCATAGACCACGACCCGCACACCTTTGCGCGGCGCCAGGCGCGGCGCGTCCAGCTCGAGCCGGCTGTAGGGCAGGGGAATGCCGTAAAACAGATGCGACTGGCCGTACTGGCCGTGCTCGCGCACATCAAACAAGGCGATTTCCTCGCCGTCGTGCAGCCAGGCTTTGAGCGTGGCCGCGTCTACAAAACGTGTCATGGAATAAGGGCGTGTGGGTTCAGAAAGTTCGAAGAAGGAAAGATGGGGCGGGTGATCAGCGGCGGGTTTGCACGCCGATGCCCATGGTCTCGTACGTGCCTTTTTCCATGTCATAGCTGGTGCGCGAGGTCAGGGTCTCGAGCGCGCGCCCGTACATGTGCAGGTGGCGTATCACCTGGCCGGCGGGAATCTCCACCGAGTGGATGTCCTCGGCTAGCAGCGCGATGCCCGTGCCGGGCTCGACCACGACCGAGCTGACCTCTTTGAGCTGTGCCTTTCCGGGCACGGAACCGTCGTCCTGGCGCTCGTACACGCGATTGAGTTCCGTGCCTTCCACGGCGCTGATGCAGGCCCAGGTGGTGTGGTTGTGCGGAACGATGCGCTTGCCGGGGCGCATCACGTTGAGGTACAGCGCAAAGCTCTGGTCGGCGTCTTCGGCGATCAGGTAGCGCGCCTGCAGTTCGGGGCTGACGGGCGCATTGAAATCGGCGTCGCTCCAGAGGTCCTTGCGGCCGGCCAGCTGGTTCAGCACCGCCAATACCTTGGCCAGGGAGGGGCGCGTCGCCTCACCGCTTCCAACAATAACTTTAATGTTTTTAATGGCGGCGCCAACCACCTGGTTGCGCTCTGCTGCTGCGTTCATGGGCATGTTCCTGAGTGAAATTGCGGTTTGGTGGACCTAATATAGTCAAGTCATATTTTTCAAACAACTCAGAAATAGAGATAAACGCATTAGCATTCGTAATATGAAGACGCTGCCGTGGAGGCCCTTGCATGAAAACCCTTGACCTGGAATTGCTGAGGTCCCTGGTCGCTATAGACGAGCAGGACAGCTTTGCCGGCGCAGCCGTCCAGTTGGGCAAGACGCAGTCGGCGGTGACGCAGCAGATGCAGCGCCTGGAGGACCAGATCGGCCACCCGCTGTTTGAAAAACACGGCCGCAGCAAGCGCTTGACGCCGCACGGCCACAAGCTGCTCGAATACGCGCGCCACCTGCTGGCCATCAACGACGATGCGCTGCGCAGCCTGCAGCAGGGCAACCTCGAGGGCGTGCTGCGCATAGGCGCGCCGCACGACGTGGCCGACAACATGCTGCCGACCTTGCTGGCGCAGGTGGCGCGCGTCTCGCCCTTGCTGCAGCTCGACATCCACGTGGGGCGCAGCCCCTTCCTGATGGAGTCGCTCAAGCGCGGCGAGATCGACATGAGCATCTCCAACCGCAACGACCCGGGGCTGGACGGCGTGGTGCTGCGTACCTCTCCGACGGTGTGGCTGTGCTCGGCGAGTTATGTGCACGACCGCACCAAGCCGGTGCCGCTGATCCTGGTGGAAGGCCCCAGCGTGTTCCACCGGCTGGCGCGTGAGGCGCTGGACGCCGCCGGCATCCCATGGACGCCAAGCTACACCGCGTCCAGCCTGATCGGCATCAAGGCGGCGCTGCGCGCGGGGCTGGGCGTAACCGCGCGCGGCATCGAAACGGCGGGCAGCGACCTGCGCGTGCTCGGCGAAACCGACGGCCTGCCGCGCTTGCCCGACCTCGACTATTACCTTTTCATTCGCCGCAACGTCATCAACCCGGTTACGCGCAAGGTGTTCGAGATGCTCAAGGCCAACCTCGGTTTGATCCGCAGCGCGGCGGACCCGGCCTCTCCGGCATGGCCCCCGGTCAGGGGAATCTGACACCCGCCATGCAGGGGCGCGGAGCCGAGGTGTCGAGGGTCTGGCCGCATCTTGTCGACTTTCTACTTACTTCCAAAGAGCGCGTGAGCGCGAATCGACGGCGGCCATACGATCTCGAAGAAAACGCCGTAACAAAATGTTGGACGCAAGCCACATGAAGAGATTGAAAGTGGCTGAACTCGCACACGAATGCGGAGCTTGCGTGCTTCGAGGTGTACGCTTGCCGCACGCCGGCGATGCCCGACATGGGTTGGGGTTGCAGCGTATCTGAGAACAAATGCAAGGAGAGTTCATGTCTGTTTCATCGTTTCCCATCAAGCGGCGCACCCTGCTTGCTGGCTCCGCGGCCACCCTGGCGCTTGGCGCCGCACCCGCATGGGCCGCCTACCCCGACAAGCCGATCAAGATCATCGTTCCCTGGGCAACGGGCGGCAGCACCGACGCCATTACCCGCGTGCTTGCGCAGCGGCTGACCGAGAGCCTGAAGCAGCCCGTGATCGTCGACAACAAGCCGGGCGGCGCGGGCCACGTCGGCATCGACCAGGCCGCCAAGTCGGCGCCCGATGGCTACACGCTGGCGATTGTCGAGTTGTCCCATGTGTATGCGCCCGCGGTTGTCGCCAACCTGCCTTACGACATGCTGCGCGACTTCACGCCGATCACGCTGGTGGGCACGTCGCCCATGGTGCTGTTCACCGGCATGGGCCCCGAAAACGCCGACTTCAAGACTTTCCTGAAAACCGCCTCGACCACCAAGGGCGGGCCCCCCGCCATGGCGAACAGCGGCACCGGCTCCATCAGCCACCTGGTGGGTGAGCTGTTTTCCCAGGAAACCAAAATCAAGTTCAACATGGTGCCTTACCGCGGCGGCGCGCCGGCCATGGTGGATCTTGCTGCCGGCCAGGTGTCTTCCTACTTCGCCACGCTGGCGACCGGCTCCAGCCTGATGGCCGCCGGCAAGGTGAAGGCGCTGGCGGTGACGGGCCGCAAGCGCTCCGATGTCCCCATCCTGCGTTCCCTGCCGACGATGACGGAACTCGGCCTGAAGAACATGGACGTCGCCCAGTGGTGGGCGCTGGTGGCTCCGGCGACCACGCCGCTTGAAGTCACCGAACGGCTTCGCCTGGAACTCCTCACTGCCATGTCGGACCTCAAGGTAGTGGAGCGCATGTCCGCCCTGGGTGTGGAAATGAAGGGCACTTCGCGCGACCAGTTGCGCGGCTTCCTTCGGGCTGAGTCCGAGCGTTGGCGCACCCTGGCGCGCAACGTCGGACTGAAACCGCAGTAACTTCAGTTCAACGTTGCCCCGGCGCTGGCAATCCTAGCCAGCGCTGCGCGGCCGCTTCCAGCGCTTCTTGTGAGCCCGTCGTCAGCAGGGTCACGCGGCCGGGTGCCTCGCCCGGCTGCAGCTGCCCGGCGGCCTGGAGTAAACGGCGTGTCTGTCGCGCGACCGGCTCGCCGGTTTCGATCAGGCTGACATTGGGGCCCACCAGCGCCTGCAATGTGTCCCACGCGAAAGCGTAGTGCGTGCAGCCCAGCACCAGGGTGTCGACTTGCCCTGCCTGCTTGCCGAACGGCCCGATGGCTTGCGTGTATTGCGCGCACAAGGCGTGGACCCGCGCGACATCATGGTTCTGTATCGCATCGGCCAGCCCGTCGCAGGGTTGCAGGATGAATTCCGCCTGGTCTTTCAGTGAATCGTGCAAGGCACGCAGCTTGGCGCTGGCCACCGTGCCGCGCGTCGCCATCACGCCGATGCGGCCCGTCTTGCTCAGGGCGACGGCCGGTTTGAGCGCCGGCTCGACGCCGACCAGCGGCAGGTCGGGGTGCTCGGTTCGCACAAGATGGACGGCGGCCGCCGTCGCGGTGTTGCAGGCGATCACCAGCGCCTTGATCGCGTGCTCGTCGCGCAGCTTGCGCACGACGGCGCGCGTGCGCTCAATGACAAAAGCATCACCGCGTTCGCCATAGGGCGCGTATCCCGCGTCAGCCAGGTAGACAAAAGCCTCGGCGGGCAACTGCGCACGCAGCGCCTTGAAGATGCTGAGCCCGCCCACGCCGCTGTCGAACACGCCGATCAAGAAGAGCCTCCACGGTCGCTCACTGCGTGTAGCCTGCGGCTTCTCCCTGCCCCTTTCATCACGAAAGGGGCCGCTGCGCCTGCGTTCTGGCAAAGCCAGTCCCGCGGCCCCGACTTGAAGGGAAGGCGCTCAGGCATCTTGTCGTTGCTTAAGCGCTGGTGACCGGGATCTGCTTGAACTCGCCGGTGGCGATCTTCTTCTGCCACTCGGCCGGGCCGGTGATGTGCGCGCTGGTGCCGCCCGCATCGACCGCGACGGTGACCGGCATGTCGACCACGTCGAATTCGTAGATCGCTTCCATGCCCAGGTCGGCAAAGCCCACCACCTTGGCGGTCTTGATGGCCTTGCTGACCAGGTAGGCGGCACCGCCGACGGCCATCAGGTAAGCGCTTTTGTGCTTCTTGATGGCTTCGATGGCCACCGGGCCGCGCTCGGACTTGCCGATCATCGAGATCAGGCCGGTCTCGGCCAGCATCATTTCAGTGAAGCCGTCCATGCGGGTGGAGGTGGTCGGGCCGGCCGGGCCGACGGCTTCATCGCGCACCGGATCGACCGGGCCGACGTAGTAGATGACACGATTGGTGAAATCGACCGGCAGCTTTTCGCCCTTGGCCAGCATGTCCTGAATGCGCTTGTGCGCGGCGTCGCGGCCGGTCAGCATCTTGCCGCTGAGCAGCAGGGTCTGGCTGGGTTTCCAGCTGGCGACCTCTTCTTTCGTGAGCGTGTTGAGGTCGACCTTTTTGCTCTTGTTGTAGTCGGGCGCCCAGTTCACGTTGGGCCACAGGTCCAGCGAAGGCGGGTCCAGGTAGACGGGGCCGCTGCCGTCCATCACGAAGTGGGCGTGGCGTGTGGCGGCGCAGTTGGGGATCATCGCGACGGGTTTGCTGGCCGCGTGCGTGGGATACATCTTGATCTTGATGTCGAGCACGGTGGTGAGGCCGCCCAGGCCCTGCGCGCCTATGCCCAGCGCGTTGACTTTTTCGAACAGTTCGAGGCGCAGCTCTTCGGTCTTGCTGAGCTTGGCGCCCGAAGACGATTTGGCCTGCAGCTCATACATGTCGAGGTCGTCCATCAGGCTTTCCTTGGCCATCAGCACGGCTTTTTCGGCGGTGCCGCCTATGCCTATGCCCAGCATGCCGGGCGGGCACCAGCCGGCGCCCATGGTGGGCACGGTCTTGAGCACCCAGTCGACCACCGAGTCGCCGGGGTTGAGCATCACCAGCTTGCTTTTGTTTTCGCTGCCGCCGCCTTTGGCGGCCACGGTGACGTCGATCTTGTCGCCGGGCACCAGCTCGGTGAAGATCACCGCCGGCGTGTTGTCCTTGGTGTTCTTGCGGTCGAACTGCGGGTCGGCGACGACCGAGGCGCGCAGGGTGTTGTCCGGGTGGTTGTAGCCGCGGCGCACGCCTTCGTTGATGGCGTCGTCAAGGCTTCCGCTGAAGCCTTCCCAGCGCACGTCCATGCCGACTTTCAGGAACACGTTGACGATGCCGGTGTCCTGGCAGATGGGACGCTGGCCGGTGGCGCTCATCTTGCTGTTGGTGAGGATCTGCGCAATCGCATCCTTGGCGGCCGGGCTTTGTTCGCGTTCGTAGGCGCGTGCCAGGTGGGCGATGTAGTCGGTGGGGTGGTAGTAGCTGATGTACTGCAGCGCGGCGGCTACGGACTCGATGAGGTCGGCTTGCTTGATCGTGGTCATGGTGGGGTGGGGATCGTCGTTTTAGGGGATTTCGGGCAAACCTCGTAATTATCCGCCCTCGGCACCCGGGGCCGGCCGGCGGCTTTTGGCAAAACCCCTTAGATGAGAATCTTTCTTGTTTGCCGTCATACTTCGACTTTCTCCCCCTCTTTTTTGACAGAGCAGGACATTCCATGACGACAAGCAACAGCACGCGCACCGAGCGCGATACCTTTGGCCCCATCGAGGTGCCGGCCGACAAACTCTGGGGCGCACAGACGCAGCGTTCGCTGCAGAACTTCGACATCTCGGGCGAGCAGCAGCCGCGCGAGATCATCAAGGCGCTGGCCCAGGTCAAACGCTGTTCTGCCAGGGTGAACCATGCGCTGGGCCTGCAGGACGAGAAGAAAACAAAAGCCATCGTGGCCGCGGCCGACGAGGTGATCGCCGGCAAGCATGCCGACGAGTTCCCGCTGGTTGTATGGCAGACCGGCTCGGGCACGCAGACCAATATGAACGTCAACGAGGTGCTGGCCAACCGCGCCAGCGAAATCCTGGGCGGCGAGCGCGGCGAAGGCCGGCTGGTGCATCCGAACGACGACGTCAACCGCAGCCAGTCGTCCAATGACGTGTTCCCGACGGCCATGCACGTGGCCGCGGTCGAGGCGCTGACCCACAAGCTGCTGCCGGCCATCGCGAAGTTGCGCGCCACGCTGGCGAAAAAGGCCAAGGACTTCGACGGCATCGTCAAGATAGGGCGCACGCACCTGCAGGACGCCACGCCGCTCACGCTGGGCCAGGAGTTCTCGGGCTACGTCGCGCAGCTGGACCACGGCGACAAGCATGTGCGCGCCGCCTTGCCGCACCTGTGCGAGCTGGCGCTGGGCGGTACTGCCGTAGGCACCGGCCTGAACGCGCCCAAGGGGTATGCCGAGCAGGTGGCGGCCGAGCTGGCCGCGCTCACAGGCCTGCCCTTTGTCACGGCGCCCAACAAGTTCGAAGCGATGGCCTCGGTGGACGGCCTGGTGCACGCGCACGGCGCGCTCAAGACCCTGGCGGCCAGCATGATGAAAATCGCCAACGATGTGCGCTGGCTGGCCAGCGGGCCGCGCAGCGGTATCGGCGAACTCAGCATTCCCGAGAACGAGCCCGGCTCGTCCATCATGCCGGGCAAGGTCAACCCGACGCAGAGCGAAGCCGTCACCATGCTGGCGGCTCAGGTGTTCGGCAACGACGTGGCCATCAACTTCGGCGGCGCTTCGGGCAACTTCGAACTCAATGTCTTCCGTCCCATGGTGGCGTACAACTTCCTGCAGAGCGTGCGCCTGCTGGCCGACGGCATGGTGAGCTTCAACGACCAATGCGCCGTGGGCATAGAGCCGAACCGCGAACGCATCGCCGAACTGGTGGATCGTTCGCTGATGCTGGTGACGGCGCTGAACACCCACATCGGCTACGACAAGGCCGCCTTCATCGCCAAGAAGGCGCACAAGGAAGGCAGCAGCCTGCGCGATGCGGCGCTGGCCTCGGGCTATGTCACGGGTGAGCAGTTCGACCAGTGGGTAGTTCCTGGGAACATGGTCGGCAGGTAGATGCACACCCTCGTCCAGGCTCACTGCGTGTAGCCTGTTCCCCCCTTGCAGGGTAGGTAGGCACCCCCCCGTCGGACGCTCACTTCGTGTAGCGCCTTCCCCCCCTTGCAGGGGGCGGCGCCTGCGGCCCGGCAAAGCCGGTTCCGCGGCGCCTGCTTGCAGGGGATGTGGTTGGTTTTACCGCCTGCAGCCCGTGTGTCTGGGACAATGGGCCATGCTCAAATTCGTCCACCGCACTCTCAACCAGTTCATCAATTCGCAGTCGCTTTCGGGCGTGGTGCTGGCGCTGGCGGCCGTGCTGGCGTTGGTGGTCAGCAACTCGCCATGGAGTGAGGCTTACAACCGGTTTGTGCAACTGCCGGGTGAGCTGCGTGTGGGCGGCGACCTGCTGGTGCTTTCCAAATCCTTGCTGCACTGGGTCAATGACCTGTGGATGGCGGTGTTTTTCTTCCTGGTGGGGCTGGAGATCAAGCGTGAGCTGCTCGATGGCGAACTGGCTTCGCGCAGCCAGGCCTTGTTGCCGGCAGGCGCCGCGCTGGGCGGCATGGTGGCGCCGGCGCTGATCTATATGGCCATCAACGCCGGCGACCCGATCGCCATGCGCGGCTGGGCGATTCCGGCGGCCACGGACATTGCCTTTGCGCTGGGCATCCTGGTCTTGCTGGGCAGCCGTGTGCCGGCCTCGCTCAAGGTGTTCTTGACGGCCGTCGCCATCATTGACGACCTGGGCGCCATCCTGATCATCGCCTTCTTCTATACCGATGCCTTGTCGGTGGCCGCGTTGCTGGCCGCGGGCCTGGGCGGACTGGTTCTGCTGGCCTTTAACCGGGCGAAAGTCATGGCGATAGGACCTTACGTGGCGGTGGGGCTGGTGATCTGGCTGTTTGTTTACAAGTCGGGGATTCATGCCACGCTGGCGGGCGTCATTACCGCGTTGGCCATTCCCCTGTCTGACGGCAAGGGCGGCTCGCCGCTCAAGGCGGCTGAGCACGCACTGCATCCCTGGGTGGCTTTTGCGGTGTTGCCCATGTTTGCATTCGCCAACGCGGGGGTGTCTCTGCAAGGCGTGACGATTGGAACGCTGCTCCAGAGCGTCCCCCTGGGTATCACGGCGGGTTTGCTGGTGGGCAAGGCGGTCGGGGTGTTTGGCGCTTCGTGGCTGCTGATCCGCTTTGCCGGCGCGCGCTTGCCGGCTGAATCCAGCTGGCGGCAATTTATGGGTGTGTGTCTGCTCTGTGGTGTGGGTTTCACCATGAGCCTGTTCATCGGAACGCTGGCCTTCGCCGGGGAGGATGCCGGCTACGAAACGCAACTCAAGCTGGGCGTGCTTTGCGGTTCGCTGCTTTCCGGCGTGGCGGGTACGCTGTTGCTGCTGAGAGGCGGCCCCAAGGGGCCGGCCAAGGCCGAATAAGACTCAGTGCTTTTGCGCCGCGATGCCCGACATGATCTTGTCGGTGTAGGCAATCGCAATGGCCGACAGCAGGAAGGTGATGTGGATCACCGTCTGCGCGATCAGGACCTTGTCGGTGTAGTTGTCGGCATTGATGAAGGTTTTCAGCAGGTGGATGGAGCTGATGCCGATGATGGCCGTGGCCAGCTTGACCTTGAGCACCGAGGCGTTCACGTGGCTCAGCCATTCGGGCTGGTCGCGGTGGCCTTCGAGGTTCATGCGGCTCACAAAAGTTTCGTAGCCACCCACGATGACCATGATCAGCAGGTTGGAAATCATGACCACGTCGATCAGGGCCAGCACTACCAGCATGATGACCGTCTCGTTGAGCGTCACGACGGGTATGGCGGTCTTGTAGCCGATGCTGGTGATCAGCGATTGCAGGGCGGTCTGGCTGCCGAAGGCGGCTTCGATCAGGTGCCACAGCTCGACCAGAAAATGCACTACGTATACCGCCTGCGCGGCGATCAGCCCGAGATAGAGCGGCAACTGCAGCCAGCGGCTGGCGAAAATCAGGTTGGGCAGGGGGCGGAGCGGGGAAATCTTGCCGGTGCCGGGGGTCTGGGTGGGTTCAGTCATGATGGCGTAAGCTGGGAAGGTTGCGGCATTGTAAGAGGGCGGCGGCCACCCCCGATTCGATGCCTTTTTGTAAGGTTCAAGCCAGTCAGTGGCTTGTAAGTGCCGCAGAAGACAGTACCACGCATTCAGTGACAAACAGGAGACATAAACAATGAGCGCCCCCCAATCCGCGATCGAATCGACCCTGGTTGAAAATCGCATTTTCCCGCCTGCCCCCGCCACCGTGAAAGCGGCGCGCATTTCGGGCATGCCGGCCTACAAGGCCCTGTGCGCCGAAGCTGAAAAAGATTTTGAAGGTTTCTGGGCGCGCCTGGCGCGTGAAAACCTCAGCTGGAAAAAGCCGTTCACCCAAACACTGGATGAGTCCAGCGCGCCGTTTTACAAGTGGTTCGCCGACGGCGAGCTCAACGCTTCCTACAACTGCCTGGACCGCCATCTGGGCACGCCGACCGAAAACAAGAAAGCCATCATTTTCGAAAGCGACGACGGCAAGGTCACCAACGTTACCTACAAGGAACTGCACGCCAGGGTCAGCCAGTTCGCCAGCGCGCTCAAGGGCGCGGGCATCAAGAAGGGCGATCGCGTCATCATCTACATGCCGATGACGGTCGAGGGTGTGGTGGCCATGCAGGCCTGCGCGCGCATAGGCGCCACGCATTCGGTGGTGTTCGGCGGCTTCTCCGCCAAGAGCCTGCAGGAGCGCATCCAGGACGCCGGAGCCGTAGCCGTCATCACCGCCAACTACCAGCTGCGCGGCGGCAAGGAATTGCCGCTCAAGGCCATCGTCGATGAAGGCATCGCCATGGGCGGCTGCGAGTCGATCAAGAACGTGATCGTTTACCAGCGCACCGCCACGGCCTGCAACATGGTGGCCGGGCGTGACAGCCTGATGCACGAGATCACGGCCAAGGCGCCGCCGGTGTGCGAGCCGGAATTTGTCGGCGCCGAGCATCCGCTTTTCATTCTTTACACCTCTGGCTCGACCGGCAAGCCCAAGGGCGTGCAGCACAGCACGGGCGGCTACCTGCTCTGGGCCAAGCTCACGATGGACTGGACTTTCGATATCCAGCCGGCCGACGTGTTCTGGTGCACGGCCGACATCGGCTGGATCACCGGCCACACCTATGTGGCCTACGGTCCGTTGGCTGCAGGCGCGACGCAGATCATCTTCGAGGGCATCCCGACTTTCCCGAACGCTGGCCGCTTCTGGCAGATGATCGAAAAGCACAAGGTCACGATTTTCTACACGGCGCCCACGGCGATCCGCTCGCTGATCAAGGCCGCCGAGGGCGATGAGAAGGTGCACCCGGCGCGCTCCGACCTGAGCAGCCTGCGCATCCTGGGTTCGGTCGGCGAGCCCATCAACCCCGAAGCCTGGATGTGGTACTACAAGAACGTGGGCGGCGAGCGCTGCCCCATCGTGGACACTTTCTGGCAAACCGAGACCGGCGGCCACATGATCACGCCGCTGCCAGGCGCCACGCCGCTGGTGCCCGGCAGCTGCACCTTGCCATTGCCCGGTATCATGACCGCCATCGTCGACGAAACCGGCAAGGACCTGCCCAATGGATCGGGCGGCATGCTGGTCGTCAAGCGCCCCTGGCCATCCATGATCCGCACCATCTGGAACGACCCGGAGCGTTTCAAGAAGAGTTATTTCCCCGAAGAGATGGGCGGAACGATTTACCTGGCCGGCGACGGCGCGGTGCGCAATGCCGAGAACGGCTACTTCCGCATCACCGGCCGCATCGACGACGTGCTGAACGTCTCGGGCCACCGTATGGGTACGATGGAAATCGAATCGGCACTGGTGGCGCATTCCGCGCTGGTGGCCGAAGCCGCCGTGGTGGGGCGGCCCGACGACCTGACCGGTGAGGCTATCGTGGCCTTCGTGGTGCTCAAGCGCTCGCGCCCCACGGGCGACGAGGCCAAGGCGATCGCCAAGGAACTGCGCGACTGGGTCGGCAAGGAAATCGGCCCCATCGCCAAACCCAAGGACATCCGCTTCGGCGACAACCTGCCCAAGACACGCAGCGGCAAGATCATGCGCCGCCTGCTGCGCGGCATCGCCAAGGGCGAGGCCATCACGCAGGACACGTCGACACTTGAGAATCCTGCGATCTTGGAGCAGCTGGCTGAAAAGCAGTGAGTTGAATCAGGCATAAAAAAAGCCCGTCAATGACGGGCTTTTTTGTCGGCTTGCAAGCCGCTTATTTGGTTGCCAGAACCCAAGCCGCCAGCTTCTTGGCTTCTTCAGGGTTGACCTGTGCATTGGCGGGCATGGGCACAGGGCCCCAGACCCCCGAACCGCCCTTGATGATTTTGGTGGCCAGCTTGTCGGCGGCATCTTTCTGGCCGGCGTACTTGGCGGCGACATCCTTGTAAGACGGCCCCACCAGCTTCTTGTCGACCGCATGGCAGGCCATGCAGTTCTTGGCTGTGGCCAGTTGCAGGTCGGCCAGAGCGGGCATCGACACGGCAAAACCCGCGGTCACAAAAGCGATTACTGAAAGAATGCGTTTCATGGATTTGTCCTCGTGGGGGAGTTATGGATTCGGTTACAGTCAATTAACGTGATTGTAGTGGCGCCGGTTGACCCTTGTTTCAAGGGGATACCCCTTGGCTCGGGTCGATATTTCAGGAGAAAAACATGTATTTTTTATTGCTTGGCATTGTCGGGTTGGCGTTGAAATACCTGGAGATTGGCCCGGTTGCCACATGGAGCTGGTTCATCGTGCTGTCGCCGTTTTTGCTGGCCGCGCTATGGTGGTGGTACGCAGACGCATCGGGCTACACCAAGCGCAGGGAAATTGAAAAAATGGCCAAGCGTAAGGATGACCGCATCGACAAACAGCGCGACGCCATGGGCATGCTGTCGGCCAAGAAGAAGAAAAAATAAGCCAGCGCCGCATCAAGCCCTTTCAATCAGGTTACGCCTTCTAATCTATCTGCCTCACGTCAAAGGCGGGGCGTCCCAAAGCAAAGAGCCCGTGAAGTCTGTAACTTCACGGGCTCTTGTCGTTTCAGCTGGCTGGAGTCAGTTGCTCAATAGTCGTCCAGCACCGCACCCTTGCTGGCGCTGGAGGCATTGAAGGCGAACTTGGCCTGCACGCCGCGTGTGTAGCGCGGCGCCGGGGCCTTCCAGCCGACTTTGCGTTTTGCCAGTTCTTCATCGCTGATGTTGAGCTGCAGCAGCAGTTGTTTGGAGTCGATGGTGATGGAGTCGCCTTCGTGGATAAAGGCGATGTTGCCGCCGGCCGCCGCTTCAGGCGCGACGTGGCCGACCACCATGCCCCAGGTGCCACCGGAGAAGCGACCGTCGGTGATCAGGCCCACGCTTTCGCCGAGGCCTGCGCCTATCAGCGCGCCGGTGGGGGCCAGCATCTCAGGCATGCCCGGCCCGCCCTTGGGGCCGAGGTAACGCAGCACCATCACATCGCCGGCCTTGATCTTGCCGGCCAGGATGGCGGCCAGGGCCGACTGCTCATCATCAAACACGCGGGCCGGGCCGGTCATGACCGGGTTTTTCAGGCCGGTGATCTTGGCGACGCAGCCTTCTGGCGAGAGGTTGCCCTTGAGGATGGCCAGGTGGCCCTGGGCGTACATGGGCTTGTCGATGGGGCGGATCACGTCCTGGTCGGCGCGCGGAACCTCGGGCACATCCTTGAGTGTCTCGGCGATGGTCTGGCCGGAGATCGTCAGGCAGTCGCCGTGCAGCAGGCCGGCGGCCAGCAGCGTCTTCATGACCTGGGGAATGCCGCCGGCGCGGTGCAGGTCGACGGCCAGGTATTTGCCGGAGGGCTTGAGGTCGCACAGCACCGGCGTGCGCTGGCGCACGCGCTCGAAGTCGTCGATCGTCCATTCGACACCGGCCGTGTGGGCGATGGCCAGGAAATGCAGCACTGCGTTGGTGGAGCCCCCGGTCGCCATGATCACGGCGACCGCGTTTTCAATTGCCTTCTTGGTGACGATGTCGCGCGGCTTGATGTCTTTCTTGATGGCTTCAACCAGGACCTTGGCCGACTCCCTGGCCGAGTTCATTTTCTCGTCGTGCGGGTTGGCCATGGTGCTGGAGTAGGGCAGCGAAATGCCGAGCGCCTCGAAAGCGCTGGACATGGTGTTGGCCGTGTACATGCCGCCGCAGCTGCCGGTGCCGGGAATGGCGCGGCGCTCGATCTGCAGCAGGTCTTCGTCGCTCATGCGGCCGGCGGCGTTTTCGCCCACGGCTTCAAACACGCTGACGATGTTGAGGTCCTTGCCCTTGTAGGTGCCCGGCAGTATGGTGCCGCCATAGACGTAGATCGCCGGCACGTTGGCGCGCAGCATGCCCATCAGGCCGCCCGGCATGTTCTTGTCGCAGCCGCCGACCACCAGCACGCCGTCCATCCACTGGCCCTGCACGCAGGTTTCGATGCAGTCCGAGATCACTTCGCGGCTCACCAGCGAATACTTCATGCCCTCGGTGCCCATGGCCATGCCGTCGGAAATCGTTGGCGTGCCGAAGACCTGCGCGTTGCCGCCGGCCTCCTCGATGCCGGCGATCGCCGCGTCCGCCAGTTTTTGCAGGCCGCTGTTGCAAGGGGTGATGGTGCTGTGGCCGTTGGCCACGCCGATCATCGGCTTCTTGAAGTCCTCGGCCTCATAGCCCATGGCGTAGTACATGGAGCGGTTGGGCGCGCGCGATTTGCCCTCGGTGATGTTCTTGCTACGCGGGTTGGGGACGATGTTGACGGTCTTGGTGTTCATGGGGTGTCTCGTGGTGGTTGCTGCGATGGCTTGCCCTGGGTGCGGTCCCGGGGCTGTTATCGGAAAAGCAAAGTATGCGTGCTTTGACTGATTCTTTCCAATCCATTATTTATCATCTATTAATATGTATTGCATATGAGAGATCATTCCAGCACCTTCGACGCGGCTTCCCGCAAGCCACCCCTGATCGAGCTGCGTCTTTGGCGCCAGTTTCTGGCTGTGGCTGAGGAATTGCATTTCGGCCGCGCGGCCCAGGGCCTGAACATGACCCAGCCGCCGCTCACGCAGGCCATCGCGCAACTGGAGGCCTTGCTGGGCCTCAGGCTGTTCGACCGCACCAAACGCAGCGTGCGGCTCACGGCGGCGGGCGCCGCCCTGGTACCGGAGGCGCGCGACCTGCTGGCGCGTGCCCTGGCGCTACCCGCCTATGCGCGAGCCAGCGCCGACGGCGAGGCCGGGCGGCTGCGGCTGGCTTTTGTTTCCACGGTGGGTTTTGACCTGCTGCCGCGCTGGGTGCTGGCCTTTCGTGAGCACTACCCGAAGGTGCAACTCGAGTTGGTAGAGGCGACCGGCGATGTGCAGTTGCAGGCTTTTGAGCGCGGCGAGATCGACGCCGGCTTCATGCTGCATTCCCCCGGGTTCGCGCCGCCCGGCCTGGCCCACCGGCGCATCAGCCAGGATCCGCTGGTGCTCGCCGTGCCCGGGCAGAGCGCCTTGGCAAGCCAGGTGTCGCTTACTGTTTCGGACCTGCTGGACCAGCCCCTGGTGATTTTCCCGCGGCGCATCCTGCCGTCGCTTTACGACGCGATTTTTGCGATGTACCACGCCTCGGGCCGCCTGCCGCGGGTGGCCCAGGAAGCCATCCAGATGCAGACCATCGTGAACCTGGTGTCCGCCGGCCTCGGCGTGGCCTGGGTTCCTGAAAGCGTGCGGCAGTTCCAGCGGCCGGGCGTGGTGTACCGCAGCGTGCCTGCCGGCAGGCCTTCCGCGCGTGGTGGCGCGCGGAGCGCTTCGGTGGTGGTGCCCGGCTGCGAGACCAGCCTGGTCTGGCCGGTCGCCAATGCCAATCCGGCACTGGCACGCTTCATGGCGTTTATCGACGCTGAAAGCGGTTAAAGGCCTCGTCCTGTTGGCGTTGCCGGCGTGCCGCCACCGCGCTTTGCTGCTGCTGTCTTTCCGCCGGGCTGAGTTCACGCTGCTCCATCCTGCGCTGGGCGATTTCGCCGGCGCTGCTGCAGCGTGCGCCGTGGTTGGCCTCGCAATTGGCAATGATCTGCTTGTCGGAGACCTGCGCCTGGGCTTGGGTGTTGCCTTTGCGCAGGCCGCCCAGCGAGGGTGTGGCCTGGCGCGACCCGCCGCTGGACCGCTCGCCAGCCGCTGCTCGGTCATCTGCCGCCGCGTTTTCCGCCGCCCAGTCCTTGGGCGCGGCGGCGGTGCCGTTGCCGTAAAGCGAACCTGGCTTGCCTGGCACCGGCATGCCATCGGCCGGCGCCACTGGCGCTGCAGCGGTAGGCGCGCGCATGATGAGTTTTTCGCCGTTTCCCCCCTGGGCAGCGCACGGTATTTGTGAAAACACCTTTTTACCGCCCGCATCAAGGCACTGGTAAACCTGTGCCGCCGCGTGGTTCGCCAAAAACAGGCCAAGGCTGGCAAGGAGGGCAGGGCGAAATGAGTGGCGCATGTGAAGGTCCGGTACGGCGTTGTATGTAGTGTAGGGCTCGCGTAAGCCCATTCCTACGAGGCTTGCGTGCAAAATACCGCCCATGCTTATCCACCCGCAAATCAATCCCGTCGCGCTGCAACTCGGCCCGCTTGGCATCCACTGGTACGGCCTGACCTACCTGGCGGCCTTTGGCCTGTTTTTTTTCCTGGCGACGCGGCGGCTGCGGCACCAGCCTTTTGTTTCCATCACCGGCCCGGGCGCCTGGTCGCGCAGGGATATCGAGGACATGCTGTTCCTGGGGGTCATGGGGGTGGTGGTGGGCGGGCGGCTCGGGTATTGCCTTTTTTACAAGCCGGGCTACTACCTTACGCATCCGCTGGAGATCTTTTTTGTGTGGCAGGGCGGCATGAGCTTTCACGGCGGCATGCTGGGTGTGCTGGCCTCGCAGTGGTGGTTTGCGCGCTCGCGCCAACGGCCCTGGCTGCAGGTGATGGATTTTGTGGCGCCTTGCGTGCCAACGGGGCTGGCAGCGGGGCGTGTCGGCAATTTCATCAATGGTGAGCTCTGGGGTCGTTTCAGCGACCCGGCCTTGCCATGGGGCATGGTGTTTCCGGGCAGTGGCTCCATGCAGCCGCGCCATCCCTCGCAGGTCTACCAGTTCCTGCTGGAGGGCCTGCTGCTCTTCGTGTTGCTGTGGCTGTATGCGCGCAAGCCGCGCAAGACGGGCCAGGTGTCGGGCGCCTTCCTGCTGGGGTATGGCGTGTTCCGCTTCATCGCCGAGTTTTTCCGTGAACCGGACGAGTTTCTCGGCATCCTGGCCTTGGGCATGAGCATGGGCCAATGGCTGTGCGTTCCCATGATTGCCGGCGGTGCCTGGCTGTGGATATGGGCGACAAAGCGCGCTGAGCCGGCCTGAGGGCTTGCAAGCCGTCTTTGATTGAGAGACTGGTGCCCGGCCTCAGTCCAGGAGGCCTGGCACTCGGGCGCCAGCGCGGTGTCGTGATCCCGCTAGGGTTTCTCCCCTGTCGTTTTCATGCACATCCTCTTGATCAAAAAGGCATTGTTTTTCATAATTACAGGTAATTACTTGAAATTACCGCTCCATTGAAGCTTCGAACCACCCGCGTGAAAGCGGGTTTCTGCAAGGGTTCCGCCATACCGCGGATCAGGTCAGTCAAAGGGTCATGCCATGCGTCTTGTCCAGAGTTCACTGCACCAGGAGGTCGCCGATACCCTGCGCGAGCAGATCTTCGCGGGCCAGCTGGCGCCCGGAAGCTTCCTGGATGAGGTCGCGTTGTGCGAACGCCTGGAAATCTCGCGCACGCCGTTGCGGGAGGCGCTCAAGGTGCTGACTTCGGAAGGCCTGCTGCGCCATGAGCCGCGGCGCGGCTGCTTCGTCAACGAGGTGACCGAGCAGGACCTCGACGACATCTTCCCGGTGATCGCGCTGCTGGAAGGGCGCTGCGCCTACGAGGCGGCGCGCAATGCCAGCGACGCCGACCTCGCGGCGCTCACCACCCTGCATGAGCGGCTGAACAGCCACGCGGCAGCCGGCCGCATCAATGATTACTACGCCACCAACTTCGCGATCCATGAGGCCATCATCCTGCTGGCCAACAACCGCTGGCTGGCCCAGGCCATCGCCGACCTGCGCAAGATCCTCAAGCTCGCGCGGCTGCAGCAATTGCACGCGCCGGGCCGGCTGGCGCAAAGCCTGTCGGAGCACATGACGGTGTTCGCCGCCCTCAAGAGCCGCGACAGCGAAGGGGCCGAAGCCGCCATGCGCACGCACCTGACGCGCCAGCGCGAAGCGCTGCGTGAACTGGCCCGCAACCAACGCACCCGGGTGGCCTCATGAGCGCCGCCGACTGGCTCACCCGCAACGTCTCGCGTTTCACGGCGGGCGACAAGGCCGGGACGTCCGCGGTGCCTGCACCGGTTGCCGGCAAAAAGACGGCGGCGAATGCGGCGCTGCCCGCGCGCAGCACACACGAGCGGCTGCAAGCCACACTGAGCCAAAAGGACGAGGCGCTGTCGCCGCGCGTGCTGCGCCGCACCTTGCAGGAACTGCAGGCCATCATCGACCCGCGCGTGAGCGAGGTCGAGGGCGGCCGCCGCGCCATGGCCATCGCAGCCTGGTACGAAGGCGCCACCACAGCGCGCCGGCGCGATCTGTGGATGCTCATGAGCGAGCAATTCGTCGCCAATCCGCAAAAGGTCAAGGCCGCGCAGGCGCAGTTCGCGGCCGCGGTGGGCACGCCCGAAGAGGCGGTGGCCGAGGTGCGCTACCGGCGCGCCACGGTGTCGCCGCGCCGGCGCCTGCTGCAGCGTTTCAGCGTCTATCCGGGCGGCATCCAGTTCCTGGTCGACATGCGGGCCGAGATGCAGCCCAGCCTCAAGTCCGACAAACGCCTGCTGGCGCTGGACGTCGAGATGGAATACATGTTTTCCACCTGGTTCGACGTGGGCTTTCTCGACCTGCGCCGCATCACCTGGGATTCGCCGGCTTCGCTGATCGAAAAACTCATCAAGTACGAGGCGGTGCACGACATCAAGGGCTGGGCCGACGTGAAGAACCGGCTCGACAGCGACCGGCGCTGCTACGGCTTCTTCCATCCGCGGCTGCCCGAAGTGCCGCTGATCTTCGTGGAGGTCGCCATGGTCGAGCGCATCGCGGGCGACATCATGCCGCTGCTTGACGAACTGGCCGCGCCTTCGGACCTGAGCCGCGCCACCACCGCGATTTTTTATTCCATCAGCAACACCCAGGCCGGCCTGCGCGGCGTGAGCTTTGGCGATTCGTTGATCAAGCGCGTGGTCGAAAGCCTGAAGGAAGAATTCCCCAAGCTCAAGACTTTCGCCACGCTGTCGCCGATTCCGGGCTTTCGCAGCTGGCTGGGCAAGAATGCCGCGGCCATGCTGGAAAAGCTGGGAGACAAGGAGCGCAGCGCGCTGGGCCGCGCCGTTGGTTTCGAGCCGCCGGGTGCCGGGCATTTCTTCACGGCGATCGAGGACCCGCTGTCGCTCGGCGAGAAATCACCGGTGCGAAAAATGCTGTTGCATTGCGCCGCCCACTACCTGGGAAGGACGATGGAAGAGGGCAAGCCACTGGATCCGGTGGCGCGCTTTCACCTGGGCAACGGCGCGCGCGTGGAGCGCATCAACTGGGCCGGCGACCCGACGCCCAAAGGGCTCAAGCAATCGTACGGCCTGATGGTGAATTACCTCTATGACCTCAAGCGTCTGGACAGGCACCGGGCGCAACTGGCACAGGGGGAAATCCCCGTGTCAGGGGACATAGAAGATTTGTACATTTAAACGTGTACTTAGAGTCGCTCACAAAACCCTCCTGGCGTTGTTGCGCCGCCTTGCCGTGCTGGTGCACTGTCTGCGGCGACGCGCCTAGCCAGGACCGCTTCGCTGGGTTTTGTGAGCGACTCTTGAGAGCGGTTTGGGTAGCGGCAGGTTTGGGTGCGTCGCCCTTGAACCTCCGGTGTGCTTTTTTTAGATTCAACAACGACAGGAGACAACAATGACTTTCAGCTTTCACGCCCGGGCATCCCGGCGAGACGTCCTGCGTGCCGCGGCCGCCGGCGCCGCGACATTGTCTTTCGGCAGCCACGCCCAGTCAGCCTGGCCCACCAAGCCGGTGACGATGATCGTGCCGTTTCCGGCCGGCGGCGGCACGGATGCCTTCGCCCGCCCACTGTCCGCCCAGTTCGCGAAACTGACCGGCAAGCAGCTCATCATCGACAACCGCGGCGGCGCCGGCGGCACGCTGGGGGCCAGCATTGCCGCCAGGGCCCAGCCCGACGGCTACACCCTCTTTATGGGGGCGGTGCATCACACCATCGCGCCTTCGATGTACCCCAAGCTCGACTACGACATCGAAAAAGACTTTGTGCCGCTGGCCCTGATGGCCAACGTGCCGCAGGTGCTGGTGGTCAACCCCCGCAACCTGCCGTTCGCCGATTTCAAGGCCTACCTTGAAGCTGTGCGCAAGGCACCGGGAAAGTACAACTACGGATCGGCCGGCGCGGGCACTTCGCATCACCTGGCCGGGGAACTGTTCAAGCAGCAGACCAAGACCTTCATCACCCACATTCCCTACCGCGGCGCGGGCCCGGCCCTGCAGGATTTGATCTCCGGCAATGTCGACATGATGTTTGACGGCCTGGGTTCCTCCGCCAACCACATCAAGGGCGGCCGGATTAAGGCGCTGATGGTGTCCGGCACCAAACGCAACCCGGCCTTCCCGGATGTGCCCTGCGCGGGCGAGCTGGGCCTGCCCGACTACACCGTGACCACCTGGTACGGCATGTGGGCGCCCAAGGGTACGCCGGCCGACGTGCAGGCGCGCATCGTCGACGACCTGCGCAAAGCCGCCACCACCGACGAACTCAAAGCCATCTGGGCCAGCAATGGCGCCGACTTCGGCAACCTCACGCCCCAGCAGTTTGGCGCTTTCGTGAGCAGCGAAGTCAAGCGCTGGTCTGCCGTGGTGAAAGCCTCCGGCGCCAAACTTGAATGACCGCTTGATGACCGGAGCCGTTTTGCTGGAGGTGAAAGACTCCCTGGCCTTTGTGACCCTGTCCCACCCCGGCAAGCTCAATGCCATGAGCCGCGCCATGTGGCGCGAGCTGCGTGCGATTTTCGAGCGCATCCAGCAGCGCGATGACTTGCGCTGCGTGCTGGTGCGAGGTGAGGGCGGGCATTTTTGTGCGGGGGGTGACATTTCCGAATACGCCGGTTTCCGGTTTGAAGAAGCCGCCCTGCGCGAGTTTCACGAGACGGACGTGTGGGGCGGCCTGCAAGCCATGCTGGATTGCGACGTCCCCATGGTCGCGCAGATCGACGGCAATTGCATGGGCGCCGGCCTGGAAATTGCCAGCTGCTGCGACATGCGAATCGCCGGCGATTCGGCGAAGTTCGGTGCGCCCATCGCGAAGCTCGGGTTTCCGATGGCGCCGCGCGAGGCAGCGCTGGTGATGCGCGCGGCAGGCGAACTGACGGCGCGTGAAATGCTGCTGTCGGCGGCCGTGCTGGGTGCCGCCGAGATGAAGCAGCGCGGCTTCCTCAACCAGGTGGCGCCGGCCCATGAGGCGGGCGCAGCGGCCCTGGCCTGCGCGGCGAGCACCGCCGCCCTGGCGCCTGGCGCGGCGCGACTGAACAAGCAGGCCTTCAGGGCCCTGGCCGCAGCCGGCAACGCGCAAGCCGTGACTGATTTGACCGCGAGTGCCTACCGCTACGCCGCATCGCCCGAACACCGGGAAGGCGTCACGGCCTTTACTGAAAAACGCCCGCCCCGGTTTGACGGCCGGGCCCCAGCATCCACACCACCGACAGCCTGACCCATGAAAAACCATAACCTGTTTACGGCACTGCGAGCCGCCTTTCCCTCATCGCTCGATGAAACCGCCGTCGAAACCGACAACGGCCTGCGCTATTCATGGCGCGACCTCGAACGCGGCACCGCGATGATGGCCAACCTGCTGGCCTCGTTGGGCTTGCCAGAAGGGGCCCGCGTGGCGGTGCAGGTCGAAAAGTCGGTGGAAGCCATGATGCTTTACCTGGCGACCCTGCGCGCCGGCTATGTGTTTTTGCCGCTCAACACGGCGTACCAGAGCGCCGAGATCGAATACTTCATCGGCAATGCCGAGCCTTCGGTGATGGTGTGCAGCAGCAAGAACTTCGGCTGGGTCAGCAAGATCGCCTTCAAGGCCGGCACGCAGAATGTCTTCACGCTCGACGACGACCGTACCGGCTCGCTGCTGGACCGCGCCGCCCACTGCAGCGACAAGCATGAAGCCGTGGCACGCCAGGCCGACGATCTGGCCGCCATCCTTTACACCAGCGGCACCACGGGCCGCAGCAAGGGCGCGATGCTGACGCACGGCAATATGCTGAGCAACGCGCTGGTGCTGAAAGACTACTGGGGCTGGAAGAAGGGCGACGTGCTGATCCATGCCTTGCCGATTTTTCACGTGCACGGCCTGTTTGTCGCCATCCACGGCGCCCTGATCAACGGCAGCAAGATGATCTGGCTCGCGAAGTTTGATCCCAAGCTGGTGGTGCAAAAACTGCCCGAGGCCACGGTGTTCATGGGCGTGCCCACGCTGTATGTGCGCCTGCTGGCCGAGGCTGGCCTGACCCGCGAAGCCTGCCGCAACATGCGGCTCTTCGTCGCGGGATCGGCCCCTTTGCTGATCGAAACCTTCAACGAATGGAAGGAGCGTACCGGCCACACGATCCTGGAGCGCTACGGCATGTCCGAAACCGTGATGCTGACGTCCAATCCCTACCAGGGCGCCGAGCGACGCGGCGGCACCGTGGGTTTTGCGTTGCCCGGCGTCAGCCTGCGCGTGCAAGGCGAGGACGGCAAGTCCCTGCCGGCTGGCGAGATCGGCGGCATCCAGGTCAAGGGCCCCAACGTTTTCAAGGGCTACTGGCGCATGCCGGAAAAGACCAAGGAAGAATTCACGGCGGACGGCTACTTCAAGACCGGCGACGTGGGCAAGATCGACGAGCGCGGCTACATCGTCATCGTGGGCCGCAGCAAGGACCTCATCATCAGCGGGGGCTACAACGTCTACCCGGCGGAAATCGAGGGCTACATCAACGACATGCCGGGCGTGGCCGAAAGCGCGCTGGTCGGCGTGCCGCACCCGGATTTTGGGGAAGTGGGTGTGGCCGTGGTGATCGCCAAGCCGGGCGCTTCGCTGGAAGCCGGCCAGATCGTGGGTGAGCTCAAGGCCAAACTGGCCAACTTCAAGATCCCCAAGCAGTGCTTTGTGGTCAGCGAACTGCCGCGCAACACCATGGGCAAGGTGCAGAAGAACCTGCTGCGCGAGCAGTACAAGGGCTTGTTCGTTTAAGAGCAGGCGCTACGGCGCGAAGTCGTCGACCTGGATCACCTTGTCCGCCGCACGCAGGTAGGCCAGCGCCAGCTCAGGGTTGCTTGAGCTTTGCGCGGCACGTTCCATGGACTGGCGGCCGCGCACGGCCTTGTTGAGCGCCACGGTTTCTTCACCCAGTTGCTCCGCCAACGCGAGCGCATCCATCAGATCCCGCAAGCCGCCGCTGCTCGGCGTGGCCAGGTCGGGGCACAGGCGCCGCATGATCGCGTTGCGGGTGCGCAGCAGTTTCGCCAGTTCCAGCAACTGCACATCCCGGAGTGGCGCCAGCCGGGTGCTGCGGTTGAGCACCATGGCCCCCACCACACGGCGCAGCGGCGAGGGGAAATTGGCATACAGCGCTTCCAGCGCATTGCCGGCTTCATCGAGCTGCATGCGAATCGCGGCCCTGGCCACCGGCAGCATGTCGCCGTCCTTTTCAACGGCATAGCGCCAGGCGCAGGCGCTTGCCATGTAAAGGTGGGCCAGCACGTCGCCCAGCCGGGCCGACAGCAGCTCCATGCGCTTGAGCTTGCCGCCCAGCAAGCCCATGGCCAGGTCGCAGGTGAGCGCGTACTGGCTGCTCAGGCGGGCAATCAGCGGGGCTTCCTTTTCCAGGCCCGCCGGCGGCGTGCCTCGCAGTGGTGCGCCCGCGATGCTGTGCCAGAAGTTGCGCAGCACATGCCCGCCATGGCCCATCAAGGCCTGGCCCAGCGCTTCGGCGTCCTTGTCCTGCACGGCCTGCATTTCCTTCATGACGTAGGGGTGGCAGCGCACCGCGCCCTGGCCGAAAATGATCAGCGAGCGGGTCAGGATGTTGGCGCCTTCCACGGTGATGGCGATGGGCGCGCCGCGATAGGCCACGGACAGCAGGTTGGACGGGCCCTGGATGATGCCCTTGCCGCCCAGGATGTCCATGCCGTGGCTGACGGCGCGCCGGCCGGCTTCGGTCAGGTGCACCTTCAGGATGGCGCTGGCCACGCTGGGCTGTTCGCCTTTGTCCAGCGCGGCGGCGGTGTAGCGGCGCGCGGCGTCCGTCGCGTAAAGCTCGCAGGCCATTCCGGCGATCACGCCGGCAATTGCGTCGAAGCGGCCTATCGGAAGGCCGAACTGTTCACGCACCTGGCCGTAGCCGTTGGCGACGAAGAGCGCGGTCTGCTGCATGGCCGAGCCCAGTGCAGGCAATGAAATCGCGCGCCCGGCCGCCAGGCACTCCATCAGCATGCGCCAGCCCTGGCCGACCCGGGCCTCGCCGCCTATGACCCAGTCCATGGGGATGAAGACCTCGCGGCCCTCGATGGGCCCGTTCATGAAAGCCGCGTCCATGGGCCTGTGCCGCCTGCCTATGTCCATGCCGGGCTGCGGCACGGGGATCAGCGCGCAGGTGATGCCCAGGTGGCGCTGGCTTTCGGGCAGGCTTTCGTCGATGGCGTTGAAAGCCAGGCCGACGACGGTGGCCACCGGCGCCAGCGTGATGTAGCGCTTCGAAAAGTTCACGCTGAAGCCGCGCACCATCTTGCCCTCGAACTCCCGTTCGACCAGCACGCCGCTGTCGGGGATGGACGCCGCATCGGAGCCTGCATAGGGCGAGGTCAGCCCGAAGCAGGGCAGGTCGCGGCCGTCAGCCAGGCGCGGCAGGTAATGCTGCTTCTGCGCCGGGGTTCCGTAGCGCAGCAGCAACTCGGCCGGGCCCAGGGAGTTGGGCACCATGACGGTCACGGCCGCGGAGATATTGAGTGTGGCGATGCGCGTGACCACGGTGGCGTGGGCGTAGTGGCTGAAACCCAGCCCGCCGTGCTCCTCGGGGATGATCATTCCGAAGAAGCGGTGCTCACGCATATAGGCCCAGACCTCGGCGGGCAGGTTGCCGGCCTGGTCAATGGCGAAATCGTCCAGCATGGCGCAGAGGGCGGTGACTTCTGTGTCCAGAAAGGCCTGTTCCGCAGCGCTGAGCACATTGGGCCCGGCGGCCAGCAGGGCGTCGAAGTCGGGTTGGCCTGAAAACAGCCGGCCTTCGAAGCCGACGGTGCCCGCCTCAAGCGCTGCGCGCTCTGTGTCGCCCATCACAGGCAATGCACGGGCAAAGGGCTTCATGGCGGCCTGGCCTAGCCAGTGGGCAAATCCCATGGGGTATCTTTCGGAAAGGAGAGTGAAAGCTTGCCCCAAAAGCGTACGTGGAGAGGGGCAGGGCGCCTAGCGCCTTAGGCCCGTTTTGCTGTAGGCGGATTTGCCAGGCCGCCGCGGCAGGCCCCATGCAAAGGCCGCATAAGAAAGGTTCCCGCCCCTTCGGCCCTCTTATACAATTGCTCCGGTCTGATTTTTGCTAGTGTTTCCTGGTTTTTACTTCCAAGTTTTTATAAGAGGAGTTGAGGACATTATGAAAAAGCATCTAGGGTATTGGGCGTTTTCGGCCATGCTGGTGGCGGCACTGACTGCCTGCGGTAAAAAAGACGAAGCGCCTGCCGCTGCCGCACCGGCCGCCGCCGCGAGCGCACCGGCGCCTGTCGCCGCCGAGGAAAAGGTGCTCAATGTCTACAACTGGCCTGACTATGTCGCCAAAGACATGATCGCCAACTTCGAAAAGGAAACCGGCATCAAGGTCAACTACCAGACCTTCGAAAACAACGAGGCGCTGCACGCCAAGCTGGTCGCCGGCAACACGGGCTACGACATCGTCGTCCCCGGCGCCGTGTTCGCCAAGCCGCAGATCGACGGCGGCCTGCTCGCCAAGCTCGACAAGGCCAAGATCGCCAACTACGGCAACCTGGACCCGGCCATCATGGAAAAGCTGGGCACCATTGACCCCGGCAACGGCTACCTCGTGCCCTGGGCCTGGAGTTTCACCACGGTCGGCATCAACAAGGTCAAGGTCACCAAGGCGCTGGGCTCCACCCCCATGCCGGAAAACGCCTGGGACCTGGTGTTCAACCCGGTCTACACCGCCAAGCTCAAGGCCTGCGGCATCGCCTACCTTGATTCGCCGACCGAAGTGCTGCCACCGGCTATGCACTACCTGGGCAAAAACGCGTACTCCAACGACCCGGCCGACCACAAGGCGGCCGCTGAGATGCTGGCCAAGGTGCGTCCGCACATCCGCATGTTCTCCAGCACCATGATTGACGACCTGGCCGGCGGCAAGGCCTGCGTGGCCCTGGCCTGGGCCGGCGACATCAACATCGCCCGCGCCCGCGCGATTGAAAACAAGAGCGGCAACGATGTCGAGGCCCTGCTGCCCAGCACCGGCGGCCTGATCTTCTTCGACACCTTGGCCATCCCCAAGGATGCCAAGCACCCCAATAACGCGCTGGCCTTCATCAACTACTCGCTGCGCCCTGAAGTGTCTGCATCCCTGACCAACGAACTGGGTTACGCCACCGCCAACAAGGCCAGCCTGGCCAACGTCAAGCCTGAGATCGCCAAGGACAAGGCTGTGTTCCCCGACCCGGACAACCTGAAGAAAATGGTGTCTCCGGCCAGCTTCAGCAATGAGGCCCGCGAGTCCATGAGCAATGTGTTCACCGCCTTCAAAAAAGGCAAGTGAGTTTTTGCTGTCTTGAACTGACGGTAGTGAGTTCGAACCCGGCTGTGCATGCAATGCTTTGCGTGCGCAGCTTTTTTTCATCTTGGTGACGACAGGAAGCACTGTTCATGAACCTGCCCCCATCGCCCGGTGATGGTTATTTGCGGACCGACCAGCTGGTCAAGCGCTTTGATGGCGTGGCAGCGGTCGACGACGTCTCGCTGTCCATCCACAAGGGTGAAATCTTCGCACTGCTAGGCAGCTCCGGCTGCGGCAAATCGACCCTGCTGCGCATGCTGGCGGGTTTTGAGAAACCGACCTCCGGCGCGGTCATCCTGGACGGCGTGGACATCGCCTCCTTCCCGCCCTACGAACGGCCCATCAACATGATGTTCCAGTCGTATGCGCTTTTTCCGCACCTGACGGTCTGGGACAACATTGCCTTCGGCCTCAAACGCGAAGGCATGCCAAAGGCCGAAATTGAGGCACGTGTTCAGGAGATGCTCAAGCTGGTCCAGCTCGAGGCTTTTGCCAAACGCAAGCCGCACCAGCTCTCGGGTGGCCAGCAGCAGCGCGTGGCCCTGGCGCGCAGCCTGGCCAAGCGGCCGCAGTTGCTGCTGCTTGACGAACCTCTGGGCGCGCTGGACAAAAAGCTGCGTGAACGCACGCAGTTCGAGCTCATCAACATCCTTGAGTCCGTGGGCGTGACCTGCGTCATGGTGACGCACGACCAGGAAGAAGCCATGGCCATGGCCTCCCGCATCGCGGTGATGAGCCACGGCCGTGTGCTGCAGGTCGGTACGCCCAAGGAAATCTACGAGCATCCGAATTGCCGCTTTGTGGCCGACTTCATCGGCAACGTCAACATGCTGGAGGGAGAGCTCACGCTGGACGAGGCTGATCGGTGCGAGGTCACCACCGACCAGGGCGTCGTGAGCGTGGGGCACGGCATCAGCGGCACCCTGGGCATGTCGGTCGCCATCGCGGTGCGGCCCGAGAAAATCCACATCGCCAAGACCCGGCCGGCCGGTATCGGCACCAACCTGTTTACCGGCAAAGTGCGCGAGATCGCCTACTTCGGCAGCTACAACACCTTCATCGTGGAAGCGGCCGGCGGCCGCACCCTCAAGATCACCGAGACCAACACCACGCGCCACGACAGCGACACGATCACCTGGGACGACCCGGTCTTCTTTTGGTGGGATGGTTCCGCGCCGGTGGTGCTGACGCAATAAGTCCAGCCCCACAGGCCCAATGATTCAATCCCGGCGATGAAAAACATCCCCTCCTGGCTTCAACTCAACCTCGGGCGGCGCTTCGTCATCGCCGTGCCTTACGTCTGGCTGCTGCTGTTTTTTGTGCTGCCTTTCCTGATCCTGCTGCGCATCAGCGTGACGGACATGGGCAACGGCGTGGATCCCTTCGCACCGTTGATTGAGACGGTCAAGGGCTCGTGGCACGTGCTGCTGCGCTACAACAACTACGCATCCATCTTCATCGACAAGGCGCAGGATGCCGCGGGGGGCTTCGGCAACACGATTTACATGGAGGCGTACAAGACCTCGCTGAAGTACGCCTTGCTCACCACGCTGTCCTGCCTGGTCATCGGTTACCCCTTCGCGTACTTCATTGCCCGCTCGCGGCCCGCGATCCGCCCGGCTCTGCTGATGCTGGTGATGCTGCCGTTCTGGACCTCTTTCCTGCTGCGCGTCTACGCCTGGAAGGGCATCCTCGCCGACCAGGGCGTGCTCAACAACCTGCTGCTGTCGTTGGGCATCATCCAGGAGCCCATGGTGATGCTCTACACCGACGTCTCCATGTTGGTGGGCATGACTTACGTGTACTGCCCCTTCATGATCCTGCCGCTCTACGCCAACCTGGTGAAGATGGATTTTCGCCTGCTGGAGGCCGCGCACGACCTGGGCGCCAGCGCCTGGAAGGCTTTCTGGCTGATCACTGTGCCGCTCAGTAAATCCGGCATCGTGGCCGGCTCCATGCTGGTGTTCATTCCCAGCGTCGGCGAGTTCGTGATCCCCTCGCTGCTGGGCGGTGCCGAAAACATCATGATCGGGCGCGTGGTCTGGGACGAGATGTTCAGCAGCAACAACTGGCCGCGCGCCTCCGCGCTGGCGGTGGTGATGATTCTGCTGATCCTGGTGCCGCTGGCCTTTTATTACCGCTCCAGCAGCGATCGCGACGCGCGGGGAGGGCATTGAGATGAAAACCGGTATGAGGAGTATTTCGCGCCTGGTGGAAAACAACGTGGGCAAACTCTGGATGGGGCTGGTCTACCTGTTTCTCTACATCCCGCTGTTTTTCCTCATCGTTTTTTCTTTCAACAGCACGCGGCAGGACGGGGTTTTCACCGGCTTCTCGACGCGATGGTATGAGGCCTTGCTGGCGGACTCGCGGCTGGTCGAAGGCTTTTTCCTGTCGCTCAAGGTGGCGCTGATCACCGGCACGCTGTCGGTGGTGCTGGGCAGCTTTGCCGCCTTTGTGCTGGTGCGCTATCTGCGCTTCACCGGGCGCACGCTGTTTTACGGGCTGGTGAATGCGCCGCTGGTCATGCCCGAGGTCATCATCGGGCTGTCCTTGCTGCTGCTGATGGTGGCGGTGCAGCGCACCGTGGGCTGGCCCGATCGCGGCTTCATCACCATCGTGACCGGCCACACCCTGCTGGGCATGGCTTACGCCACCGTGGTGATCCAGTCGCGCCTCAGTGAAATGGACCGCACCCTCGAAGAGGCCGCCATGGACCTGGGCTGCCGTCCCATGCAGGTGTTCTTTCTGGTGACCCTGCCCAATATCGCGCCGGCCCTGGTGTCGGCCTGGCTGCTGACGTTCACGCTCTCGTTTGACGACGTGGTGATTTCGGAGTTCTTGTCGGGCCCGGGCGTGACGACCCTGCCGCAGGTGATCTTCAGCTACGCCCGCCGCGGCGTGAACCCGTCGATTTACGCGGCGGCCACGATTTTGATCACCGTGGTGTCGCTGGGCATCATCAGCTACAGCATCTATGTGATGCGCCGGCAAAAGCGGCTGGACCGCGAAATCAGTGCGGCGGCTCGACCGGAACAGGCTTTTCCAGACCCCGTCCCGGCAAAGTAGCCAGCACCACGCCGGCCAGCGCAATGCCGAAGGCGCCGATCTGGGTGGCGTTCAGTGTTTCTCCCAGCACCATGACGCCGACCGCGGCGGCGCTGATGGGCAGCAGCACGGCAAACACACCGGCCTCGTTGGCAGGGATGGTCTTGAGGCCCGTCATCCAGAGCCAGACCGTCCAGACACTGGCGGCCAGCGAGTAAAACACCAGCAGCAACCACAAGGACGGCGCGACCCGGCCGAAGTCAAAACTCCAGGCCATCCAGAGCCCCAGCGGCGTGACGAGCGCAAAGCCCCAGAGGTTGATCAAGGCTGAAATGCGTTTGGGGCTCAGCACGCCGGTCAGTTTCTTGCCGATCACCGCATAGAAGGCTTCGCACAAGACCGCGCCCACCAGCAGCAGGTTGCCCAGCCAAGCGTAGCTTGGCGCCGGGTCGGTTTGCGGCCCCGCTGCGGCGTGCACCGCCGCTGGATTTTTGGCCAGCGACACCAGCGCGATGCCAACCACGGCGCAGGCCACTGCGCCCCAGACCCGCAGGCCAATGCGCTCCCGCAGGAACAGCCAGCTCATGAGCGCGACGGCGGCCGGGATGGAGGCCATGATGACGCCGGCCGCGACGGCACTGGTCATGCTCACGCCGAACAGCATGCAGATGGAAAACAGGAAGTTGCCGAGGAACGATTCCAGGAACAGCAGGCGGGCGGTTTGCCGGCTCATGGGAATCTCTTCAGCGGGCTTTTTGAGCCAGCGCAGCATGGCTGCACCACCTATGCCAAAACGCAGCCAGGCGAGCAGGAAGACGGGAAGGGCGGCGACCAGGGGTTTGGACAGCGCCACATAGCTGCCCACCAAAGACATGCTGAGCCCGAGACAGGCGTACGCCACAATGCGGTTCATTAAACTGGGGGGTCCTGTTGCACGGCCATGCGGCCCGCCGGTTGGAGGGATTGGCAGGGATGCCAGCAGGCCGGAATCATGCCTTAATTTTCATGGCTGGCTTTACAAGCCTTCCGATACCCAGGATTCCAAGCAATGCCATCTTCTTCCGTCACCCGCCATGTCTTTGTCTACGGCACCTTGCGCAAAGGGGAAGAGCGGGACATCAACCGCTTGCCGCCCGCGCCACGCTGGGTAGGGCGGGCACAAGTGGCCGGTGTCATGCACCACCTGGGAAGCTACCCAGGCTTGGTGCTTGGCGGACCAGGTGTGGTGCACGGTGAGGTCTACGCCATCAGCGCCGAGCTGGAACGCGTGCTCGATGAAATCGAAGAGGTCTGGCCGCAGCAAACTGGTGAATATGCCAAGCGCGAGGTGGTAGTGCAGCTGGACGCGAGCCCGGAGCCAAGCGGATCGCGAGGCGAAGCGCGCGAGCTCTTGTGCGTTCTTTATGAAATCGCACCTGAGCGCGCCCAGGGCAAGCCCGTTATCGCCGGCGGCGACTGGGTGCTGCACCGTACTGGCCGCAAAACCTGAGTTTCCGCGCGTGTTGCCGCAAGCATGCGCGCACCGTGCATCCATTCTGATTGGATCGAAGCACGGGCTGCCTTCGCGGCGCTGTTGGGCCCGCTCGTGGCCTTGCCTCATATTTCACGATTCAATAAATTCATTTCACAATACAAAAATATGAAATGGTGCGCTGCGGAAATTTTTCTCAATCCGAGAAATGGAATTTTGTATTGCGGTATTTTGTTGATAGATTGTTGATTTTATTGAGTTTTAATTTTGTCTTATATAAGACATAAGAGCTTCACAAAGTCTTGTAGAAGACTTAAAGTGACTTCATCGCATTCACTTTTTTCTCTTCTTCAATTCTCTTTAACCCACGGAGCCCACCATGCCACAAACCCTCACTGAACAACTGAGCCGCGACCAGCAGATTTCCGCCCTGGAAAAAGACTGGGCCACCAATCCCCGCTGGAAGGGCATCAAGCGCGGTTACAGCGCGGCCGACGTGGTCCGCCTGCGCGGCTCCTTCCCCATCGAGCACACGCTGGCACGCCGCGGTGCTGAAAAGCTCTGGGGCCTGGTCAACAACGAACCTTACGTGAATTGCCTGGGTGCGCTGACGGGCGGCCAGGCCATGCAGCAGGTCAAGGCCGGCGTCAAAGCGATTTACCTGTCGGGCTGGCAAGTCGCCGCCGACAACAACAGCTACGCTTCCATGTACCCCGACCAGTCGCTGTACCCCGTGGATTCCGTTCCTACCGTGGTCGAGCGCATCAACAATACCTTCCGCCGTGCCGATGAGATCCAGCATTCCAAGGGCATCGATGCCGGCGACAAGGGCTATATCGACAACTTCGCGCCCATCGTGGCCGATGCAGAAGCCGGTTTCGGCGGCGTGCTCAACGCTTTCGAACTGATGAAGGCCATGATCAAGGCCGGCGCCGCCGGCGTGCACTGGGAAGACCAGCTCGCCTCGGTGAAAAAATGCGGCCACATGGGCGGCAAAGTGCTGGTGCCTACGGCCGAAGCGGTGCAAAAACTGGTGGCGGCCCGCATGGCTGCCGACGTCTGCGGCGTGCCCACGCTGGTGATTGCCCGCACCGACGCTGAAGCGGCCGACCTGCTGACCAGCGACTACGACGAAAACGACAAGCCCTTCATCACCGGTGAGCGCACGGCGGAAGGTTTCTACAAGACGAAAAAAGGTATTGACCAGGCCATCAGCCGCGCCATCGCCTACGCCCACTATGCCGACCTGGTGTGGTGCGAAACCGGCACGCCCGACCTCGAGTTCGCCAAGAAGTTTGCCGACGCCGTGCACAAGGTGCACCCCGGCAAGATGCTGGCCTACAACTGCTCGCCGTCCTTCAACTGGAAGAAAAACCTCGACGACGCGACCATTGCCAAGTTCCAGAAAGAACTGGGCGCAATGGGCTACAAGTACCAGTTCATCACCTTGGCCGGCATCCACTCCATGTGGTACAACATGTTCGACTTGGCCCAGGACTACGTCAAGCGCGGCATGTCGGCCTATGTCGAGAAGGTTCAAGAGCCTGAATTCGCGGCCCGCGACCGCGGCTACACCTTCGTGTCGCACCAGCAGGAAGTCGGCACCGGCTACTTCGACGAAGTCACCACCGTGATCCAGGGCGGCAAGTCCAGTGTGACCGCGCTGACCGGCTCCACCGAAGAAGAGCAGTTCCACTGAACTGAACACTCCCGCAACAATTACCCAGACGCTTGTGCCTTCAAGGGCGCGGCTTTAGCCCGGACAGGAACTTAGGGCCTATCCGGGCTTTTTTGTGAGTGCTTTTTGGCGTAGAGTTCAACTTGTTACACAAAACACGACTTTGAAGATCAACTGGAGGGGCTGCCGTGTCGGACTTAACCGTGGGTTTCAAGCGTATTTCCTGTCCCGATTGCGAGGGTTCCGGTGAACTGCGCATCGAGAGCGAAAATATCAACGAGCATTTCGAAGTCGAAAAGCAGACCGTCATCACTGAATGCCCGCGTTGCCTTGGTTTGGGCTTTTTGCCGCCTGGCTCGCAATAGCGTTTCGCGCAACGCTGAACGGGCGCCGCGGACGGGGTCTTGCCAACCTGCCGTAAAATACGCGCATGCAATCAATCAAGCTGGAAACAGGAAGGATCGTTCGGGTTATGACACCGCGAACTACGACCTCGTCCGTTTTCTGGAGTCATCCAGGGCGCTAGGCCGCTCCCCTTGGTGATTGTTAGCTACACAATTTATAGCTCTCATCCAAATTTCCCCCATCAAAGCGCGGCGTGTTCCGCGCTTTTTTGTTGCTCCCATTTTTATCTCTAAAAATTTCATCCCATGATCCAGATCACGCTCCCCGACGCCTCCAAGCGCGAATACCCGCAAGCTGTTACGGTCGCCGAAGTGGCCGCCTCGATAGGTGCCGGCCTGGCAAAAGCCGCCCTGGGCGGCAAGGTCGACGGCAAGGTGGTGGACACCAGCTACCTGATCGACAAAGACAGCGCGGTCTCCATCATCACCGCCAAGGATGCCGACGGCCTGGACATGATCCGCCACTCGACGGCCCATTTGCTGGCCTACGCTGTCAAGGAGCTGTTCCCGGATGCGCAGGTCACCATTGGCCCGGTGATCGAGAACGGGTTCTTCTACGATTTCTCCTACAAGCGCCCGTTCACGCCGGAGGACCTGATAGCGATCGAAAAGCGCATGACGGAACTCGCCGCCAAGGATGAGCCGGTGACCCGCCGCGTGTTGCCGCGCGATGAGGCCGTGGCGCACTTCAAGAGCATCGGCGAACACTACAAGGCCGAGATCATCGCCAGCATCCCCGCAAATGAAGACGTGTCGCTCTATCGCGAAGGCGCCTTCGAAGACCTGTGCCGCGGGCCCCATGTGCCGAGCACGGGCAAGCTGAAGTTCTTCAAGCTCATGAAAGTGGCCGGCGCCTACTGGCGCGGCGACCACCGCAATGAAATGCTGCAGCGTGTTTACGGCACGGCTTGGGCCACCAAGGACGAGTTGCAGCAGTACCTGACGATGCTGGAGGAGGCCGAAAAGCGCGACCACCGCAAGCTCGGCAAGGAGCTCGACCTGTTCCACATCGACGACCATGCCCCCGGCCTGGTGTTTTGGCACCCCAAGGGATGGACGGTTTGGCAGGGCGTGGAGCAGTACATGCGCAAGGTCTACCAGGACAACGGCTACCAGGAGGTCAAAGGCCCGCAGATCATCGACAAGACGCTGTGGGAAAAAACCGGCCACTGGGACAAGTATCGCGACAACATGTTCACGACCGAGAGCGAAAAGCGCGAATACGCGCTCAAGCCCATGAACTGCCCCGGCCACATCCTGATCTTCAAGCAGGGGATCAAGAGCTACCGCGACCTGCCGCTGCGCTACGGTGAATTCGGCCAGTGCCACCGCAACGAACCTTCGGGTGGGCTGCACGGCATCATGCGCGTGCGCGGTTTCACGCAGGACGACGGCCATATTTTCTGTACAGAGGACCAGATTCTCAAGGAATGTGTGGACTACACGACCTTGCTGCAGAAGGTGTACACCGACTTCGGCTTCAAGAACATCATCTACAAGGTAGCCACGCGCCCCGAAGCGCGCATTGGCTCGGACGAAAGCTGGGACAAGGCCGAGCACGCGCTGATGGAAAGCCTGCGTGCGTCCGGTTGCGAGTTTGAAATCGCTCCCGGCGACGGTGCGTTTTACGGCCCCAAGATCGAATACACGCTGAAGGACGCCATCGGCCGCCAATGGCAGTGCGGCACCATGCAGGTCGATTTTTCGATGCCGGAACGACTGGATGCCGAATACGTGGGCGAAGACGGCAACCGTCACCGGCCGGTGATGCTGCACCGCGCGATTGTGGGCAGCCTGGAGCGTTTTATCGGAATTTTGATCGAAGAGCACGCCGGCGCGTTGCCGACCTGGCTGGCTCCCGAGCAGGTTTCAGTCCTCAATATCACCGATTCCCAGGCCGAATATGCCCGGGAAGTTGCCAAAACGCTGCAAAATCAAGGGCTTAGGGTCAACCTGGACCTGCGCAATGAGAAAATTACGTATAAAATACGGGAGCACTCGATGAAAAAGCTGCCTTACATCCTGGTCGTAGGCGACAAGGAGAAGGAAGCCGGATCCGTAGCAGTGCGCGCCCGGGGTAACAAAGACCTTGGAGTGATGCCCCTCGATGCATTTGCCCGGCAAATTGCTTCTGACATCACACAAAAAGCCTGAATCGCTGACGAATTCCTCCGAATTTGTGGGCATTGAAGCTTCTCGTCCTTGCAGGACGGGCGCAAGCCGCTATAGCTTTTATAGCAAGAGTTAAAGGATAGAACCATCGCTACTGAATTTCGTGACCGCCGTCACCGTGAAGAACGCAAGCACCGCTTGAACCGTGAAATCATGGCCCCCGAAGTACGTCTGAGCGGGCCAGACAACGAGCCTTTAGGCATTGTCAGCATCGCGGAGGCATTGCGCCTGGCAGGTGAGGCCGACGTGGACCTTGTTGAAATCTCCCCCACGGCGGTTCCGCCGGTGTGCAGGTTGATGGATTACGGCAAGTTCAAGTATGCCGAGCAGAAGAAGGCGGCGGAAGCGAAGTCCAAGCAAAAAGTGATCGAGATCAAGGAAGTCAAATTCCGGCCCGGCACTGACGATGGGGACTACAACATCAAATTGCGCAATATCAAGCGCTTTTTGGAAGAGGGCGACAAGTGCAAGATCACCTTGCGCTTTCGTGGCCGCGAAATCACGCACCAGGAACTGGGCCTCGCCCTGCTGGCGCGTATTCGCGACGAGTTGGCGGATTTGATTGTGGTGGAGCAGTTCCCCAAGCTTGAAGGCAGGCAGATGGTCATGATGATCGCGCCCGGCCGCAAGAAGCCCGGTGGCAAGCCGGCAGCCGAAACTGCGGCAGCACCGGCGCCTTCGGCTGCGGCCTGAGGATAGTTAGAAGAACACAGGCTTGCCGGAGCGATCCGGCGGGCCGTTGAGGAGGATGCCGCAAGGCATTTCCAGTGAAGGGAGGCGACAAGCCTTTCTTTCGAAAGTGACGGGGTCAAAGCCGTCGCGACCAGCGAATGCCGGAAGGCTTCGCCGGCGGTGGCAAGGGTCATACCTCGCTACTACAAGTGGCTCGGGGCCATCAAGTCTGCGGAAGGTTCGCAGCGCCTCACGAGCACAAATGAAAAGGAGCATTTACATGCCCAAAATGAAGACCAAGAGCGGCGCTAAAAAGCGTTTCCGCGTTCGTCCGGGTGGTACCGTCAAGCGCGGCCAAGCCTTCAAACGTCACATCCTGACCAAGAAGACCACCAAAAACAAACGCCATCTGCGTGGTGCGGTGACTGTTCATGAGACCAATATGGGTCACATGGCACAGATGCTCCCAGGCCAAGGCATTTAATTAACGACGAACAAGGAGTACACACATGCCTCGCGTCAAACGTGGTGTAACGGCTCGCGCCCGCCACAAAAAAGTTTTAACCCTTGCAAAAGGTTTCCGCGGCCGCCGCGGCAACGTCTTCCGTATCGCCAAAGAAGCGGTAATGAAGGCTGGGCAATATGCCTACCGTGACCGTCGTACCAAGAAACGCGTGTTCCGCCAGTTGTGGATCGCCCGTATCAATGCTGCAAGCCGTTCATTCGGCCTGACCTACAGCCAGTTTGCCAACGGCCTGAAGAAAGCCGGCATCGAGATCGACCGCAAGGTTCTGTCCGACATGGCCATCCATGACAGCGCTGCTTTCGGCGCCATCGTTGAACAGGTGAAAGCCAAGCTGGCCGCCTGATTTTCAGGCCAGGCGGTATTGAGACTATCGAATCAATCACTGCCGACGCAAGAAAATAAAGGGCTGGAGCTTGAAAAGGCTCTGGCCCTTTTTTCATGGCCCTTTCCGCAGCGCTCACAGCCCGCCGGCTTGGTGAGAGTCCTGCCGAAAGCGCCTTCGCTGTTTTGTATTTCGAACAAGAGAACGTATGACCCAACCTGATGCCCTCCAAGAACTGGTCAGCAGCGCCCAGGCCAGCTTTGCGCAGGCCCACACGCCCGCCGACCTGGAAAACGCCAAGGCGCAGTTCCTGGGCAAGGCCGGCCGCGTGACCGAGTTGATGAAGGGCATGGCGGCCCTCAGCGTCGAAGAGAAAAAATCCCGCGGCGCCGCCATCAACCTGGCCAAGCAGGCCATCGAAGCCGCGCTGAACGAACGCCGCCAGGCACTGGCCGACGCCGAACTGCAAAAGCAGCTCAAAGCTGAAGCGCTCGACGTGAGCCTGCCGGGCCGCCAGCGCGTGCAGGGTGGCCTGCATCCCGTGTCGCTGACACTGGAGCGCATCGAAGGCATATTCGGCTCCATGGGCTTCGACGTGGCCCAGGGCCCCGAGATCGAAACCGACTGGTTCAATTTCACCGCGCTCAACACGCCGGAAGACCATCCGGCGCGGTCGATGCACGACACCTTTTACGTCGAGGGCGGCACCGAATCCGCGCCCAATCTGCTGCGCACCCACACCAGCCCCATGCAGATCCGCCATGCGGTCCAGCATGTCAAGAAGCACCGCGCGCTGATCGATGCCGGCGGCCGCATGCCCGAAATTCGCGTCATCGCGCCGGGCCGCACCTACCGTGTCGACAGCGACGCCACTCACTCACCCATGTTTCACCAGTGCGAAGGCCTGTGGATAGGTGAGAACGTGAGCTTCAAGGACCTCAAATTCGTCTTCACCGATTTCTGCCGCACCTTCTTTGAAAGCGACGACCTGGTGCTGCGCTTTCGGCCCAGCTTTTTCCCTTTCACCGAGCCCAGCGCCGAGATCGACATCCAGTTCCAGACCGGCCCGCTCGCCGGCCGCTGGCTGGAAGTGGCCGGCTCGGGCCAGGTGCACCCGAACGTGGTGCGCAACATGGGATTGGATCCCGAGAAGTACATCGGCTTTGCTTTCGGCATGGGGCCCGACCGCCTGACCATGCTGCGCTACGGCGTCAACGACCTGCGCCTGTTCTTCGACGGCGATATCCGTTTTCTCTCGCAGTTCCAGTCATAAGCCATAAGAACAAAAACAAAAACAAGGTCTCACCATGCAATTCCCAGAATCCTGGTTGCGCGAATTCTGCAATCCGCCGCTCGATACCCAGCAACTCGCCGACACCCTCACCATGGCCGGCCTGGAGGTCGAAGAGCTCAAGCCTGTGGCGCCGCCTTTCACCAAGATCGTCGTCGGTGAAATCAAGGAGGCCGTCCAGCACCCTGATGCAGACCGCCTGCGCGTCTGCCAGGTCGACGTGGGGCAGAGCAGCCTGCTCAACATCGTCTGCGGCGCGCCCAATGCCCGCGTCGGCATCAAGGTGCCTTGCGCCCTGGTGGGTGCCGAGCTGCCGCCCGGCGAAGACGGCAAACCCTTCCTGATCAAGGTCGGCAAGCTGCGCGGCGTGGAAAGCCAGGGCATGCTGTGCTCTGCGCGCGAACTCAAACTCTCCGAAGACCACGGCGGCCTGCTTGAACTGGCCGCCGATGCGCCGCTGGGCCAGGACATCCGCGAGCACCTTCGGCTCGATGACACCCTGTTCACCCTCAAGCTCACGCCCAACCTCGCGCATTGCCTGAGCGTCTATGGGGTCGCGCGCGAAGTCGCCGCGCTTACGGGTGCTCCACTGAATACGCCGTCGTTTCCTGCAGTAGCCACTGTCGATGCCACCAAGGTGCCGGTCAAGATTAGCGCCCCCGACCTGTGCGGCCGCTTTTCCGGCCGCGTGGTGCGCAACGTCAATACCAAAGCCGCCACGCCGCAATGGATGGTGGACCGCCTGGCCCGCTGTGGCCAGCGCAGCGTGACCGCGCTCGTGGACATCTCCAACTACGTGATGTTCGAGCTGGGCCGCCCTTCGCACATCTTTGACCTCGACAAAATCCACGGCGGGCTCGACGTCCGCTGGGGCAAGCCTGGCGAGACGCTCAAGCTGCTGAACGGCAATACCGTGACGGTCGATGAAAAGGTCGGTGTCATCGCCGACGACGCACAAGTCGAATCGCTGGCCGGCATCATGGGCGGCGACGCAACTTCCGTATCTGACGACACGAAACACGTCTACGTCGAAGCCGCTTTCTGGTGGCCCAAGGCGATTGCCGGCCGCTCGCGCCGCTACAACTTCTCGACCGACGCGGGCCATCGTTTCGAACGCGGCGTTGATCCCGGGCAGACCGTCGAGCACATCGAGCGCATCACCCAGCTGATCATCGACATCTGCGGCACGCCGGAAACCGTGTGCGGCCCCATGGACGACCAGCAGGCCAATGTGCCCAAGGCGGCGCCTGTCACCCTGCGCGTCGCGCGGGCCTCCAAGGTGATCGGTATGCCGCTCACGCAGGCGCAATGCCTGGACGCGCTCCAGCGCCTGGGTTTGCCGGTGGCGCAAGGGGAGGGCACGCTGACCGTGACGCCTCCGAGCTACCGCTTCGATCTGCAGATCGAGGAAGACCTCATCGAAGAAGTGGTGCGTATGGTGGGCTACAACCATTTGCCCGACACGCCGCCGCTGGCGCCCATTACGGCGCGGCTGCGCCCCGAAGCCGAGCGCAGCCCCTTTGCCGTGCGCCGCGCTTTGGCTTCGCTGGGCTACCAGGAAACCATCAATTTCAGCTTTGTGGAAGAGCGCTGGGAGCATGAACTCGCCGGCAACCCGAACCCCATCAAGCTGCTCAACCCGATTGCCAGCCAGATGAGCGTCATGCGCAGCTCGCTGCTGGGCTCGTTGCTGCAGGTGCTCAAGTTCAACCTGGATCGCAAGGCGCCCCGCGTCAACGTGTTCGAGCTGGGCCGCGTCTTCTTGCGTGATGCCCAGGTACAGAACACCGACACCACGGTAGCCGGCTTCAGCCAGCCCATGCGCGTAGCCGGCCTAGCCTATGGGCCGCGGACTGCGCTGAACTGGAGCCAAACTGACAAAGTGGTGGATTTCTTCGACATCAAGGGTGATGTCGAAGCCCTGCTCGCGCCGCTGCAGGCGGTCTTTGCGCCCGCCGCGCATCCTGCCATGCACCCCGGCCGCTGTGCCAGCGTCTCCGTGGCGGGCAAGCGGATCGGGTTCGTCGGTGAACTGCATCCACAGTGGCGGCAGGGCTATGACCTGGCCCAGGCGCCGCTGTTGTTCGAACTGGAACTCGACGCGGTCTTGCAGCGCCAGGTGCCCGAATTCAAGCAGGTCAGCAAGCTGCAACCCGTGGAGCGCGACATCGCCGTCATCGTGGCCGAGGGTGTCACGCACGCCGCGCTCATGGGGGCTATCCACGGCGCCGCCACGCAAGGCCTGCTCAAGGGAGCGACCCTGTTCGACGTCTACCGGCCGCAACAGGCAAGCGCCAGCATGCAAATGGGCGAAAAAAGCCTGGCCGTGCGCTTGGTGCTTTCGAGTGACACCGCTACACTGACCGACGAGGAAATTGAGGCGGCTGTTCAGGCGGTTCTCGCGAATCTGCAGGGCCAGCTCGGGGCACGTTTGCGTGCCTGAGGCTTCCACGAAATCTTCCAAAAATAAAAACGCCAGGAGCACTGCCGCATGGATTTTTCTGTAGAAAGCCTGGAAACCCCGGCGCTGACCAAGGCCCACCTCGCCGAATTGCTGTTTGAGCAGATCGGGCTCAATAAACGCGAATCGAAGGACATGATCGACGCGTTTTTCGACCTCATTTCAGACAGCCTGGTGGACGGCAATGACGTGAAAATTTCCGGTTTCGGCAATTTCCAGATCCGCACCAAGGCCCCGCGCCCCGGCCGCAACCCCCGCACCGGCGAGGCCATTCCCATCCAGGCCCGCCGTGTGGTCACCTTCCACGCCAGCCACAAGCTCAAAGACCAGATCCAGGGCGAAACTGCGGTCGAGTAGGTCCCGCCAACGCCCAGTCCTCGGCGGCGTGATTTTCACCAAGGCGATCACTTTAGTAACTAGGTGTTACCTGTGTGACGGAACAACAGATTTCAAAAAAGCCCAGCAACCCTTTGCGCTAACTTTCGACTTAGAGTAGATTTAGAGGTTTCCTCCTTAGCGCATTGATTTAATTGGAGAAAACCCTTCCACCCATCCCGGCGAAACGCTATTTCACTATCGGTGAAGTCAGCGATTTGTGCGGCGTCAAACCTCATGTGCTCCGTTATTGGGAGCAGGAGTTTACGCAGCTACGCCCGATGAAAAGGCGCGGCAACCGCCGCTACTACCAGCACCATGAGGTGCTCATGATCCGCCGCATCCGTGACCTGCTCTATGACCAGGGCTTCACCATCAGCGGCGCGCGCAACAAACTCCAGGAAATCGTCCAGATCGAACGCGACAAGCGCCGCAACGGCGAGGTCATGCTGGACGGAGTCGAAGTCCTTGAAGGCGGGGAGTCGCTGCTTGAAGGCGGCGATTCGGTACTCGACGATTTTGAGGACTCGACGGACCACTCCGACTTTGAAGACAGTGAGGGGTCTGACTTGCCCACGGGCACCGCAGCGCAGCAAAGGCTGCAGCTTGTGCGCCGCGAGTTGTTCGAAATCCGCGATCTCCTCGGCAACAACCACTGAGAAGCGCTTCGAGGCAGGCTATAATCTGAGGCTTGTCGGTGTGTGGCGCAGCCTGGTAGCGCACTTGCATGGGGTGCAAGGGGTCGAAGGTTCGAATCCTTTCACACCGACCAATAAAACCAACAGATAGCCGGTTAGCAAACGCTAACCGGCTTTTTTGTTTTTCCGCTCCTGTTTCCGGATGCTGTTCATGCTCACAGATAAGCCTTTGCCCGGTTTGTCTTGCGTGCTGCGGGCACTTCGCGCAGCACCGACTGAATACGCGCGGCCCCCTCCCGGTTCAGCGTGCCGCGCTCCAGGCCCAGGGGCACGGTGCGCAGGGCGAGCTCGCGGTAGAGCGTCTCGGCATCAGCGGAGAGTTCGTGCAGCGCATCAAGGTGCTTGCCGATCGTGCCGACGTCGCCGCGAGCCACGCAGCCGCCCATGCCCCTGGCCAGTCCCGCATCCTTCACGGCCGCGACAGTGCCGGCCAGCAGCGGCAGCAGGGCGTCCAGCGCCTGCTGCTCCGTCCCGCCAAAAGATCTCCAGAGCAGGGACGCCTCACGCAGCAGCGCAATCAGAAAGGGCCCCACGTAATACGCCGATGCGTGGTACAGCGCCCGGCTGCCCTCCGGCACGGTGAAGGGCACACAGCCGAGCCGGGTGGCGATATCGTCGAGTTCCGCCGCAAAACCGCCGTCCGCGGCGATGCCGACGGTGCAGCCCGGCAGGCCGCGCAAGGCAACCTCGGGGTTGGCAAACATCTGCAAGGGGTGAAAGCCGCCGACCCTGGCACCATCACGTTTGGCCTTGTCCAGCGCCACCAGCCCGGTGGCGCCGCTGCAATGCACGACACGGTGCCGCAGCGACCACTGCGGGGATTGCGCGACGGATGCAATTGCGTCATCGGCGACGGTGATCCAGACGAAGTTGCAACGGTCGACGACCTCTTGCGCCGCATGGCAAGGGATCACGCCGGGCACTTCGTCCGTGAATCGTTGCAGGGCTGCCGGGTCGCGCGTCCAGGCCGCCGAAACGCGGTAGCCGGCATTCGCCAGCGCGCGGGCCAATGTCCGGCCCACCCGGCCACAGCCGATAAAACCCATGGTGCCGTCTTTGTCGTGCATGCTCAGTTCTTGTAAGAAGGATCGAGCCGGTCGAGCTTGCGCAGCAGCGCTGGCCACTCGAGGCTGCCGTAGCCGCCGTGCCGCGCTTGCGCCGCGGCGTTGAGGACCGGATTTGTTCGCGCCTCGTTGGCCAGCGTGATTTCCTCGCCCGAAAAACAGCTCACCGTGTTGGCAAGGGCCGACGCCGCCGGCTGGTGGATGGCCCGGTTGCAGCCCAGGATGTCGACCTGGATGCGGCAGGCGTTCTCCAGCCAGTACATGGCGTTGAAGGCCTGCGCGATGCTGGGGCCGCAGGCCAGCAGGCCGTGGTTGCGCAGCATGAGGACGTCGTGCGGGCCCAGGTCATTCACCACGCGCTCGCACTCGGCGCCGTTGATGGCCGGGCCCTCGAAATCGTGATAAGCCACGCGCCCGTGAAAGCGCATGGCGGTCTGCGACAGCGGCAGCAGCCCTTCGGCCAGCGCGCTGACGGCTGTGCCGGCGCGGGTGTGCGTGTGGATGATGCACTGCACGTCGGGCCGGGCGACGTGGATGGGCGCGTGCAGGTAAAAGCCCGCCACGTTGACGCTGTAGCCATGGCCCGGTTGCAGCAGCGTGTTGCCTTGCACGTCGATCTTCACCAGGCTGGAGGCCGTGATCTCCTCGTACAGCATGCCGTAGGGATTGATCAGGTATTGTTCCCCGCCGCCCGGGATTCGCGCGCTGACGTGGTTGTAGATGAGGTCCGTCATGCCGAAGACGGCCAGCAGGCGGTAGCAGGCGGCGAGGTCGACGCGGGTCGCCCACTCCGTCGCGCTGACCTGGCCGCGAACCTCGGTTTCGGGAAGCGTGAGGATGGTGCTCATGGCAAATTCCGGCACGGTCAGTGGCGTATCACGGCCGCGCGCCGAACGATGGCGGGCAGGGCCTGCGAATCGGGCAGGGTGCCGAACACATGCAGGCCGCTACTTGCCAGGCGCGACGCGATGAAAAGCTCCGCAGCCTCCGGTGCGCCGTGCGCCAGCATTTCACCCGCCTGCAAGGCCAGCGCGATGCGCGTGACCAGCATGCGCGCGTGGCCGTCGTGCGGGTAGGCGAGCGCGAGGCGGCCAGCCAGGTCGTCGGTGAAGCGGTCGTAAGCGGCATTCGCGCCCCGGTGCAAGCGCAGCTCTTCGACCAGGGCGTCGCGGCAGCGCCCGTCCTTGTCCATGGCGCGCAGCACGTCCATGCACATCATGTTGGAAGTGCCTTCCCAGATCGAGTTGAGCGGCGCCTCGCGGTACAGCCGGGCCACCGGGTTCTCCATGATGAAGCCGTTGCCGCCGTGCGCCTGCACGCATTCGTAGACGAAAGCTGGGGCCCGCTGGCAGTTCCAGAACTTCATGGTCGGCGTCGCGACGCGCGAGAGCAGCCGTTCGCGCTCGCTGGAGGCCATGCCGTCCGCCGCCCGCGCCACGCGCAAGGCGCCCAGCATGGCCGCCTCGCTGTCGATCGCCAGGTCGGCCAGCACATTGCACTGCATGGGCAGCTCGGCCATGGGCTTGCCGAAAGCCGTGCGCGTCTGGGCATGGTTGAGCGCCAGTGTCAGGGCCTGGCGCATCAGGCCGGCCGAGCCGACCGCGAAGTCCAGCCGCGTGAGGTGCGCGTGCGAAAGGATTTCACGTATGCCGCGCCCTTCCTCGCCCACCAGCATGGACCAGGTGTCGCGGTACTCGATCTCGCTGGATGCATTGGAGCGGTTGCCGCATTTGTCCTTGAGCCGCTGAATGAAAAAATTGTTCAGGCTGCCGTCTGGCCGGAAGCGCGGGACAAACAGGCAGCTCACGCCCGAGCGGGTTTGCGCCAGTGTGTAGAAACCGTCGGCCACCGGAACCGAACAGAACCATTTGTGGCCGGTAATGCTGTAGGTATGACCGTTCGCGCCGCTGCCGGTAAATTCCGCAGTCGTTTGTGTCTGCCGCAAATCGGAGCCACCCTGCTTTTCGGTCATCGCGTAGCCGATTACCGCGGCGCGCTTCTGTTCTATCGGCAGGCGGCGTGGGTCGTAGTCCGCGGCCAGCGTCCTCTGCCGCCAAGCGTCAAACGGCGCCTTGCCGGCAAAACCGGCCGCCGCCGCGTAAGCCATCCCGGTCGGGCAACCCACGCCATTCTCGACCTGGTTCCAGAGGTAGCTCAGCACGGCGCGCGCGAAATGGCCGTTGCCGTGCTCCGTGGTCCAGGCCAGGCTGTGCACCTCGTGGCCGAAGGCCGCGGCCATGAGCTGGTGCCAGGCGGGGTGGAACTCGACCCAGTCGACGCGGTTCCCGAATCGGTCGTGGCTGCGCAGCTTCGGCTCGAATTCATTGGCCAGGCGCGCGGCGTCTTGCCACGCCTCGTCGCCGGCCAGCGCACCCAACGCGCTACATTTTCCGGCGGCCCAGGGTGCGATCTTCATCACAAGCTTGCTCAAGGCCTCATCGTCGTCGAAGGCATTGAAGCCGCCGGCCGGCGCGGCCTGGTTGAGTACTTCATGGGTCGCCGCCGCAGAGCCCGCCGGTTTGACGAACGGTGCTTCGTAAGGGGCGTTCATGGCGCGTCCCTGGAGATCAGTTTCAGCTTCGGTGCCGCATGGCGAAACAGCATGCGCGCCGCCAGGCTGGCGGTGGTCTGGGCGATGGCTTTGGCGGAGTCCGAATCGGGCTCGGCCTCGGGCGCCAGCGGGCCGACCAGCGCTTCCATAAAGGCACCGGTCACGCACGAGGCCGCCACGCCGGGGTCGACCTCGATGAATTCGCCGCTGGCAATGCCTTGCACGACCAGGCGCGCGATCTGGTCACCCAGCGCCGCCCGGTACTGGAGGCGGGCGGCATCGATTTCAGGCTCGCAGGGCTCGGCAATCAAGGCATAGGCCAGCCGCCGCCCACGCATGGCGCGCAGCGAGAAGCTGTAAATCGCATCGACCAGGCGCTGCGCGGCCGGCCCTTCCGAATCGACGATTTCCCTGACCACGTCGACTTCCCGCTGCGACACCAGCGCCAGCACCTGCGCATAGAGGTCCGCCTTGGAGTCGAAGTAGCGGTAGACGCTGCCCGTGGCCACACCCGCCTTGGCGGCGATCAAGGCGATTTGTGCGTCCTTCCAGCCACTCAGGGCGACGGCGTCGCGCGCCGCTTCCAGGATGGCGGTTTTGGTAGCCTGGAGCCGTTCGATACGGTGGTTTGCTGCTGGCATAGAGGCATGAATTAGAATTCATTAAAAGTGAATTGCAATTCATATTAGGCCAATTTCAAACCCATGGCAAGCGCGTCTGCCGCCGGCCTCGGAGAAATGGGGACGGCGCGTCAGGATACGGGCGCAGCACCCTGCACCGCCCGGCGAAGCGCGGCGCGCGCCAGCAGCCGGGTGGAGTCCAGGGTCGGCAAGGGCGAATTGGCGTCACTCATGATCAGCGGGATTTCGGTGCAGCCCAGGACAACGGCGTCGCAGCCCCCGCCTTTCATGCGGGTCATCACCTGCTGGAAATACGCGATCGCCTGGGGCGTGAAGACGCCATACACCAGCTCATCCATGATGATGCGGTTGATCTCGTCGCGTTCCGCATCTGTGGGGCGAAGGTAGTCCAGCCCGCGCGCGCTGAACTTCTCGGGATAGACCTCGCTGCCCACCAGCCATCGGGTGCCGGTGATGCCTATGCGCTTGTAACCGCGTTGCGCAGCCTCTCCGGCGACGACTTCTGCGATATGCAGCCAGGGCAGGGGCGAGCGCCCCTCAACATGCGCGAAGGCCTGGTGGATGGTGTTGTCGGGGCAGATCAGGAAATCGGCGCCCGCCGCCGCTAGCTTGTGGGCCGAGGCCCGCATGACGTCGCCGACGCCGCGCCAGTCGTCCCGGTAAATGCAGGCCATGTAGTCGGCCAGCGAGGGTGTGTGCAGGGTCACCTCGGGATGGGCATGCGGGCCCAGCAGTTTGGCGCCTTCGGTGCAAATGGTCTGGTAGCAAAGCGCCGCGCCTTCCGCGGAACAGCCGACGATGCCGATGTGCAGGGGTTTCACCATGGTATTCATGACCTTGTGCAAAGGATACTGCCGCGGCGCGAGTTGGCGCGGCTACCCGGTCAATTAACGTCGCCCTTGCGGGATTTCAACCCCCCGGAAAACCCTGGCCGCTCAGGCGGGTTCGGGTGCGAGCTCCGCCGTAGCCGGCGCTTCGGGCTGCGCGGCTACGGCCTCGCCGTCACCGAGTTCGCCGCCGAGCGCATCCAGCACATCGGGGATCAGCGAGGACAGCTCGCCGGTGATGATGGCCGCGTCGGTGTCAAAACCATCGTCGTCCTTGCCGCTTTCCTGCACGCCGTCCAGCACCACGTCGAGCAGCTTGAGTTTTTTGAGCTGTGCGGTCTCGGTGAGCACAAAGGACACGCGCTCATTCCAGGTCATGGCAAGCTGCGTGGGCACCTTGCCGGCGGCGATGTGCTGGGCCACTTCGTCGATGTCCAGTGTGTGGCGTGAATAGCGGACGGTTGCCTTCTGGTCGTCGGGTGTCTTGAGTTCGCAGTCCCGGTCCACCGTGAAGTTGTAAGGCGCTTCGCGGGTCGACAGCCAGTGGGACATGGCTGCGGCGGCCGACATCTGCGTCTGGATGGGGCTGGCCTTGAGGCCGGGCAGGGCGCCGGGAAGTTCGCTGAGCGCTTCCACCAGGTAGCTGATGACCTTGTCGGCGCCCGTGAGGTTGCCGGAATCGACCACCAGGAATTTGTTCACCGGGTCTATCCACAGCGTGGTGGTCGAGCGTTTGGTGAAGGCGCGCGGCAGCAGGTCCAGCATGACTTCCTGCTTGAACTCTTTTTTGATCTTGGCGCCAACACGTTCGCGGCCGGTTTCTTCCTTGTACTTCTCAATGCGCTCGTCCACCGCGGCCTTGACGGCTGAGGAGGGCACCGGCCGGCGCTCTGTGCACAGCCGCGCGATCAGCGAGCGGCCGACACCTTCGAGCAGCACAGTGCTTTTGTTGCCGCGCGGCGGCACCCAGCCGCTGGATTCCGGCTCGGTCGCACCGCAGGGCACAAAACGGTGCGACTGGAAAATTTCTTCCAGGGCCTCCAGAGGCGGCAACACAAAATCATCGGCAATGCGGAAAAAGATCGCGGTATTGAACATGGATTCCGGGGAGGTGTTGGGGAAGGAGAAAAGAGACTGGCCTTGAGGCCGGCCGCAAACGAAGGCCTTTGTGGGATTCGCTGCTATGCGGGAAATTCTACCGGGGACTGCCGCGCGGGCGGCCGGTCTTTATGTGATATCAAGCGTATGGATGCCGAAGGCGCCCTTGCGCCTGTCCTCAAAATAGTGCTCGAGCGTTTCCTTGACGGTCTTGAAGGCGATTTCATCCCAGGGGATCTCGGCTTCGGTGAACAGCCGGGCTTCCAGGGTTTCATGGCCCGGGTTGAATTCGGCGCTCAGCAGGCGTGCCCGGTAGTACAAGTGCACCTGCCCGACGCTCACCACATTCATCACTGTGAAGAGGCCCAGTATTTCAAACTGGGCGCCGGCCTCCTCGTCGGTTTCGCGAGCCGCGCCCTCGGAGGTGGTTTCGCCCAGTTCCATAAAGCCGGCGGGCAGCGTCCACTTGCCCCAGCGCGGCTCGATGTTGCGCTTGCAGAGCAACACCTGCGCGCCGTCCTCACCCCAGGCCGGCACAGTGCCGACCACATTGAGCGGGTTTTCATAGTGGACGGTGTTGCAGGCCGGGCAGACCGCGCGTTCCTTGGTATCGCCGTCGTCCGGCAACCTGTAGGCCACGGCGGTGCCGCAGACACGGCAGTGTTTCAGGGGAAGGCGGTGCATCGGATGAGTGTAGCGGCTCCGCAAGAGCGCACCGTAACCGCCCTCGGGGGCTTCTGCTTACTTGAGGGACGAGTAGTTGAGCGGAACCCAGGTGTAAGACTTGCCGGTGGCCTTGCGCACATGGCCCAGGCCCGGGAAGGCGATGTGGGCGGAGCCGACCAGGTAGCCGCCCTTTGCCGCTGCGGCATAGGCCAGCGCGCGCTCTTTGGCGGCCGGGGCCGAGTCGCTGTCGAATTTGATGGTGACGGCGGGGTCGTCGAACTGGACGGCGGCAACGTGCATCAAGTCGCCCCACAGCACCAGCTTCTCGCCCTTGCTTTCCACCACATACACGCTGTGGCCGGCGGTGTGGCCGTGCGAAGGTTGGGCGCTGATGCCGGGCACGAGTTCGGTGCGGCCCTCGAAAGGCTTGAGCTTGCCGGCCGCGGCGTAAGGTTTGATCGAGGCCATCGCGCCCTGGAAGAAACCCTGCGATTCTTTGGGTGCGGCCTTCATTTTGGCTTCGTCCAGCCAGAAGTCGGCGTCGGCCTTGTCCACGCGCACGATGGCGTTGGGGAAAGCAACGGCGCCAGCTGTCACCAGGCCACCCACATGGTCGGGGTGCATATGGGTGATGTAGATCTCATCGACCTGCTCGGGCTGGTAGCCGGCTGCCTTGAGGTTGGCCTGCAGGCTGCCCAGCGTGGGCCCGAACAGGCCGGCGGCGCCGGTGTCTATCAGCACCAGCTTGCTGCCGGTGTTGATGAGGTAGGCATTGACCGAGGTTTCCACCTGGTCGGGCAGGAAGGCTCGCTTCAGAGCCGCATCGACCTTGGCGGGGGTGGTGCGGGTCAGCAGGTCTTTGACGGGCAGCTTGACGGTGCCGTCCGACAGCGCGGTGACCTCAAAGTCGCCGAGCATGACGCGGTAATAGCCCGGGGCCTGGGTCTTGACCATGGGGCCGGCGGCGGAGGCGCTGAGCGCGGTGCCGGCCAGCAGGACGCTAAGGGCGAGGTGCTTGAAAGTGAAAGGACGCGACATGGAGTTCCCCTTGTGTTGTTGCTGTGTTGTGAATGATGTCGGAGCGCGTGTGAATGTAGGCGCTGGGCGAGTTTTTTGCGCGCTGCTTTGGGCAATCCCCTGCTCGCGGATGGGCAACTCGCAGAAGGCATCCTCGGGGCGGCCGACTGCTGTTAATGGCTTGGCTCGGGCGCTGAAACGAAAAAACCGGGCCTCGGCCCGGTTTTTGTCTTGTCGCGGCCTGGGGTCAGGCCTTGGTCGTCTTGGTGTGCTTTTCGATCAGGCCGCGCGCCGTGTCGAGCAGCTTCTTGCCGTCAAAGCCCTTCTTGTTCATGTCTTCCACCCATTCGACTTCCACCGTGCGTGACTTGCGGCGGAACTCCTGGGCTTCGGCCGCGCTCACGGTGTAGATCGTGTTGCCGCGGTCGCTGGCGGTCTTGCGGCCGGGGACGTCGTTGCCCTGCTGCACCTTGCCCATCCAGGCCGAGGTGGCCATGCCGGAGTTGTTGTCGATCACCTTCTTGAGGTCGGGCGCCAACGAGTTGTACTTGGCCTTGTTCATCGCCATCACAAAAGTGGTGGTGTAGAGGCTACCGCCGGCGGGGTCGAACTCGGCATGGAACTTGGTGAGCTCGTTGACTTTGACCGAAGGCACGACTTCCCAGGGAATCACGCAGCCGGTGATGGTCCCTTTGCTCAACGCGTCGGGGATCTGCGGCAGCGGCATGCCGACCGGCGTGGCGCCCAGCACACCCATGAGCTTGGTGACCTGGCGGGTGGGCGCGCGCAGCTTGAGGCCGCGCATGTCGGCGATGGACTTGACGGGCTTGTCCACCGTGTGGATCACGCCGGGGCCGTGCACCTGCAGCGCCAGTACCTGGGTGTCCTTGAATTCGTCGGGTGCCATCGTCTGCACATATTCCCAGTAGGCCTTGGACGTGGCTTCGGCATTGGACATGATGAAAGGCAGCTCAAACACCTCGATGCGGGGGAAGCGGCCGGCGGTGTTGCCGGGCAGGGTCCACACCACGTCGACCACGCCGTCCTTGACCTGGTCGTAGAGCTGCACGGGCGTGCCGCCCAGTTGCATGGCGGGATAGCCTTCGAACTTGATGCGGCCACCGGATTCTTTTTCGACTTTTTCCATCCAGGGCTTGTGCATGGCCAGCCAGACGTTGGAGGTCGGCGACATAAAGGTGTGGAATTTCAGGGTCACGGCCTGCTGGGCCAGGCTGGAGAGCGTCGGCGCGCCCAGGGCGGCGGCGGCGCCGGTCTTCAAAAGTGTGCGGCGGTGGATCATGGAAGTCTCCGTGGATAAAAGATGATTCGACGTTATACGAAACCCGGACAGGCTGAACCGGTGAATTCCCTTGAATGCGGCGGGGAGGTCAATTCATGAACTTCACCAGCCAGAGGGCAATGCCCGGGAAGGCCAGCATCAGCACGATGCGGATCAGGTCGCTGACGAGGAAAGGCAGCACGCCGCGAAAGCTTTCGCTGAGCGGCACGTTCTTGGCCATGCCGTTGACGACGTAAACATTCAGCCCCATGGGCGGAACCAGGAGGCCGAAGGAGACCACCATCAGGATCAGGATGCCGAACCAGATGGCCAGCGACTCCTTGGGCATGCCGAAATCCAGGCCCATCACGACCGGGAAAAAGATCGGGATAGTCAGCAGGATGATGGAAAGCTCCTCGGTCACCATGCCCAGCAGGAGATGCAGCGCCACGATGGCGACCATGACCCAGATCGGCGCCAGGTTCCAGCTGGCGATCAGCCCGACCAACTGGTGCTGTATCTGCGTCAGCGCCAGCGTCGAGTTCATGATGTCGGCACCGATAAAGATCAGGAAAATCATGGCTGAGCTGGTGGCGGTTCCGTAAAAGCAATGCTTGAACTTCTCCCAGGTCATCTCGCCCTTGGCCAGCGCCGCGAGGAAGGCCGTGGCCGCACCCACGGCCGCGCCTTCGGTTGGCGAAAAGAAGCCGCCATAAATGCCACCAAAAACAAGCGTGAACACGGCGGCAATCGGTGCCAGCCCAATGATCAGTCGTGTATTCATTTTTGGCGGGTTTTTCAAGACCTCCGGCGCATGGCCCGGCACCACACGCACGTAGACGGCGATCACCAGCATGTAGCCCAGCATCGCCAGGATGCCGGGGATGGTGGCGGCGAGAAACAGCTTGGCGATGTTCTGCTCGGTCAGGATGGCGTAAATTACCAGCGGCACCGACGGAGGGATCAAGATGCCGAGCGTGCCGGCGGTGGCCAGCGTGCCGGTGGCCAGGCGTCCAGAATAGCCGTGGCGTTTCATTTCGGGCAAGGCCACACCGGTGATGGTGGCGGCGGTGGCGACGGATGACCCGCAAATCGCGCCGAAAGCCGCGCTGGCCATCACGGCGGCCATGGCCAGACCGCCCTTGAGCCGGCCGGTGATGGCGGCGGTGAACTCGAACAGGGACTTGCTGATGCCGCCTTGCGTTGCGAACTGGCCCATCAGGATAAAGAGCGGGATCACCGACAGGTCATAACTGGCAAAGCGCGCGAACGCCATGCTGTTCATGAAGTTGGCAAACGGGCCCCAGCCGGTCTGCATGACATAGCCCACGGAGCCTGCCAGGAACATGCTGATGGCGATCGGGGTGCGCAATGCCATCAGTGCGAACATCAGAACGAGGACGAAGCCCGCGATGGAAAGGCCGCTCATGCCGGAATCTCCGGCTCGGCCCGGAAACCAAAGACCGCCTGATGCAGGGCAATCACCGCAGTTAGCAAAAAGCCCGGCACCATGGTGACGTAGGCGTACCACTCCGGAACGCCCAGCAGCATGGTGCTGGAGTTGGTTTGCCACGAGTTCAGGCCGCCGAGCCCGGCGCGCCAGGCCAGCAGCACAAAGCACAGGCCGAGGAGCAGGGCTCCCAGCCGGTCCAGTTGCGTATTGACGCGATGCGGCACGCGCGCGGTAAAAAAGTCGACGATGATGTTGCCGCGTTGCAACTGGCACAGAGGCATGAACAGGCCCACGGCCGCGCCGGTGGCCAGGCCGACCAGCTCAAAGTCGCCGGGAACGGTTTTGCCCAAGGTCTCGCGGCCAATGATGCTGACGCAGGTCAGCAGCGTGATCGCTGTCATCAGCAGCCCGGCTAGGATGGCGCTCAGCTTTGACAGGTTTTCAAGGATTTTCAAGAAAGATCTCCGAAAAGCGAACGTGGTCTCGGGGAGTCCCCAAACCGCATGGCCGATTATCAGAACTGCGGCTTGATCCGGGCAGGTGGGTTACCCCGAGGCTGCCCGGGTATTTGCGCGGTGATTAAAACAGATGCGCGTTCATCGCGCAAACCACCCGCCCATAAAAAACGGCCGCGCAGGGCGGCCGGTTGTCCTTGTCCATGCCGCATTCCCGCCTGCGTGAGGGCGAGGGCATGGAGCTTTATGGACTTACGCGACCTTGACGGTCAGCGTGCCCAGGCCGGCCACGCTGCCGACCATGGTGTCGCCCGAGACCACCGCCGCCACGCCTTCAGGCGTGCCGGTGTAAATCAGGTCGCCGGGCTGCAGTTCCCAGGCGGCCGACAGGTGCTCTATGGTTTCGGCGATGTTCCAGATCAGCTTGGAGACATTGCTGCGCTGGCGGTCCGTACCGTTCACCTGGATATACAGCTCGGCGTTGTTTACGTCGCCGGCCTGGGCCACGGGCGTGATGGGGCCGATGGGCGCGGAGTGGTCGTAGGCCTTCCCGATGCACCAGGGGCGGCCCTGTTTTTTCATCTCGCCCTGCAGGTCGCGGCGCGTCATGTCCAGGCCCACGGCGTAACCGTAGATGTGCTTGTGCGCATCGGCGGCCTTGATGTTCTTGCCGCCCGTGCCGATCGCCACCACCAGTTCGATCTCATGGTGCAGGTTTTTGGTCAGGCTGGGGTAGGGAATGGTGCCGGTGCTGCCGGCATCCACTGCGACGATGGCGTCGGCGGGCTTCAGGAAGAAGAAGGGCGGCTCGCGGCCGGTGAAGCCCATTTCCTTGGCGTGCTCCTCGTAGTTGCGGCCCACGCAGTAAATACGATGAACCGGAAACCGCTCTTTCGTGCCGGTGACGGGAACGGACACCGTGGCGGGTGGGGTGATGACAAAACTCATGACAACCTTTCTTCTCTGTGTATGCCCAGGGCTTGGTGCACCGGGCGGTCTGAAAAACTGAACAGCACACAACCTTGCGCCGAACGCAATTGCGCAGTGTGCCACGACGGAATCACAAAATGGTCGCGCGGGCCGAACTCGAAAACCCTGGTTTCGCCGTTGCGCTCGATGTGAACGGTGCCCGAGCCTTCGACCACGCTGAACACCGCGCCGTCGGTCTGGCGCCAGGGCTTGCCGGCAAAGCCTGCCGGCAGGCGCTGCATGAAGGTCGCCATGGTCGGCATGGGCGAGCCGCCGGTGGCCGGGTTCACATAGCGCAGCTTGACGCCATCCCAGGCGTCGACGTCGGCATGCGTCTCCAGCTGGTGCAGGGTCTCGCGCGTGCGCTCGTAGGGGTAGCTGAAGATGGGCGAGGTCTGGCCGAAGGGCGCGTCGTAGCGCACCGGCAGCATGTTGGCGCCGTAGCGGTGGCTGCTGATGCCCAGGGGCTTGGTGACTTCCTGCTGCTTGGAGCCGCCGTTTTCGGAAAAACCCGCGTCAAAGAAACGCAGCATGGGAATGTCCAGGCCGTCCAGCCAGACCACCGGTTTATCGGATTCGACGCGGCCTTCATGGCCGTGGTCGTGCCAGGTCCAGCTCGGGGTGATGATGAAGTCGCCGGGTTTCATCAGCGTGCGCTCGCCGTCGACGGCGGTGAAGGCGCCGTGGCCTTCGACGACAAAGCGCAGCGCGCTTTGCGTGTGGCGGTGGCTGGGTGCGATTTCGCCCGGCATGATGACCTGCAGGCCCGCATAAAGCGACTGCGTGATGCAGGACTGCCCGCGCAGGCCGGGGTTTTCCAGGATCAGCACGCGGCGCACTGCTTCTTCGGCGGTGATCAACTGGCCCGACTGCATCAGGAAGGGATGCACGTCGGCGTACTTCCACAGCGCCGGCTGGCAGGGCGTGCTGGGCGATGGCGGCACCAGCGCGTGCAGCACTTCCCAGAGCGGCGTCATGCTGTGCGCTGAAATGGCGTCATAAAAAGCCTTGCGCGCGGCGCCGTTGGGCACCGCGGGCTGGCCGGGGGCGGGAGGGGGCGTCATGTCCATTGGCAGGTATCCTTCTTGGGTTAAAGATCGCCGTCGTTGTCGTTGTTGTCGTCGAAATACACGCCGTCCTGCGTGAGCAACTGCTGTAACTGCTTCACGTCGGTGTCGGCAAAAGTCCGGCTCGCACCCGGCATGGCCGCCGCCGTGCCCGCCGCCTGGCCCATCACAAAACAGCCGCCGCTGGCGCGGGCGGCCGACTGGCCCTCGTGCGTCATCGAGGCGCAGCGCCCGGCCACCAGCAGGTTGGCAACACCCTGGGGCACCAGCATGCGCCAGGGCAGCTCGTTGTAGGCGCGGCCCTGCGGTGCTTCCACATTGCGCGGAAATTTCCAGTCGATGCGTCCGTCGGCATGCAGCTCCATCGGCCAGGCGTTGATGCCGATGGCGTCGTCAAAACGCGCGGATGAGAGGATGTCTTCGCCGCTCAGCGCATACAAACCCTGGATGCGCCGCGTCTCGCGTATGCCGACCTGGGGCGCGATGTCCACGATGGCGGAATCCGCAAAGCCCGGCACTTCATCGCGCAGGAAGCGGAAGTATTCGGTGATCTGGCGCCGGCCTTCGAGTTCGCCTTCGCTGAGCTGGCGCGCGTCGGTGGCGTCCATGGCCGTGCCCTGGGCGTTGCGGATCTGCGTGACGTTGGCGCGCCATTCGGCTGGGTTCTTTTGCGGGCGCAGGATCGCGCCTTCGCGCGGGAATTTGTAGCGGCCCGGATGGCGCGCCTGGCTTTCGGCCATCAGGGTGTTGATGGCCTTGAACTCTCCCACGGCGGCCAGCGCGCGCGATGCATCGACATGGCCGACGCGGAACATGGTGGATGGAAACAGCGCGCTGCCGTGGCCATCGCCGAGCTCGAAAGGCACGCCGGCGAAGTTCGCCACGTCGGCGTCGCCTGAGCAGTCGATAAAACGCGTAGCGCGTATCGCCTGGCGGCCGGATTTGGTTTCCACCACCAGGGCGCTGATGCGCTCGCCCTCCATCACCACCGCCGCGGCCCAGGCGTGGAAGAGGATGTTTACGCCTGCCGCCACCAGCAGTTGGTCGGCCGCGCATTTGTAGGCCGACACATCATAGGAGCGCACGCGTATGCGGCCCTGCATGCCGTCTTGCGGTGCATTAAGGCCGCCCAGGGCGTCAATGCGCTGCAGCAGGTCGTCGGCGACGCCGCGCACCACCTGCCGCATCTGGCCGTTCTTGCGGCCGTAAAGGCCCGCGAAATTGGTCACGCCGCCGGCCGTGCCCATACCGCCGAGGAACCCGTAGCGCTCGACCAGCAGGGTGCGTGCGCCGTGCCGCGCGGCGCTGACACTGGCGGCCAGGCCGGCAGGCCCGCCACCGACTACGACGACGTCGAACTCGCCGTAAACGGGCAGGCTGCGTGCGGGTTCGGTGATGGAGGTCATGGGTTTTTCAACTCCTTATTCAAGCTTGATGCCGCGCGTCTGGATGATGTTGCCCAGGATCGCTGCCTCGTCTTTCACTCGGCTTTTCAGGCCCTCGGGTGAGGTGCCTACGGCCTGCCAGCCCTGGTTGAAGAGCTTTTGCCGCGTGTCGGCATCGCGAATGATGCGCGGCACTTCCTGTGCGAGGCGCGCCTGCGCGGCTTTGGACAAGCCAGCCGGGCCTATCAGCGCCGTCCAGACTTCAAGGTTGACATTGGCCACGCCGGCATCGGCCAGCGGCGGCACTTCGGGCACCAGCGAAGAGCGCCCGCCGGCCAGTCCAATGGCCTTGAGCTTGCCCGAGCGCACATGCGGCATGGCCACACCCGGCGGGATCAGCGCCATCTGGATCTGGCCGCCCAGCATGGCGGTGACCACCTGCGGGTTGCCGGCAAAGGGCACGTGCACGGGTGTGAGGCCAGGCATGCGGCTTTTGAGCAGCTCCATGCCCAGGTGCGCGACCGAACCGTTGCCGACCGAGCCGTAGTTCCAGCGGCTGCTGCCCTGGCGTGCGGCCGTGAAGAACTCAGCGCCGCTGGGCTCGTTCGCTGGCGCCACCAGCACCAGCGGCGCGGTGGCCAGCAGCGAGATGGGTGTGAAGTCTTTGGCCGGGTCGTAAGGCAGTTTGGGGTAAAGCAGTTTGGCCGAGGTCAGGTTGCCGTTGATGACGACACCCAGCGTATGGTCGTCGGTGGCCTTGGCGACCTGGTCTGCCGCGATGTTGCCGGATGCGCCGGGCTTGTTCTCGATGACCACCGGCTGGCCGAGCGCGCGGCTCAGCGGTTCGGCCAGTGTGCGCGCCGCCATGTCGGGGGTGGAGCCGCCGGGAAAGCCCACGAGGATGCGCACCGGTTTTGTCGGCCAGGCGGCGGGCGCGGCTGCCACAGCGGAATGTGCGCAAACGGCGAAAAACACGGCGGAAAACAAGGCAACGGAAGGCTTCATGACGGTCCCTGAAACTTTAAAAGCGTCATTGGAACAGTTTTGACGGCTCGATTCCGTCGTACATCCACTTCAGGCCCGCGAAGCCCGCGCTTTCGGTGCCGCTCTGGAACATCTGGTTGCGAAGTTCGCGCTGCACGCCGGCCGCATGGTAAATATCACCATAAAAACGCGCGGTCAGCTGCACGCGGCCGGTGCGCAGGTAGCGGGCCTGCTGGTATTTCTGGAAGGCCTTGGGCACGTCGCCGCGGGTATGGCGCAGCGCCTCGCGCATGACCACCGCGTCCTCGATGGCCTGGCCGGCGCCCTGGGCCAGGTACTGCAGCATGGGGTGGGCCGCGTCGCCCAGCAGGGTCACGCGCCTGTCGGTCCAGTTTTTCACCGGCTCGCGGTCGCACAGCACCCACATCTTCCAGGTTTCGATCTTGCCCAGCAGTTCCTTGACCTGCGGGCAGGCGTCGGCGAAGCGCTCATTGAGTTCGGCCGTGTCGCCGAAGGTGTTCCAGCCTTCGTCGTATTTATTGCTGTGGAACACGGCGACCAGGTTGAACAGCTCGCCGCGGCGCAATGGGTAGTGCACCAGGTGGGTTTTCTCGCCGCCCCAGAGCAGCACGTCGTCGCTCCACAAATGGGCCGGCACATCCTCGCGCTTGAGCACCGCGCGGTAGGCGATATGGCCCGAGACGCGCGGCTTGCCGTCGCCGACCACGGCTTCGCGGATGCGGCTCCACATGCCGTCGGCGCCTATCAGCGCGCTGCCTTCGACGGTTTCACCGCCTTCGAGCCGCACCGTCACGCCGTCGGCCGTCTGGTCAAACGACTCCACCTTGGCGCTGGTGCGCAGGGTGATGTTGGGCTGTGCGCGGCAGGCGTCCAGGAAGACCTGGTGCAGGTCGGCGCGGTAAATCACGCCATAGGGGAAACCGTAGGTCGCACGGGCCATGTCGCCCAGCGGGACACGCACGACTTTTTCACCTGTCCGCACGTCGTTCATGCCCAGGCCGGTCGGGAAGAAGGCCACGCGGTTGATGGCCTCTGTCAGGCCCAGGTAGTCGAACATGCGGAAGATGTTCGGGCCCAGCTGGATGCCGGCGCCGATTTCGCCGAAGCTCGCGGCCTGCTCGAACAAGGTCACACGGTGGCCGTCCTGGGCCAGCACCATGGCCGCAGCCAGCCCGCCAATGCCGCCGCCCGAAATGAGGAGAGGGAGTGGGGATGTTTGTGCCATATGTGAGAGGATGGGTAAGGTGGGAGCCGGGGAAACGGGTGGAAAACCGGGTTTTAATGTGGTTATGATAAGTATACTTATTAATAATTCAGCCTAGTAGATACCCTGAATTGCAAAGCTGCCCGTTAAACTCCGCGCATGGCCAAAACTTTTAATTTCAGCGAAGCCCCCGGACACCTGATCCGCCGCGCGCAGCAGCTTGCGGTGGCGATCTTCATGGAGGAAACGGCCGGTTTTGACGCCACGCCGGTGCAGTTTGCCATCCTGAACGCCCTGATGGACGACCCCGGCGAAGACCAGATCACGCTGTCGGGCCGCGTCGCTTTTGACCCGGCCACCTTCGGCTCGGTGATAGGCCGGCTGGAAGCCAAGGGCTGGGTCAAGCGCGAGGCCGACCCCTCCGACAAGCGCCGCAAGCTGCTGTGGACCACGCCCGAAGGCGAAAAAGTCGCGCTGCAGATGAAGCGCGCTGTCGGCAAGACCCAGCAGCGCATCCTGGCCCCGCTGGACGAGAACGAGCGGGTGCAGCTGAATCAGCTGTTGGCCAAGCTGGTGACCGGCCACGAGAACGACGGCAGGTAGACGGCGACCAGGCCGTGGGCCAATAAAAAACGGGGCTTCAAGCCCCGTTTTTTATGGAGTCCGACCCAACCTCAGGCCGATTTGGCGACCAGGTCGAAATGTTCCACCGTGGGCGCGCCGGCGAAAAACGGCCCGACGATGGCGCGCCAGTCGGCGAAGGCCGGCGACTGGCGGAAGTCGACGGTGTGGTTTTCCAGCGTATCCCAGAAAATCTGCAGGATGTAGCGCTCAGGGCTTTCAATGCCTTTGTTGACCTTGAAACCCTGGAAGCCCTTGGCCTTGGAAATCACTTCGCGGAGGCCGCGCTGTATGGCTTCGTCAAAAGCGGCCTGCTGGCCGGGGTGGATGCGGATGTCGGCGAGTTCGAGAATCATGAAGCTTCCTGTCCTTGTTAATACTGGGTGACCGGCAACTCTACCGTCAATCCGTCGAGCGCGGGCGTGAGCTTGATCTGGCAGCTCAGGCGGCTGGCGGGACTGCGCGGCGCGGCGGTGAATTCCAGCATGCCCAGCTCCTCACCGTCGGGCGGCGGCAGGCTGGACGCGTAGGGCTCCCGCACATGCACGTGGCAGGTGGCGCAGGTCAACAGCCCGCCGCAGTCGGCGGCGATGCCCTCAATGCCGGCCGCCACGGCCGCCTCCATCAGGCTTTTGCCGGGCTTGCCTTTGGCCTCGGTGGTGCGGCCGTCGGCCGCGATGAAATGAAGGGTGATCATGAAGTGTGCGGTGGCCTGTTGGGCCGTCAGATGCGGCTGAAGTATTCGCGCCTTTGCCAGTCGTCCTTGTCCTCGGCGTCGGCATGGCGGGCGATTTCGGCCTGCTTGATATGGGTGAAGTGGCCGATGAAAGTATCGCCGAAGGCGGCTGCCAGCACGGCGTCGGCTTTGAGTGCATCCAGCGCCTCGCCCAGGCTGGTGGGAATCTTGTCGGCGCTGCCGCCATAGGGTGCGTCGGTGGCTGGCGGGGCCTTGAGGCGGCGCGCGATGCCGTCCAGCCCGGCGTGGATTTGCGAGGCCAGGTAGAGGTAGGGGTTGGCGGCGGGCTCGCCCAGGCGGTTTTCAATGCGCGTGCTGTTGTCGTTGCACTGGCCGACCACCCGCAGCATGGCACCGCGGTTGTCACGGCCCCACAAAATCGATTGCGGCGCCAGCGCGTTGGGCCGGAAACGCCCGAAACCGTTGATGGTGGGCGTGCAGAAAGCCGTCATGCCGCGCGCATGGGCAAGCAGCCCGGCCAGGTAATGTTCGCCGGTTTCCGAGAGCGTGTATTGCGCGTCCGAAGGCGTCGTGCCGGCCGTGGGGCTGGCGCGCTTGAACAGGTTGGCGCCGCTTGTCAGGTCCACCAGCGACTGGTGCAGATGCCAGCCGCTGGACATGATGTTCGGAAAGGGCGGCCGGCACATAAAGGTTGCGTGGTAGCCGGCGCGGCGCAGGGCCTGCTTGACCGCGCTGCGGAACAGCACCATGTTGTCGGCGGCCGCCAGCGCGTCGGTGGCCTCGAACACCGCCTCGACCTGGCTGGGGCCGAGTTCGATTTCCAGCGACAGCAGCGGCAGGCCCAGCGCCTGCGCCGTGCGCTGCACGATGCGCAGCGGTTCCTCGGCCATGTCCGCCCATTGCTCGGACAGCAGGTGGTAGCCGGGGTGGATCATGCGGACCTCGGGCGGCAGGCCGGGCCAGCCGGCCAGTTCCGGGTCCAGCTGGGGCTGCAGTCCTCCCTCGGTGATGCGGTAGATGTGGAACTCGATCTCCAGCCCGCACTTCATGCCGTAGCCGGCTTGCGCCAGTTTTGCCAGCGCGTTCTGCAGCACCCGGCGCGTGTCTAGTTCTACCGGGCTGCCATCGGGAAACCAGGGCTGGCACTGCAGCCAGCCGGTTTTCTCCACCCAGGGCAATTCTTTCAGGCTGGCCGGGTCGGCCAGCAGCATCACGTTGCCGCCGAATTCAAAGCCCGGCAAACCGGCCGCGCCGCCGGCTTCGAACACTTTGTAAGCGGTGCGGTCGGCCGTGTCCTTGAGCAGCAGCGTGCTGACCATGCCAACACCGTCGGCCATGGCCTGCGCCGCGGCGGCCGCCACCAGCGTCTTGCCGCGCAGCATGCCGTGCAGGTCGCACCAGGCGAAGCGCACCAGCTCCAGGCCGCCGGCCTCGATGCGCCGCACGGCCTCGGCCTGCGCGGCCTGCCTCGCGGCGTCGTTTACGCCGCATTGCGCCGCGAAGCTCATGATTGTGTTGCGGTGTCGGCGGGAGTGGACGAGGCGGTCCCCGCATCCAGCCAGGGCGCGCCCTCGCGTTTGGCGCGGGCGGTGCTTTGCCACCATTGGGCCCACTCGCCGGCCGGCGCGATGCCATCCACCGTGTCGGGGCCGGTGATCATCCCGGCCTGCGCGGGGTCGGCGATGCCGGGCGCCACGCCGCCGTTCTGCACGGTCTCGATCGCCTTGAGCAGCACGCGCCGGTTCGCCATGATGACCTTGTCGGAGGTGGCCAGGTGCTCACGCGTGCGGTCCTGGATGGCGCCCATGCTTTCCACCGCCCACTGGTCGTGCACATTGATGTCTTCCTCGCCCATGCCCAGGTAGGTGCTGCTCATCTGCTCTTCGGCATTGAAGCCCCAGCCGTTGTGGCGGCCGGCCTTGGGGATGTAGTCGGGCAGCGCGATGAACTGCTGGCGCTGCGCGCGCATGCTTTCCCGGTCCAGCGGGCCGGCGAAGCTTGTGAAGAAGGTGTACCAGTAGGTGTTGGTGTCGTCCACCGGCACATGCATCTGGGTGATGGTCATGGTCTCCGACAGCGGGATCACAAAGGTGGCCGGGAAGATGGCGTTGGTCACGCGCACGTGGGTCAGTTTGTCGGTCATGGCGCGCAGCGCGGTCAGTTGCATGCCCCAGGGCTTATTCTCGAAGCTGATGTCGGGCTGGGCGAACTCGCGCATGATGCGCGTCATCGGCCACTGCTCGCCATCCTTGCTGCCGGCGCTGGCGCTGCGGAACTGCTTGCCGGCCGGGTTCTGGCCGATTTCGTCCAGCGGGTTGTCCTGCAAAAAACGGTGCAGGAACGACGGGTGGGCAGGGTCTATGCCGACTTCGAAGGCCTGCAGCCAGTTGGCGTTCCACAGGCCCTTGAAGGCAAAGCTGTGCGTGGCCGGCGCGGTGAAGCAGTCGAACGCGGGGAAGGGCGGCGGTGTGCTGCCTTCGTCGCCCAGCCAGGCAAACAGCACGCCGGCTTTTTCGACGACCGGGTAGCTGCGCTGGCGTATGCGTTCGCACAGCTTGCTGCCGGTGGGCTCGGCCGGTGTTTCGAGGCAGCGGCCGTCGGTCGCGAATTTCCAGCCGTGAAAAGGGCAGCGCAGGCCGCCGCCTTGTTCCAGGCTTTCGCGCCGTCCGAAAGACAGGTCGGCGCCGCGATGGGCGCAGTCGCGGTCCAGCAGGCCCCAGGCGCCCGAGGCGTCCTTGAACAGCACCAGGTCCTGGCCGAACAGCTTGAGTGCCTTGACCGGGCGGATTTCCATGCGCGGGTCCAGCGCCGGGTTGAACTCGTCCACCAGCGCGGCGGGTTGCCAGTACTGGCGCAGCAGCTGGCCGCAGGGCGTGCCTGCGGTGATGCGGGTCAGCAGTTCGTTTTGTTCGGCATTCATGCGTGGCCTTATAGTGCAGGATAAACCTTGAAACGGTATCCCAAAATTAAAATTCAGTGTACATTCACCGCCATGAACTTGCAAGAAACCGTTTTGATGCAGTTGCGGGACCTGATCCTGCGTGGCGAGTTCGAGCCCGGCCAGCGCCTGGCCGAGCAGCAACTGGCCGAGCGCCTGGGAGCTTCGCGCACGCCGGTACGGGCCGCGCTGGTCACGCTGGAGCAGGAGGGGCTGGTCGAGGCCAACGACACCGGCAAATACCTGGTGCGCCAGTTCACGCCGCGCGAAGTGGCCGACGCGATCGCGGTGCGCGGCCACCTGGAAGGCATGGCGGCGCGCTTGGTGGCTGAACACGGCGTGTCGCGCCAGCTGCAGCTCGATCTGCAGTCCTGCCTCGATGAAGGCGACCGGGCGCTGGCGGCCAACCCGCTGAGCTATGAGAACTACGCCGCCTATGCCGCCATGAACGACCGCTTCCACGCGCTGATCCTGGAGGCCAGCGGCAACCGTGCCCTGCAGCGCGCCATCGAGCTCAACGACAAGCTGCCCTTTGCCTCCGCCTCGGCCATGTTGCCCATGCAGTCCACGCTGGAGCAGGACCGTGACTGGATGCACTACGCGCACCGCCAGCACCACATGCTGTTCGCGGCGCTCAAGGCCGGTGAGGGCGCGCGCGCCCAGGCCCTGGCTGTCGAGCACACGGAAGTCGCGCAGATGAATATGCGCATGGCCCTGGAGCGGCGCGCCGAAACGCAGAGCCTGATGCCGGGCTTGCGCCTGGTGGTCGGGGGTTAGCGCTCGCCCAACAGCAGCTTCAAGTCCACCGAATCGGCCACAGCCTTGTTGCCGGCATCACCGAGGTGCAGGTGGTCGCCCGAGTCATAGGCCGGCAATATCCTGAGCGGGTTTTGCGGGTCGCTCGCCACCGCGTCGAAATCCAGCACCGCATCGAATTCGCCGCTGCCGCGTATCCATGCATTGATGCGCTGGCGCAGCGCGTCTTTCGCTGGGCTGTAGTAGTTCGTGATCGGTGAGCCCGGCATGGTCAGCGCGCCTTCAAAAGGCGTTAGCGTGGCGCCGACGATGCGCACGCCGCGGCTGCGCGCGCGGGTGATCAGCTGGCGGTAGCCGGCCATCAGGGCCTCGGCCTGTGTGGCCGGCTCCTGGGGCTCAAGCGTGCTGCCGGGCCAGCTGATGTCGTTGATCCCCATCAGCAGCACCACGCTGGCCACGCCGGGCTGGCCCAGCACGTCGCGCTCGAAGCGCGCCAGTGCATTGGGGCCCATATGGTTTTTGAGAACCCGGCCGCCCGAGATGCCGGCATTGAGCACGGCCACGTTCCGGCCGGCCAGGCGGCGCGCCAGGAAATCCGGCCAGCGCTGGTCCGTACCCGGTGTGGAGGCCGCACCGTCGGTGATGGAATCGCCAAAAGCCACCACGCTGCGTGTGCCGGGCGCGGCTTCCACCAGCACCGCGCTCAGGAAGAGGCGGCTGTTCACCACGCTGTCAGCTTTGACGCTTGCCGCGCCGGCCGCATTGCCCGCCGCGACCTGCGCGGGTTGCAGGCCGTCCCAATGGATCGTCGTGAGGGGCGTTGCCTGCGGAAAGTAGAGGCTGACGGCTAGGCGCTGCAGCGGCGCAACGTCCATCGCGACCGGGTCGCTCATGAGGGGCGCGCCTGCCGGCACGGTGGCCGTGGTTTTGCCGCCAAAGGTCAAGGCCAGGCTGGGCCCGTTGGTGCTGCCTGCCGCGTCGCCTGCCGCCGCGATGCGGGCCGCGCCAATCTGCAAGGGCTGGGTGCCGTACTCGTTGGACAGCACGATGCGCACGCGCGAGCCGCCCACGCCGGCGCGCACCACCTGGCGCACCGTCTGGTCGCGCAGGCTGGCCGGAAGGCCCAGCGGCAGGACAAAGTCACCGGCCCAGACGGGCTGGGGGCTGGCCGTCCAGGCGGGGGCCCAGCTGCCGTCGGCCGCTTGCGCCTGTGGAAGCCAGGCGGCGCACAGCAGCGTGAGGCAAAGGGTGGATAGAAGGGCGCGGAATTTAAAAAAGATATTCATGGCGATGGGGCTCAGCAGGTGACGGCATTGACAGGCAGCCCGGCCTTGTCACGCGACAGGCTGTACAGCGTGACGGCGATGCCCGCGACGGTGATGGATGCCGCCAGCCAGCTCAAGCCGCCCAGGCCGAAGGAGCTGCTCACGACCAGGCCGCCCAGCCAGGCGCCCAGCGCATTGCCCACGTTGAAAGCGCCTATGTTGAGGCTGGCCGCCAGGTTCTGGCCCGCGCCCTGCGCCTGCTGCAGCACGCGCATCTGCAGCGGCGCTACCGTGGCAAAAGAGGCCACGCCCAGCAAGCCGACGAAGAGCACCGCGGCCACCGGCGAATGCAGCACAAAACCCATCGCACCCAGCACCAGCGCAGTCGCACCCAGCGTGAGCAGCAGGGACATGCGAAGGCCGCGATCAGCCAAGCGCCCGCCCAACAGGTTGCCGATGAAGATGCCACCGCCGAACACCAGCAGGATGGGCGACACTGCGGCCTCGCTGAAGCCGGTGAGCTGGGTCAGGATGGGCTGGATGTAGGTGAAGATCGCGAACACGCCGGCAAAACCGAACACCGTCATCAGGAGGCCCAGCATCACTTGCGGGCGGGCCAGCCCGGCCAGTTCCTGGCGCAGGGAAGCGCCACCGTTTTCCGACGCGCTGCGCGGCACAAAAATCGCCAGCACCAGAAAGGCCAGCAGGCCGATCAGCGCCACCACCCAGAAAGTGGAGCGCCAGCCGTAGTGCAGACCCAGCCAGGCGCCGGCCGGCACGCCGAGCAGGGTGGCCAGCGACAGGCCGCTGAACATGATGGCAATCGCCGAGGCCTTGCGCTCGGGCGCGACCAGGCCGGTGGCGACGATGGAGCCCACGCCGAAGAAGGTGCCGTGCGCCAGCGAGGTGATCACGCGCGCCGCCATCAGGCTGGAATAGTCCGGCGCCAGCGCGCAGGCCAGGTTGCCCAGCGTGAAGATGGCCATCAGCGCCAGCAGCACGGTTTTGCGCGGCAGTTTGCGCGTGGCCAATGTCAGCACCGGCGCGCCCACCGCCACCCCCAGCGCGTAGCCGGAAATCAGCAACCCGGCCGAAGCGATGCTGACGCCGAGGTCGGCGGAGACCTGCATCAGCAGGCCCATGATGACGAACTCGGTCGTGCCTATGCCGAAGGAGCCGACGGTGAGAGCCAGCAGGCCTAGAGGAAGTGAAGTGGTTGATTTGCGCGCATCCATGAAAGTCGCCTGTGAAAAAAGAGGATGCGCCTAGTGTGGAGACGAAGGGCTACCTTGACTAGAATGTCCTGGAGACAATGATTTGTGAATTCAATTCACAATAAACAGCGCCAGAATACCCACCATGCCCCGCATAGACGTCAACCGATCCGGCGAGATGGAAGCCTTTGTCCAGGTGGTGGACAAAGGCGGTTTTTCGGCCGCCGCGCGCCAGCTGTGCATGACGCCTTCGGCCGTCAGCAAGCTGGTCACCCGGCTGGAAGCGCGCCTCGGCACGCGGCTGGTCAACCGCTCTACCCGCAAGCTGCAGCTCACGCCCGAAGGCACGACGTTTTACGAACAAAGCACGCGCGTGCTGGCCGACATGGACGAAGCCGAGCGCGGCGCGGCCGCTGGCGCCATGCCGCGCGGGCGCGTCAGCATCAACGCCAGCATGCCGACAGCGCACCGCCTGCTGCTGCCGCTGGTGCCGGCCTTTCACGAGCGTTATCCCGACATCTCGCTGGACATCACGCTGACCGACCGCATCGTCGACCTGCTGGACGAGCGCACCGACGTGGCGATACGCTGGGGGGCGCTCGCCTCGTCCCAGCTGGTGGCGCGGCACCTGGGCGACACGGCGCAGCTCATCGTCGGCAGCCCCGCCTACCTGGCACGCCATGGCACGCCGCGCACGCTGCAAGACCTGGAGGCGCACCAGCGCCTGGCCCATACCTTCAAGCGCAACATGCATTACTGGCCGGTGCGCGTGGACGGCCAGATCCAGCAACTGCCGATCACCGGCTATGCGCGCGCCAGCGACGGCGAGGCGCTGCGCCACCTGGTGCTCGCGGGCGCGGGCCTGGCCCGCATGTCCATGTTCCACATCCGCCGCGACCTTGACGCGGGCCGCCTGGTGACGGTGGCGGAGGACCTCAACCCGGGCGAGCGCGAGCCCATCCACGCGGTGTTTGTCGGCCGGGGCGGCCGCCTGCCGGCGCGTGTGCGCGTGCTGCTGGATTTCCTGGTGGAGCAGGTCACGCAGGAAGTGCTCGATGCCGGCGGCGTTGGTCCGGATTACCAGCCCTGACAGTCCTGGGGGGCGGCTTGCAGGAATACCCCATCAGTACTTGCCACTAGATAGCTTCCCTATGGTTGCCGCGGCATAACTTGCCTAGCATTGGTAACAAGTCGTAAGGCTACAAGGGCCGCTCCGGCCATGGAGGATGTCTATGCACCGCATTCCTGTTCGCATCCTGGGTTTTGCCCTGTTACTGCTGTCGCTGGCCGGCTCCGGCTTTGCGCAGGAGCGTTTCACGCCTTCCGCCGACGGCCAGGAGGTCACCGACAGCCGCACCGGCCTGATCTGGCGCCGCTGTGCCGAAGGCATGGTCTTCAAGGGCAAGGCCTGCACCGGGCAGGCAGCTTTCCTGAGCCAGCCCGATGCGGCCACGCGCGCCAAGGCGGCTTCCGCGCCGGGCGCCGAATGGCGACTGCCCATCCTCAAAGAACTGTCCAGCATCGTTTCTGCACGGGAAGCTGACGTCGACAAGGCGGCGATAGACCCCAACGCCTTTCCCGCCACGCCGGTGGCCCGCTTCTGGACTTCCAGCAGCACCGGCCCCGGCTATTTCACCTTTGTGGGGTTCAGTGACGGCAGCGCCGGTGAAGCCCCGCGCGCTACGGCCGCCGCGGTGCGGCTGGTGCGCGGAGGAAAGTAGATTCTTAGTCCGTCGACACCTGCAGCACCAGCTTGCCGAAATTCTCGCCGTTGAAGAGCTTGAGCAGCGTCTCGGGGAAAGTGTCCAGGCCGACGACGATGTCTTCCTTGCTCTTCATGGTCCCGGCCTTGAGGTAGCCGGCCATCTCGGCCACGCCGACGTGGTAGCGGTCGGCATAGTCGAACACCACGATGCCTTCCATGCGGGCGCGGTTCACCAGCAGCGACAGGTAGTTGGCCGGGCCTTTGACCGGTGTGGTGTTGTTGTACTGGCTGATCGCGCCGCAGATGATGATGCGGGCGCCGCGCGCCAGGCGCGCCAGCACCATGTCGAGGATTTCGCCACCCACGTTGTCGAAGTAAATGTCTATGCCCTTGGGGCAGTGTTCCTTGAGCCCGGCGCGCACGTCGCCGTTCTTGTAGTCGATGCAGGCGTCAAAGCCCAGTTCCTTGACCACCCAGTCGCACTTGGCCTTGCCGCCGGCGATGCCGACCACGCGGCAGCCCTTGAGCTTGGCGATCTGGCCCACCGTCTGGCCCACGGCGCCGGCCGCGCCCGACACCACCACGGTTTCGCCCGCCTTGGGCAGGCCTACTTCCAGCAGGCCGAAATAACCGGTCATGCCGGGCAGGCCCAGCACGTTGAGCCAGGAGGTCAGGCCCAGGCGCGGGTCGATCTTGAACATGCCGCTGCGCTTGACCTGGTCGGCCGGGATCAGGCAGTACTCCTGCACGTCGAGCGCGGCGTTCACGTAGTCGCCCACCGCAAAGGCCGGGTTCTGCGAGGCGATCACCTTGCCCACGCCGCCGGCGCGCATCACGGCGCCGATTTCCACCGGCGGGATGTAGCTCTTGGCATCGTTCATCCAGCCGCGCATGGCCGGGTCCAGCGACAGGTACAGGGTCTTGACGAGCACACCGCCCGGGCCGGGCTCGGCGACGGGTTCGGTGGTGAAGTTCCAGTTGTCGCGGGTGGGCAGTCCGACGGGGCGGCTGGCCAGGCGTATCTGGTGGTTGCTCAGGCTGGTGATGGCGCTCATAGTAGGTGTCTCCGCTGAATCCGTTGAGAAGGGTGTCGCGGCAATGGTAGTGGCGGCATGGCCCGGCGTCAGTCGCGCAGGCGATTGCCCTGCCACAGGGTGGTCGCTTAACCAGCTCAGCTTGAAGCCACACGAAGTGACGAGCGTGGGGGCCATGGTTTATGCTTTAGAGATGAAACTCCACAACTATTTCCGCTCTTCTTCGTCGTTTCGTGTACGCATCGCGATGGAGATCAAGGGCCTGAGCTACGACTACATTCCCGTGCACATCGCCAAAGGCGATCACAAGCGGCCGCCTTACGCCGCCCTGGCCGCCGACACCCTGGTGCCGCTGCTGGAAGTCGACGGTGAAAAACTTTCGCAGTCCATGGCCATCATCGAATACCTCGATGAAAAACACCCCACGCCGGCCTTGTTACCGGCCGACGCGCTGGGCCGAGCCAAGGTGCGCGCGCTGGCCCAGTCCATCGCCTGCGAAATCCACCCCGTCAACAACCTGCGTGTCCTCAAGTATTTGGTGAAGGAGCTCAAGCTCGACGAAGCCGCCAAAAACGCCTGGTATGTGCATTGGTGCCGCGAAGGGCTGGAAGCCTTTGAACGCCAGTTGGCTCAACTGCCGCCATCAACCTATTGCTACGGCGACACGCCCACGCTGGCCGACTGCTGCCTGGTGCCGCAGATCTTCAACGCCAAACGATTCAACGTGAGCTTTGACGGCTTGCCGCGCACCATGGCGGCATTCGACGCCTGCATGGCGTTGCCGGCCTTCCAGAAGGCCCAGCCTTCGGCTTGCCCTGATAACGAAGCCTGAGTTCCTTGTGCATGCGGATTGGTTGATCCCCGACTGGCCTGCGCCCGCCGGTGTGCAGGCGGTGTTCACCACCCGGGCCGGCGGCCTGTCGAATGCGCCTTATGACAGCCTGAACCTGGGCGACCACGTCGGCGACCTGCCGGCCAAGGTGGCCGCCAACCGCGCTTTGCTGCGCCAGGCCCTTGGTAGCCGCGCAGTCTTCCTGCAGCAGGTGCATGGCAGCGAAGTACTTGCGCTGGGCGCCGCCACGGGAGACGGCCTGCAGGCCGATGCCTGCGTGACCCGAGAGGCGGGGGTGGCCTGCACCATCATGGTGGCTGATTGCCTGCCGGTTCTGCTTGCGACTGAGGACGGCGCGATGGTGGCCGCCGCGCATGCGGGTTGGCGTGGACTCGCGGGCGATAAAAATGGAAAGGGCGTTCTTGAGTCTGTGCATGCCGCGATGAAGACCGATGCACGCATCCTCGCCTGGCTGGGCCCCTGCATAGGACCCTCGGCCTTCGAAGTCGGCGCGGAAGTCAAAGCCGCGTTCGAATCCGCCCAGCCTGAAGCCGCTCGCCTGTTTGCACCCACCAGCGCGGGCAAATACCTGGCCGACCTGCCGGGCCTGGCTCGGCTACGCCTGCAAGCGATGGGTATTACCGATATTTATGGCAATGACGGCAGCGATGCCTGGTGCACGGTGCTGAATCCTTCGCGGTTTTTTTCGCACAGGCGCGACGCCGGTCCCGCCGGCAACGGCTTTGGCACGACCGGGCGCATGGCCGCCTGCATCTGGCGCGCCTGAACCTGGTCAGCCTCCGGGCAAGACCTCAAACATGGTGCGCCGGGTATTGGTAAAGCGCGGCCGCATGCGGCTGCTCCACTCGGTGCCGCGCACGGCCAGCCAAGGCGGTGAACCGAGGGTCTCTTCGCTCACGAGGTCGTAGCAGGCCAGCGAGAGCGGGCCGTGGTCATGGTTCAGGAAGCGGCTGGCGCGTATGCAGCCGCTGACTTTGGCCAGGCCTGGCATGTGCTCGGAGTCATACCAGGCCGCCAGCTCGGGCATCCAGCCGGCCTCGGGGTCCATCTCCACGACGTAATGGAACACTGGCGCCGCGCCGGCAGAGGCGCCGGCGGTGTCGAACACGCGTTCCAGCCTGGAAATCCTGAGTTCCTGCAGGCCCGGCCAGCGTTTTCGAAGGTCGGACTCGAGCATTTCCGTGGCAGGGCTGCTCAGGTGGGTGCGCTGGTCCAGGAGCACATAGGCGTAGAAAATCCCGGCGTCTTTGTTGAGGGCCGCACGCGCCGGTTTGGCCGCCAGCCCCGCGCTGATACGCAACTGCTCCAGCAAAGCGGCAAAGTCGCCGGCCTGGCTTGCCGGCGCATTCGCCTGCACCAGCAGGGCATCGGTGGGGTGGGTCGCCTCGCTCACCTCAGTGCCCGATCCTGAGCGCCACCAGAAAGCGCGACACCATGTTGTAAGAGGCCACGGTGGCCACCAGGTCCACGCGTTGCTGCTCGTTGAAGAAGGGCTTGAGCGGGTCGAAGACGCTGTCGGTCACTTCGATGTCGCGTGTCATGGCGTCGGTCAGTGCGATGACGTTGCGCTCCAGCGCCGAGAACATGGCGGTTTGCTGGCCTGCCCCGAGATCGCGCAGCGCCTCGATTTTTTCCGGCGGCATGCCGGCCGCCAGTGCATGCGGCACGTGGGCCTCGAATTCATAGGGTGCGCGGTTCAGCACCGCCACCCGCAGGATGATCATTTCACGCAGCAGGGCCGGCACCGTGCTGCGGTTGCGCACGGCGGTCAGCAGCTGCTCCCAGCCCTGCGCCAGCGGCGGGCTGTTGAGCAGCACCTGGTAGAGCAGCGACACGCGGCCGCGTTCGGCCGTGATGCCGGCCTCGAGGGCGGCCAGTTCCGGCCGGGTGCCGGGCGTGACGGGTGAGATGCGCATGTTGGCCTTGGCACTCATTCGGGTTTGATCTTCTTGGCGCGTATGACCTTGCCCCATTTGGCCGTGTCATTTTTGAGCAGCAGGGCCAGCTCCGCGGGGCTGGAGGCGGCGGGCTCCGCGCCCGACGCCAGCAGCTTGGCGCGCACGCCCTCGTCGGCCAGCGCGCGCCTGACCGCCTGGTTGAGCCGCGCGATGTCGGCGGCCGGCGTGGCCTTGCCGGCGAACAGCGCATACCAGTTGTCCGAGTCGACGCCCGCCATGCCCATTTCCTGGAAAGTCTTGACCTCGGGCAGCAGCGGGTGGCGCCGGTTCGAGGCGATGCCTATGGGCTTGAGCTTGCCGGCCTTGATAAAGCCGACCAGGCCCGGAATGTCGCCGAAAAAGCCGTCGACGTGGCCGGCGATGACGTCGGTGATCGCCGGTGCCGCGCCCTTGTAGGGCACATGCACCAGCGGCGCCTTGGTGGAATCCGCCAGCAGTTCCATCGCCAGGTGCGGTACGCTGCCGGTCCCCGACGAGGCCATGGTCGCGCCATCCTTGCGCAGCCTGGCGTTGGCGATGAATTCGGCGCCGCTGTTGGCCGGGTTGTTGGCGCCCACCACCAGCAGTTCGACGTTGTTAGCCACCAGCGAGACCGGCGCCAGGTCGCGCACCGGGTCGTAGGGCAGCTTTTCATAGAGCGGCGGGTTGATGGCCACCGCGCCCACGCTGGTCAGCCAGATCGTGCTGCCGTCGGGGGTGGCGCGGGCCACGTATTCGGCCGCGATCGCGCCGTTGGCGCCGGCCCGGTTTTCAATGATGACCTGCGAGCCCAGCTCCTTGCCGAGCTGCTCACCAATGGTGCGCGCGACAAAGTCCACCGGCCCGCCGGGCGGAAAGGCCACCACGAGGCGAGTAATCTTGGCCTGCGCGTGCGCGGGCTGCGCTGCAAAACCCAGGGCCAGAACGGCGGCGCCCAGCAGCAGGGCTGCTCGTCTGCGAAGAATGCTTTTTTGTCTCATGGTGTTTTCCTTGTGTCTCCGTGAATCCGAATGTCCAAATTTCTCAATCGCAGCGCACCGACATCCCGCCGTCCACCACGATCTCGGTGCCGGTGATGAAGCGGGCTTCGTCGGACGCCAGGAACAGCGCGGCATTGGCCGTATCGCGGCCGTCGCCCATAAAGGGCAGGGGGATGCGCGATTGGCGCTGCTGCAGCAGCGCGGTGACGTCGCCGCCGGTGCGCTGTTTGGCCAGGCGCACGTCGACCATGGGCGTGTAGAGCTGGCCGGGCACGACGGTGTTCACGCGTATGCCGGCCTTGGCGTATTGCACCGCCACCACGCGCGAGAACTGCATTACCCCGGCTTTGGTGGAGGCATAGGCGACCTGGGCCGAACCCGTCCAGCGCAGGCCCGAAGTCGAGGCGATGTTGACGATGGCGCCCGCCGCCTGCGTTTCCATCAGCGGCAGCACATGCTTGCAGGTCAGGAACACGCTTTTGAGGTTGTGGTCTATCTGCGCGTCCCAGGTTTCCTCGGCCATCTCCACAGGCCCGCCGGCCGCCGAACCGCCCACGTTGTTCACGAGGACGTCGATGCGGCCGAAGCGAGCGACGCAGGCCGCCACCACTTTCGAGATGGACGTGGACCGGGTCACGTCGCATTGCGCGGTATCGATCTCGCCGCCCGCTTCCCGCACCAGGCGCACGGTCTCTTGCATGCGTTCGGTGTCGCGGTCCACTGCAAAGATGTGGGCGCCTTCCTGGGCAAAACGCACGGCGATCGCGCGGCCGTTGCCCCAGCCGGGGCCTACCGATCCGGCGCCGGTGACAAAGGCGACCTTGCCGGCCAGGCGGCCGGCGACGGGCGGGTGGGTGTTCAGGGCGGCAGTGTTCATGCGGGAAATTGGTAAAGGCGCTGCGGGTTACGCACCAGCAGCAGGTCTTGCAGTTCGGGTGTGGGCGCGATGGCGGGCAGCAGGTTGACCAGCACGCCGTCGTCGGGAACGTGGGTATGGTTGGGGTGCGGCCAGTCCGTGCCCCAGAGGCAGCGGTCAGGGAAGGCTTCGACCAGCCGGCGCGCCAGCGCGGCGCCGTGGGCATAGCTATGCGGCGGGTTCGCATCGATGCGGTCCGCGCCGCTGACCTTGACATAGAACAGCGGGTCTTCCATGAGGCTGCAAAGCGCGTGGAAATCGGCATGGCCCTCGCCCAGGCGCGCATCGACGCGGCCCATGTGGTCTATTACCACCGGCACGGCCGAGGCCCTGAGCACCGGGGCCAGCTCGTGGATCAGGCTGCTGTCAAAGTGCACCTGCAAATGCATGCCCAGCGGCGCCAGGCGATGGGTGAGGGCGACAGCCTGGTGCACCGTGGCGCCCTGGCCCAGGTGCTTCATGAAGTTGAAGCGCACGCCACGAAACCCGGCGGCCATCAGGCGCCGCAATTCCGCGTCGGGCACATCGTGCGGCGCCAGCGCCACCCCGAGGTAGCGGCCGCCGCCGGCGGAAATCGCGTCTTCCACCACCGAGTTGTCAAAGCCGTGCACGGCCGACTGCACGATGACGCAGCGCGAAATGCCCAGCTTGCGGTGCAGGCTGAACAGGGTGGCCACCGGCGCATCGGCCGGTGTGAAGTTACGGGTGGCCGCGAAGGGAAAACGCGCGGCCGGCCCGAAAACGTGGACGTGGCTGTCGCAAGCGCCCGGCGGCGGGCGGAAGGCCGGCTGCGAGGGTTCGGGCAGGTAGGTGAGGAGGGGTTCTGTGTTCATGGTGCTGCCCGTATTCTGGCGGCGGGAAGCCGTAATCGGTGCACCTGTTTTTGGATATCAGCTATCGGAAATAGCAATGACCCTAGAATGAGGAGAACCCTCTCCAGGAGCCCGCCATCGACCTGCGCCGTCTTGAATATTTCGTGGCCGTGGCTGAAGCCGGCAGCTTCAGCAAGGCCGCCGCCGCGTTGGTGATGTCGCAGCCGGCGCTGAGCCAGCAGATCGCCACGCTGGAACAGGAAACCGGCCACCGCCTGCTGACCCGCACCGGTCGCGGCGCCGAGCCCACCGCCGCAGGGCTGGCCCTGTTGCAACACGCGCGCGGCATTTTTGAACTCGCGGAGCGGGCCCGCGCCGACATGCGCGATCGGCAACTGGTCCCCAGCGGGCGCATCACCCTGGGCTTGCCGCCCCGCGTCGCGCATGCCATGACGGCCGATCTGGTGGAACGCTTCCGGGCTGAATTTCCGGATGCGGCCATCAGCGTGGAAGAGGGCTTGAGCATCCGCCTGCGCGAGGGTCTGGTCGCGGGGCGGCTGGACGTGGCCGTGCTCTTCGACCCACCCGCATCGCCGTTGCTGGACATCGAGACGGTGGCGCGCGAATCGCTGGTGCTGATGGCCTCAACGCCCTTGCCCGCGCGCATACGCCTGGCCGACGTGGCGGCGCTGCCCCTGGTGCTGCCGAGCAAACCCAACTCCCTGCGCCAACTGCTTGAGAGTGAAATCAAGCCGCGGGGCTACCGGCTCAAGGTGGTCGCCGAGGTCGATTCGATCAAGACCGTGCTGTCACTGGTGGCGCGCGGCGTGGCGGCCACGGTGCTGCCGGCCAGTGCGGTGCGTGAATGGACACATGCCGCGCCGCCCTTTATGGCGGCCATCCATGCACCGCAAATCCGCAACCGTTTGTGCATTGCCGTGCCCAAGGCGCGGCCGGCCACGCGCGTGAGCCGCTTTTTGGTGCAGCTGACGCGGCAACTGTGTCTGCAGCATTACGGCGAAGCGGCCAAACCGCGCAAGCCCTGAAGCTCAGGGGATTTTGGGGGCTTCTTCCACGGCGGGCGCGGGGACTTCGGCGGCTTTTTCACGGGCGGCCTCCGCATCTGCAGTTTGCTGCAGGAGCTCTTGTGCCGCGCGCTTTTTGAGCGCCTTGCTGCGCGCGGGCGCGCCCATCAGGTAAACCACCAATGCCACAGGGCCCAGTCCATAGAGTACAAAGGTAAACACCGCCCCGAGGACCGTGCCGTTACTGTTGGTAGCTTCGGCAACGCTCATCATGAGCACCACGTAAATCCAGGCGATGACAACCAAATACATAAATACTTGAAACTCTGCGTGCGGTCAGGAATTTTTAAAGCAAATCCTACGATACTGATGGTGTGCTCAAAAGAGTCACCGAGACTCAACATGATCGGGGAGACAGATGAATTCTGACGCAAACCGGGCCCAGGCGGCCCGTCAGATGCAAGAGACCTTTGCCGCGGGCCTGCAACAGGCCATGGGCGCGATGGCAACCGGCGGCATGCCGCCTGGCTTGGGCTTCCCCAAGGGCTTGAATGGCGACCAGGGCCAGCCCCTGCTGCAGTTCGACCCAACCAAGCTCCAGGAACTGCAGCAGCGCTACATCGCGGATGCTTCAGCCCTGTGGAACCAGGGCCTGCAGGACGGCGCCGACACCCTCGTGGCCTCCGACCGGCGGTTTTCCAATGAAGCCTGGAAGACCAACCCGTTCTCGAAATTCTCCGCTTCCACCTACCTGCTGAACGCGCGCACCCTGATGGAATTGGCCGACGCCGTGCAGGCCGACGCCAAGACGCGCGCGCGCGTGCGCTTTGCCGTCGAGCAATGGATGGCTGCCACCGCGCCCAGCAATTTCCTGGCGCTCAATGCCGAGGCCCAGCAAAAAGCCATCCAGAGCCAGGGCGAAAGCATTGCCCAGGGCATCACCAACCTGCTGCACGACCTCAAGCAGGGCCACGTCTCCATGACCGACGAACGTGTGTTCGAGGTCGGCAAGAACGTCGCCACCACCGAAGGCGCGGTGGTGTTTGAAAACGAATTCTTCCAGCTGCTCGAATACAAGCCGCTGACGCCCAAGGTCTACGAAAAGCCCTTCCTGCTGATCCCGCCCTGCATCAACAAGTTCTACATACTTGATCTGCAGCCCGAGAACTCGCTGATCCGCTATGCGGTCAGCCAGGGCCACCGCACCTTTGTGGTCAGCTGGCGCAACCCCGACGAGTCCATGGCCGGCAAGACCTGGGACGACTACATCGAGCATGCCGCCATCAAGGCCATCGAGGTGGTGCAGGAGATCACCGGCGCCAAGACACTCAACGCACTGGGCTTTTGCGTCGGCGGCACCATCCTGGGCACGGCGCTGTCTGTGTTGGCCGCACGCGGCAAGAAGCCGGTGGCCAGCGCCACTTTGCTCACGTCCTTCCTCGACTTCAGCGACACCGGCATCCTGGACATCTTCATCGACGAAACCTCGGTCAAGTACCGCGAGGCCGAGATGGGGCAGGGCGGCTTGCTCAAGGGCCAGGACCTGGCCTCCACTTTCAGCTTTTTGCGGCCCAACGACCTGGTCTGGAACTACGTGGTGGGCAACTACCTCAAGGGCGAAACACCGCCGCCCTTCGACCTGCTTTACTGGAACAGCGACTCCACCAACCTGCCCGGGCCTTTTTACGCCTGGTACCTGCGCAACACCTATTTCGAGAACAACCTCGTCAAGCCCGGCAAGGCCGTGGTTTGCGGGCAGAAGGTCGACCTGCGCAAGGTCGACATCCCGGTCTACCTCTACGGCTCGCGCGAAGACCACATCGTGCCGGTTGGCGGCGCCTATGCCTCCACCCAGCACCTGCCGGGCCCCAAGCGTTTTGTGATGGGCGCTTCGGGCCACATCGCCGGCGTGATCAACCCGCCGGCCAAGAAAAAACGCAGTTACTGGACGCGCGACAAGCTGCCCCAGGGCAAATACCCCGCCACCCAGGCCGAATGGCTCAAGGGCGCGACCGAGCACCCCGGCAGCTGGTGGACGGACTGGTCGGACTGGCTCAAGGGCCATGCCGGCAAGCAGGTTGCAGCGCCCAAGGCCTACGGCAGCCGCAAGCACCAGGTCATAGAGCCCGCGCCGGGCCGCTACGTCAAGGCCAGGGCCTGAGGCCCAGTATGCGCAGCTCTGTCATCATCTTTTAAAAACCATCTCCGAAACTTCATAAGGGAAACACATCATGGAAGACATCGTTATCGTTGCAGCCGGCCGCACCGCCGTGGGTAAATTCGGCGGCTCACTGGCCAAGATTCCCGCGACCGAATTCGGCGCGGCCGTCATCAAGGGCGTGCTGGAGCGCTCCGGCCTCAGCGCCGACCAGGTCGGTGAAGTCATCCTGGGCCAGGTGCTCGCGGCCGGTGTCGGCCAGAACCCGGCGCGCCAGTCCGTCATCAAGGCCGGCTTTCCCAACGGCATCCCTGGCCTGACCATCAACGCGGTCTGCGGCTCCGGCCTCAAGTCGGTGATGCTGGCGGCCCAGGCCGTGGCCACGGGCGACAGCGAAATCGTGATCGCCGGCGGGCAGGAGAACATGAGCGCCGCGCCGCACGTGCTCAACGGCTCGCGCGACGGCCAGCGCATGGGCGACTGGAAGATGGTCGACTCCATGATCGTCGACGGCCTGTGGGACGTCTACAACCAGTACCACATGGGCATCACCGCCGAGAACGTCGCCAAGAAATACGGCATTGACCGCGCGGCGCAGGACGCGCTGGCCCTGGCCAGCCAGACCAAGGCCGCGGCCGCGCAGGACGCCGGCAAGTTCAAGGATGAAATCATCCCCATTACCATCCCGCAGAAGAAGGGCGACCCGGTGGTGTTTGCTGCCGACGAGTTCATCAACCGCAAGACCAGCGCCGAAGGCCTGGCCGGCCTGCGCCCGGCCTTTGACAAAGCTGGCGGCGTGACGGCCGGCAATGCCTCGGGCCTGAACGACGGCGCCGCTGCCGTGATGGTCATGACGGCCAAGAAGGCCGCGGCGCTGGGCCTGAAGCCGCTGGCGCGCATCGCCAGCTACGCCACCACCGGCCTGGACCCGGCCTACATGGGCATGGGCCCGGTGCCGGCCTCGACCAAGGCGCTGCAGCGTGCGGGCTGGAAAGCCCAGGACCTGGACCTGCTCGAGATCAACGAGGCCTTCGCGGCCCAGGCCTGCGCGGTCAACAAGGAAATGGGCTGGGACACCAGCAAGGTCAACGTCAACGGCGGCGCCATCGCCATCGGCCATCCGATCGGCGCCTCCGGCTGCCGCATCCTGGTGACGCTGCTGCACGAGATGGCGCGCCGCGACGCTAAAAAGGGCATCGCCAGCCTGTGCATAGGCGGCGGCATGGGGGTTGCCCTCACACTGGAACGCTGAGCTTGCGGTAACAATGTTCCAACAGGCACACATCGTGCATACGAAGCGATAGCGTTCAGGGAACGCAGTGGAACAGTTCTACGGTATTCAGAGAATTCACAAAATCATTCAAGGAGATCGCAATGGCAAAAAAAGTAGCGTACGTCACGGGCGGCATGGGCGGCATTGGAACCGCCATCTGCCAGCGCCTGGCGAAAGACGGGTTCACGGTGATCGCGGGCTGCGGCCCCACGCGCGACTACACCAAGTGGCTTGACGAGCAAAAAGCGCTGGGCCACACTTTTTACGCCTCGGTCGGCAATGTCGGCGACTGGGATTCCACCGTCGCGGCCTTCGACAAGGTCAAGGCGGAGCACGGCCCGGTGGCCGTGCTGGTCAACAACGCCGGCATCACGCGCGACGGCCAGTTCCGCAAGATGAGCAAGGCCGATTGGGACGCGGTGATTTCCACCAACCTCAACAGCATGTTCAATGTGACCAAGCAGGTCATCGAGGGCATGATAGAAGCGGGCTTCGGCCGCATCGTCAACATCTCCTCGGTCAACGGCCAGAAGGGCCAGTTCGGCCAGGTGAACTACTCCACCGCCAAGGCCGGCCTGCATGGCTTCACCATGGCGCTGGCGCAGGAAGTCGCGGCCAAGGGCGTGACGGTCAACACGGTGAGCCCCGGCTACATCGGCACCGACATGGTCAAGGCGATACGCCCCGACGTGCTGGAAAAAATCGTGGCAGGCGTTCCGGCCAAGCGCCTGGGCCAGCCCGAAGAAATCGCTTCCATCATTGCGTGGATCGCTTCCGAAGAGGGCGGTTATGCCACTGGCGCTGACTTCTCGCTCAACGGCGGCCTGCACATGGGCTGAGTGCCGCTGGCGCCTCTAGCGCGTTTGCTGCGCTTGTTGAAAACCCGCCTCGGCGGGTTTTTTTATGGCCCGGCTACCGCCGCGCCTGAGGGCTACGCGAAAAACTCAGGGCAGGGCTTCGAAAGAAACATAGCGTCCCTTGACCTCGAGCGCGGTGTCGGGTTTTTCCGGCGTTTCCGCCGCTTGCTGGAAACCCAGCGACAGGAAGATGCCGTGCTCCGGCAGCCACACGTGCTCCGACCGGCGTTCGGCGGACTGCTCGCTGGCATGGCTGCGGCAACTGATCTTCGGATAGGCGCCGCTGAAGCCGGCGCCTATGCCCGTGCCGTCCACCTGGCCCGAGCGCTCGCAATGCTGGCGGCGCTGGTAGCGCGTGGTTTGCAGCGTCAGGCTCTTGCCGTCTGTGTCGGATAAGCGGTCCATCAGCAGGTCCAGCTTCCATGCGGTGGAGTCGGGTGCCCCGCCTTCGGGTTTGCCGCTGAGGGATTCAGCGGAGTCGTTGTACCAGCCGACCCGCCCCAGCAGGTCATGCACCAGCGGCGCGACTTCGCGGCTGCGCGTATGCACCGAAAACAGGTTGCGAAAAAGGACGTAGCGCTCCTGGTAGATCACGCTGCGGCCTCCCAGGTCATACCAGTCGTCCTGGCGCATGACCAGGCCATTCCCCATGGGTTGCAGCGTCACGCGGATTTCCACTTCCACCAGTCCGGCCGGCGAGGAATAGCTGCGCCGGGTGGCGTACTTGAATGAGCGTGTGACGGGTTTGCCGAACGACGGGTCCAGCACGGCGGCCGTGGCGACCACCTGGGGCGAAATGTCCGAGAGTGCCAGCGGCTGGTAGGGATGCAGGTAGGCGGCTACAGCCAGCACTACCGCGATCAGCATCAACGGCGCCCACCAGTAGCCGATCAGCCGGTTTCGCGTGACGGAGGGCGTTGAAGTCGGCATGCGGCAATTGTAGGCAGCGCCATGCCGCCGGCCCCCTGGTTTACCCTCGATGGCGAGGGCTCGTTTGGCCCTCTCCATGGCAAACGTCCTGCAAGGGCGTGGGGGTTTTGGCGGATGCCCGGCCGCGCAACTGTAGTAAATTCATTGAACGTGTTCTACGGGGACAGCCCGCCTGCCGGGCTGCGTCGCAGGCCTTCCTTGGAGCCTGAAAGGGTTCTTCACCTTTACCAGAAGGAATCCCTCTCGCATGCCCCATAGCGTCTCCCTGATCAGCACCATCGCCGCCGGCCTGGGCCTCGCCCTCATTTTTGGTTTTCTCGCCGTGCGGCTTCGTTTGCCCGCGCTGGTGGGTTACCTGCTGGCGGGCGTGATCATCGGGCCCTTCACGCCCGGCTTTGTGGCTGATGCGGAGATCGCCAGCCAGCTCGCCGAAATCGGCGTGATGCTGCTGATGTTCGGCGTGGGCCTGCATTTCTCGCTCGACGACCTGCTGGCGGTGCGCAAGATCGCGGTGCCCGGCGCCGTCGTGCAGATGACGGTGGCGACCGCGCTGGGCATGGGCCTGGCGCACTGGTGGGGCTGGAACCTCGGCGGTGCGCTGGTGTTCGGCCTGTCGCTCTCGGTGGCCAGCACCGTGGTGCTGCTGCGTGCGCTCGAGAGCCGCGGCATCCTCGATTCGGTCAACGGGCGTATCGCCGTGGGCTGGCTGGTCGTCGAAGACCTGGCCATGGTGCTGGTGCTGGTGCTGCTGCCGCCGCTGGGCGGCTGGCTGTCGGGCAAAGTCGATGCCGACGTCAACGCGCTGTGGAAAACGCTGGGCATCACGCTGCTGCAGGTGGGCGGTTTTGTGGCCCTGATGCTGGTGGTGGGGCGCCGCTTCTTCCCCTGGGTGCTGTGGCAGGTGCAGCGCACCGGTTCGCGCGAGCTGTTCACGCTGTGCGTGGTGGCCGCCGCCGTGAGCATCGCCTTCGGCGCAACGGCGCTGTTCGGCGTGTCTTTCGCGCTGGGCGCCTTCTTCGCCGGCATGGTGATGCGGGAATCCGAGTTCAGCCACCGGGCCGCCGAAGAGTCGCTGCCCCTGCGCGACGCTTTCGCCGTGCTTTTCTTCGTGTCGGTGGGCATGCTGTTCGACCCCTGGGTGCTGCTCGAGCGGCCGCTGCAGGTGCTGGCCGTGGTCGGCATCATCATCGTGGGCAAGACGCTGGCGGCCGGCGTGCTGGTACTGGCCTTCCGCTACCCGCTCAACACCGCGCTCACGGTCTCGGCCAGCCTGGCGCAGATCGGCGAGTTCTCCTTCATCCTGGTCGGCCTGGGTGCTTCGCTGGGCCTGCTGCCGCCCGAGGGGCAAAGCCTGGTACTGGCCGGCGCCCTGATCTCGATCGCGCTCAACCAGCTGGTGTTCAAGGCGGTGGAGCCGCTGCAGCAATGGATACTGGCCAAGTCGCCGCTGGCACGCAAGCTCGAAGCGCGCGACGACCCGACCGCCGAGTTGCCGGCCACCACCGACGAAAAATATCTGTCGCACCACGTGGTGCTGGTCGGCTACGGGCGGGTGGGGCGTCGCATCGCCGAGGCGCTCAAGGAAAATCACATCGCTTTTGTGGTGGCCGAGCAGAACCGCGAAGCGGTGGAGCGGCTACGGGCGCAGGGCATAGCCGCCGTGTCGGGCGACGCGGTGGAGGCCGAGGTGCTGGTGCAGGCGCACATCGCGCAGGCGCGCATGCTGGTGATCGCCACACCCGACACGCTGGACGTGCGGCAGATGGTGGCGACGGCGCGGGCGCTCAACCCCGCCATTGAAATCGTGGTGCGCACCCACAACGAGGCCGAAGCGCGGCTGCTAGCCAGCGAGAAGGCCGGCAAGGTTTTCCTCGGCGAGCACGAGCTCGCGCAGTCCATGACCCGCCATGTGCTGGAGCGCTCCGGCGCGGCCGCCTCAGCCACAACACCAGGCGCAAGCCACTAGTGCTGCCTCAGGCCGTGGCCAGCGCCGTGTCCATGAAAGGCGTGATGTTCTTCATCGCGCGCGCGACGTAGTCTTCTTTTTCTCCCACGGGCGCGACGTAGTGCATCGCGCTGCGTGCCTCTTCAAGGCCCACCAGGCGGGCAATCACCCAGGCGGCCAGGTACTGCGACGCCAGGCAGCCGCCCGCCGTGGCAACATTGCCCCTGGCCACAAAAGGCTGGTTCAACACCTCGACACCGGCTTCCTCGACCCAGGGTTTGGTCGTCAGGTCGGTGCACGCCGGCACGCCATTGATCAAGCCCAGTTTTGCCAGCACCAGCGTTCCCGAGCACTGCGCGCCCAGCAACTGGCGTGAAGGATCCAGCCGCAATTGCGCCATCAAGGCCGCATCGGCGACCACTTCGCGCGTGCGCATGCCGCTGCCGACGATGACCGCGTCGGCCGTGCCGGCCTCGGCAAGCGAGGCTTGCGCTTCAAGCACTACGCCGTTCATGGACCGGACGCGCGCTGCCGGGCTGGCGATGGAGACTCGCCAGCCAGGCAGCTTGACCCGGTTGAGGATGCCGAGCGCGATCAACGAGTCGAGTTCGTTGAAGCCTTCGAAGGTGAGGATGGCGATGTGCATGGTGGCGTTTCTTTGTGATGGGTTTGGGCGCACGCTCTTAATTTTTGGCCCTGGCGCGCAGCACGGCCGAGCGCACCAGCGCCAGCCTGTCGTTGCCGAAATACATGTCCTCGCCGACAAAAAAGGTGGGTGAGCCGAAGGCGCCTCGGCGTATGGCTTCGTCGGTGTTGGCTTTGAGCTGCTCCTTGATGCCGGATGTGGCGATGCCCGCCGCGAACGCTTCAGCGTCAATGCCCACTTGCCGGCAAATGGCGGCCAGCACCTCGTCCTGCGAGATGTCTTCCTCGCGCGTGAAATAGGCCGCGAAAGTGGCCTCAATGAAGGCCAGGTAGTGCGGCCTGGCCGCCGTATCCTGCGCGATCCACAGGCAGCCGCGCATGGCTTTGACGCTGTTGACCGGGAATACCTTGGGCGGGAAGGCGATCTCCAGGCCCGCTTCGCGCGCGTTGTCTTGCACGTCCTTGAGCGTGTAGCGGTTTTTGGGGGTGTCCATGTCTTCGCGCGCTGCGTAAATGCCCTTGTTGACGCTGTTGAAGATCCCGCCCACCAGCACAGGCTTCCAGGCTATGGTTTCCTGAAGCTCGGCCGCCAACGGCTGGATATTGCGAAAGGCGATGTAAGTCCAGGGGCTGGAGCAGTCGAAGAAAAATTCAATCATGGTCTGTCTCTTTGTGGGGGAAATCAGGAAGCGCTTGTGAGCGCCTTCGCGCACGCTTTGCGCGGTCTGCCCGAACAGGGCTTTGCGCGCCTCTTCGGTCAGCGCCGGCGCGCGCAGCTCCTTGCCCAGGTCCAGTCCGCGCCTGACGGCGGGCCTTTCAAACAAGGCGTCGTACCAGCGCTGCACGTGGGGAAACTTTTGCAGATCCACCTGCTGGGCCTTGTGCGTGCACACCCAGGGGAAAATGGCCATGTCGGCAATGGAGTAATCGGCGCCGGCCACATGTGTGCCCGTGCGCGCCAGCTGGGCATCGAGCACGCCGTAAAGCCGGTCCACTTCCTTGCCGTAGCGCTCCATGGCGTAGGGGATTTTCTCGGGCGCGTACAAAAGAAAGTGGCCGTTCTGCCCCGCCATGGGGCCCAGCCCGCCCATCTGCCACATCAGCCATTGCAGGGCCTGGTAGCGCTCGCGCAATCCCGTGGGCAGGAAGCGGCCGGTTTTTTCGGCCAGGTAGAGCAGGATGGCTCCGCTTTCAAACACCGGCACGGGGGCGCCGCCGCCGGCGGGCGCATGGTCGACGATGGCCGGCATGCGGTTGTTGGGGCTGATGGCCAAAAACTCCGGCGTGAACTGCTCACCCTTGCCGATGTTGACGGGCACCAGGCGGTAGGGCAGGCCGCATTCTTCGAGCATGATGGAAATTTTCCATCCGTTGGGCGTGGGCCAGTAGTGCAGGTCGATCATGGGGTTCTCGAGGTTCTTGAATGTTGTGAGGTCAGATCAAGGATGCCAGTTGCGGGTGCTCGGCAGCGATGCGCCGGGCTTCGCTGCCCCCCGGCTCCATCATCCGGAAATCCGAAAAATCAAATCCCGGTCCGACCATACAGGCCACGAGCGTGTGGCCCGCTGTGTCTCCGGCGTTGGGCCTGGCGGCTTGCCACAGGCCAGCCGCGACGACGTGCTGGGGAATGGTGGCGGCGCTCACAGGGCCCAGCATCGCGCCGTGCAGGCGGCTGTCCGCCGCGTCCCAGGTCCAGAGTTCCAGCGGCGAGCCTTCCAGGTGAACCCACACCTCGTCGGACAGCACGCGGTGCCAGCGCGAGTGCTGCGCGGCTTCGAGCAGGAAATAAATCGAGGTCAGGGCGCTGCGCGCGGGCCTGCCGTCCTGCGGCATGACCTGGCCTTCGGAGCGGAACACCTCGCGATACCAGCCGCCTTCAGGGTGGGGCTGGAGTTGCAGCTGTTCAATCAGTTGCTGCGCGCGCGGTGTGGGTGTGGAGGCGGGATGGCTGGGCTGGGGCATGAGGCGCAGTGTGCCTCAAAGCCGGGCCGGATTTCTCAGACAGCGGCGATTGCCCCTTGGCCTCTGCAGGACAGGCGCTACTGCAGGGCGCTATTCGAGGTCTTCGATGGCCAGGCTGTGGTACTTCTGCGCGTAGGAAAAGGGCACCTTGCGCACCACGGTCATGATGCGCTCCGTGGTCTCCTTGTTCGGCACGGGAATCATCAGCGCATGGTGGCCCTCGCGGGCCAGGTCCACGTATTTATGGACCGTGGCGCCTTCGGTGCCGACACGCGGCAGGCGCACGTCCGAATGGCCGTCGGCGGGGCTGATGCTCTCGATGACTTCTTCCGGCGTCAGCAGCATGACGCCGTCGCTGCTCACTTCCAGTTCCTGGGCCACCTGTTTGGCATCCTCGGCGTCCGGGAACATGATGAAGGCGTAGCCGGTGGGGTAAAACGTGCCGCCCATACTGAGCATTTTTTTGGTCATTTCAAAGTGCTTCATGGCGAGTCCTTTCATGCATTGCGTTGCATCAACGAATCATTAAGGCGCGGAAACTCAGGGGTTTCCGGTCAGCGCTTACATCCTCTTCCTGTAAGACGCGGTCGTCAAGTCTGTGCCGTTGAGGGCGTACGGGGTTTCCCCCTTCAAGCAGGGGCCGCGGGACTGGCTTTGCCAGATGGCAGGCGCAGCGCCCCCCTAGGGGCAGAGAGCTACACGCAGCGGGCGAACGTGGGGGCTCTTCTTTTCAAGCAAGGGCCGCGGAACCGGCTTTGCCGGGCCGCAGGCGCAGCGCCCCCGAGGGGCTGGAGCCCGCGGCTCCAAGCCTGCCTGCGCAGGCTTGGACGGGCGACAGGGGCGAAGCGTCTCGCGAGCCGCGGCCTGCAAGGCCTCGAGAGTTACACGAAGTGAACGAACGTGGGGGCTAAAGATCCTCTAGCTTGATCGTCGGCTCCGCCATCACGCGCACCGTGCTTTGCAGCCCGCGCAGGATCTGATTGGCAAAAAAGCTGCTCTGGGTGTCGGGCTCCAGCGCCGCCACCACCAGGTTGGCCATGGGCTGGTTGAGCGGCACGTAGTAGCTGCCGCGCGGCACGTCGACCACGCCGCGCGTCAGGCTGACCTGCACCTTGATGATGGCGTTGCCGTCGGCGATTGCGCCGCGCACGTCCTGGCGCTCGCCCGAGGTGCTGGCAATTTCACGGTAGCTGTCGCCCAGCATGGAGCCCTGTTCGGCAACGCGCAGGACCTGCACGCCGTGCAGCCGCAGCCGGTCGACCGCCACGGTGGAGGCTGCCGACAGCCAGTAACCGCAGGGGCGGGCCCGCGCTTTCAGGGTGCGCAGCGCCAGCGCCGAATCCCAGTCCACGTTGACGGCCTTGTCGGCGCCGGTGACAGGGTCCAGCATCAGCAGTTCGTACTGGGCGGCGGTGGGGCCGGCTTCGATGACGGCCTGCTCCTTGCAGGCCTGGGCGCTGACTTCCTTGTCGAGGTAGGGGCGCAGCTGGTGCAGTTCATTGGCGCGCTGGGCGGTGCTGGCCAGCACGCTGGTGATCGCGGTGACCTGGGTATGCACCCGCCGCTGGATGTGCAGGCGGCCTATGCCGACGCCGCGCGTTTCGATCAGCAGGCTGACGGCATTTTTCAGGCCGTTCACGTTGCGGCCGGTGTCGGGCTGCGTGCCGCCCATGGAGATTTTTTTGTCGGCCAGGTCGCTGGACGTGGTGTAGTACCACTCGCTGCTGAGGTTCTGGCTCTTGAGCGCGGCCAGCATCGGGCGGCGGTACCACTCTTCGGCGGCCTTGGTCAGGAACTCGGGCAGGTTGGCCGTGGTGGCGTACTGGAACAGCGCGTCGAACTTCTGCACCGTGCCGAATTTCTGCAGGAAGCGGCCCACTACCGTGTATTCATGGGCGTCGACCACCACGGTCGGGTTGTAGTCGCGGGCCAGCCGGGCCAGGGCCTGGGCCTCGGGCGTGTTGAGCAGCAGGTGGTCGCGGTTCATGTCCAGCCCGCCGCTGGTGGCGCGCTGGTCGCCGGCGGCGCCGTCGGGATTGCCGCGCGGGACGATGACCACGTTGATGCGCTCCAGCACCGGCTGCAGCAGGCCCTGGGCGAGTTCACGGGCGATCACCAGCAGCGCCTCGCTGCCGGCGGGCTCGTCGCCGTGCTGCTGGCCGACCAGCAGCACCGTGGGTTTGCCCGCGGCCTGCATGACGGCGGGGTCCGTGCCGCCGGCACGGGTCAAGACCAGCGCTTCCAGTGTCTCGCCGCGTTGCGAGCGGCCTATGGGCAACACGCTGGCCCGGATGCCCGGCGTGCGCGTGGCGGCCGCCGCCTGTTCACGCAGCCAGGCCTGGATTTCGGCCTGAGTGGTGAAGGCGCTGCGGCCGGCTTGCAGGCCGGGGGTGCTGTAGCTCACCGACGGCGCCGGGAAGCGGGCGGCCACCGCTGCGCTGTAGGGGGCGGGCGTATCGGCCTGGGGGGCGGACGACAAAGGCTGTGCGGCCGGCGCGACGGGCGTCACCTGTACGGCTGCGGGCGGAGTCGCTGCGGAAGGGCGCTGGGCGGCCGGCGCGGGGGCCGCTACGGCGGCAGGCTGGCCGGGCGGTGTCCAGGGCGGCAGCGGAACCGAGCTGCAGGCAGCCAGCAGGGCCAGCGGCATCAGCAGCGCAAGCGGGCGCAGGCCGTGATTACGCGAGGCGGAAAACTGTGTCTTGGGTGATTGCGGCAGGGTGGTCGTCATGGATTTCTGCGCCTCAAGCGTGGCCGGGGGCTATGGATGGACCGCTCATGTTACCCGCCTTGCGCGGCCCGTGGCGCACCGGTTTGCGCCGCCGCCACAGTGCCGTGGCCTGCTTCGTGTTTTCCTACATGACGCCTCCGGGGCGTCCCACACCAAGCCCATTGCGCACCGCCTAAATTGGCTCAGCGGTCGGCTTCTGGCGGCCGCCTTCATTTGTAAAGCCGATAAACCAACGACCAACCCCCAAGAGGAAGCCCATGAGCAAAGCACCTGCGAAAAAACACGATGCCGTCGACCTGCTCGACGCCGACCACATCGCCGTCAAAAAACTTTTCACGGCCTATAAAAAGCTGTGTGACGGCAATGCGCCCGCCGAAGACAAGCGCGAGGTCGCCGACCAGATCTGCCAGGAACTGACGGTGCACGCGCAGATTGAAGAGGAAATCTTCTATCCCCAGGTCCGAGCGGCCATCAACGACGACCCGCTGCTTGACGAGGCCGAAGTGGAGCACTCCACGGCCAAGGATCTGATCGCGCAGATTTCGGGCATGGACCCGGAAGACGACCTGTATGACGCCCGGGTCACGGTGCTGGGCGAATACATAGACCACCACGTCAAGGAAGAGCGCGAGGAAATTTTCCTCAAGGCCCGCAAGTCCGAGCTGGACCTGGTAGCCCTGGCCGAGGAGCTCAGCCAGCGGAAAATGGAGCTGATGGACGAGCTCAAGACCGCCCATGCCTAGCCTTTGGCGGCTGGCGTCCCGGCGGCAAGAAGGTTCTTAAACCCCGCACTGCCGCCGGCAACGCCCTTTCTGGGAAAATGGGGCATGCCCGTCCCGTTTTCCCCTGCCAGCCTCTCCGGTGTTCCCGTTTCGGCGTCCAGCCATCCCTGGCGCCTGAGCGTGGCGCCCATGATGGACTGGACCGACAGGCATTGCCGGCATTTTCACCGGCTGCTGTCGCGCCATGCCTTGCTGTACACCGAGATGGTGACCACGGGCGCCTTGATCCACGGCGACGTGGAGCGCCATTTGCGCTTCAATGCCGAAGAGCATCCTGTGGCGCTGCAACTGGGTGGCAGCGAACCCGCGGACCTTGCGCGCTGCGCCCAACTGGGCGAGCAATGGGGCTATGACGAAATCAACCTCAACTGCGGTTGCCCCAGCGAACGTGTGCAGCGCGGGGCTTTCGGAGCCTGCCTGATGGCCGAGCCGCAACTGGTGGCCGATTGCGTCAAGGCCATGGTCGACGTGGTCGATGTCCCGGTCACGGTCAAGCACCGCATCGGCATCGACAAGGCTGAAAGTTACGAGTTCGTGCGCGACTTCGTCGGCACGGTCAGCGAGGCCGGCTGCGAGGTCTTTATCGTGCATGCCCGCAACGCCTGGCTCAAGGGCCTCTCGCCCAAGGAAAACCGCGAGGTGCCGCCGCTGCGCTATGAGCTCGTGCATCGCCTCAAGCAGGAATTTCCGAACATGGTGATCTGCATCAACGGCGGCATCAACACGCAGGAAGAGGTGGCCGGGCATTTAGCCGCGCTTGACGGCGTGATGATTGGCCGCGAGGCCTACCACAACCCCTGGTGGCTGGCCTCCTGGGACAGCGCCTTCTTCGGCGCCGCCGAATCCCCGCTGACCCGTGAAGCCGTGGAAGCACAGATGTGCGACTACATGGTGCGCGAGGCCGCCGAGCACGGCACGCCGAAGAGCGCTATCGCGCGCCACATGCTGGGCTTGCGCAACGGCCTGCCCGGCGCGCGGCGCTGGCGCCAGGTCTGGAGCGACCACCGCCTGCGCGACATGCCGCCGCATGCCGTGATGGCGCTGGCGCATGAAATGCCGTCCTCATCGCCGTCGGCGCTTGCCGACGCCACCGCCATGGCCGATGCCTGATTCCGCGCAAAAACAGGCACGCCAGGCGCTGGCCCTGCTCTGGCTGGTGCCGGCGCTCTGGACGGTCAACTACATCGTGGCGCGCAAGGCGCCGGGCGTGATCGGTCCCTACCTGCTGGCCTTCGGGCGCTGGGGCCTGGCGGCGCTGTTTTTGCTGGTGCTCACCCGGTCGGAGCTGTGGCGCCAGCGCGGCCACATCACCAAGGTGTGGTGGCAGTACCTGGTGCTGGGCACCCTGGGCATGGTGATCTGCGGCGCCTGGGTCTACCAGGGCGCGCGCTCCACTGGTGCGATGAACATCGCGCTTATTTATGCGGCGTCGCCGGTGCTGATAGGACTGGGCGCGGTGATCTGGCTCGGTGAGCGCCTGGGCTTGCGCCAGGGCCTGGGCGTGGTGCTGGCCATTGCCGGCGTGGTGCACGTCGTGGTCAAAGGCCAGTGGACAGCGCTGGCCGGTGTGCAGTTCTCGGCGGGAGACCTGTGGATCGTGGCCGCCACGGTGTCATGGGCGGCTTATGCCTTGCTGCAAAAGCAGTGGCCCAGCCCGCTCGGCGCCACGGCCCGCCTGGCGGCCATCTGCATAGGCGGCACGCTGGTGCTGGTCCCCTTGACGGCCTGGGAGATGTCGCGAGCAGACGCGTTGCCCTTGAGCGGCTACGGCCTGCTGCTGATTGTGGTGGCCGCGATCGTGCCGGGGCTGGGCGCCTACTGGATTTACGGCTGGGCGCAGAAAATCCTCGGCGCCAGCCGTGTAGCGGTGTCGCTTTACCTGGGCCCTCTGTATGCGGCGCTGGCCGCCTGGGGTGTGCTGGGCGAACCGTTGGGCTGGCACCACGCGGTGGGTGCCGCATTGATCTTGCCCGGGGTATTTTTTGTAACGGGTGTCGGCAAGGGGCTGACTAAAAAACATTCAAGGCCGATACTGACAAAAGGCGCTTGAAATTGCTGACACACGTTGGCGGTTTCAGCTTGCGGCCTCGCTGCCCGTTCATGAAATGCGCGTGCATGAGCCTTGCTTTTTTCATGCGACCTGGCTTGAGGCGCTGATGCCGGTGGGCGAATTTCCTCTTCAGTAAATCAGCCTGTAGCTGCTTGATTTCCTGAGCGCACAGCTATTGAAAACATAGCAACGCCATCGAGGCGATAGGCTTGATGCGCACCGAAGCCTGCATGAGCACATGCACATACACATCTTCCGGTTTCTTTAAAAAAATTGACTGTACGTATTCGCGCATTTGGAAAATAATGGAGTTGATTGTTCATTGGAACTTTCCATTGATGCTGCGGTCTATCACTCACTCGATGTGAGACAACAGTTCGATGCATAGCGCGGAATCCGGGGCGGATTTTCATCACGGGCCAGGGTTCCTTCGGTTCCCGCGCGTATAGGAGGATTTATGGATGTCGTCCGTAATTTTCTGACGCGTTATGAACAGACGCGAGAAGAGGAACTGTCCATCGAGGACTACCTCGATGCCTGCAAGCGCAGTCCTCTCGTCTACGCCACCGCGGCCGAGCGCATGCTCGCCGCGATCGGCGAACCCGAACTGCTGGACACCCGGCATGACCAGCGTCTGTCGCGCCTGTTCGGCAACAAGATCATCAAGATCTACCCGGCATTTCGCGACTTCTACGGCCTTGAGGACCCCATCGAGCAGGTGGTTTCCTACTTTCGCCATGCCGCGCAGGGCCTGGAAGAGAAAAAGCAGATTCTTTATTTGCTGGGCCCCGTTGGCGGAGGCAAGTCGTCGATCGCCGAGCGGCTCAAACAGCTGATGGAGCAAGTGCCTTTTTATGCCTTGAAGGGTTCGCCCGTCAACGAGTCGCCGCTCAGCCTGTTCAACAATGCCGAGGACGCTCCCTTGCTCGAAACCCAGTACGGCATTGCGCCGCGCTACCTGCAGCGGGTGATGTCGCCATGGGCCGTCAAGCGCCTTGAGGAATACGGCGGCGACATCCGACGTTTTCGCGTGGTCAAGCGTTTCCCTTCCATCCTGAAGCAGTGCGCGATTTCCAAGACCGAGCCCGGCGACGAAAACAACCAGGACATTTCTTCGCTGGTCGGCAAGATCGACATCCGCAAGCTGGAAACCTATGCCCAGGACGATCCGGACGCCTACAGTTATTCAGGCGGATTGTGCCTGGCCAACCAGGGCCTGCTGGAATTTGTCGAGATGTTCAAGGCGCCGATCAAGGTGCTGCACCCCTTGCTGACCGCCACCCAGGAGGGCAACTTCAAGGGCACCGAAGGCTTTGGCGCGATTCCCTTCGACGGCATCGTGATGGCGCACTCCAACGAAAGCGAGTGGAAGGCGTTCAAGAACAACAGGAACAACGAGGCTTTCCTGGACCGGATCTACATCGTCAAGATTCCATATTGCCTACGCGTTTCGGAAGAAGTGAAGATTTATGAAAAGCTGATCCACAACTCGTCGCTGCATAACGCCATCTGCTCGCCCGGCACCTTGAAGATGATGGCGCAGTTCGCCGTGCTGACGCGCCTCAAGGAACCCGAGAGTTCCAGCATCTTCAGCAAGCTGCAGGTGTATGACGGCGAAAACCTCAAGGACACCGACCCGAAAGCCAAGAGCTACCAGGAATACCGCGACTACGCGGGTGTCGATGAGGGGATGAACGGAATCTCGACGCGCTTCGCCTTCAAGATTTTGTCCAAGGTGTTCAACTTCGATTCCACCGAAATCGCGGCCAACCCGGTGCACCTGATGTATGTGCTGGAGCAGCAGATCGAGCGCGAACAGTTCCCGCCCGAAACCGAGCAGAAGTACCTGGCCTACATCAAGGAAATCCTGGCCATGCGTTACGCCGAGTTCATCGGCAAGGAAATCCAGACCGCCTACCTGGAGTCGTATTCGGAGTACGGGCAGAATATTTTCGACCGCTACGTGACCTACGCCGACTTCTGGATCCAGGACCAGGAATACCGCGACACCGATACCGGGGAAATCTTTGACCGCTCGTCGCTCAATGCCGAACTCGAAAAAATCGAGAAACCTGCCGGCATCAGCAACCCGAAAGACTTCCGCAACGAGATCGTCAATTTTGTGCTGCGCGCGCGGGCCAACAACGCGGGCAAGAACCCGGTCTGGACCAGCTACGAAAAGCTGCGCACCGTGATCGAGAAAAAAATGTTCTCGAACACCGAAGACCTGTTGCCGGTGATTTCCTTCAATGCCAAGGCCAGCGCGGACGAGCAGCAAAAACACGAGGATTTCGTCAACCGCATGGTCGCCAAGGGGTATACCACGCGGCAGGTCCGCTTGTTGTGCGACTGGTACCTGCGTGTACGCAAGAGTTCCTGAGGCCCGCGGCGCGCCGTGGCGGGCGCGTCATGTGTATGTGACCGGAGATCACCGTGCTCCAGCAAGTCATTGACAGGCGCTTGTCGGGAAAGAACAAGTCCATCGGCAACCGCGAGCGGTTTCTGCGCCGCTTCCGCGAGCAGATACGCGATACCGTGCGCCGTGCCGTCGCGGGCCGCAGCATCCACGACATCGAGCAGGGAGAAGACGTCACCGTGCCGCGGCGCGACGTCTACCAGCCCGTGTTTGGGCACACCGGCGGCACGCGTGAGACCGTGCACCCCGGCAACCGCGAATACGTGCGCGGCGACCGCATCGCGCGGCCCAAGGGCGGCGGCGGTGGCGGCTCGGGCGGCGAGGCCAGCCCCGACGGCGAGGGTGAGGACGACTTTGTCTTTCGCATCACGCGCGAAGAGTTCATGCAGTATTTTTTTGATGACCTTGCGCTGCCCGACCTCATACGCACCCAGCTTCTGCCCGATGCCCCTGAGTGGAAATCCCGCCGCGCCGGTTTCATCTCGGACGGAACGCCGACCAATCTGCATGTGGTGCGTTCGCTGCGCGTCGCGCTCAGCCGGCGCATCGCCATAGGCGGGGAGACGCGGCGGCAGGTGCACGAGCTGGAGGCGCAACTGGCGCTGGCCCTGCGCGATGCGCCGGATCTGCCCGACGAAATTCTTTCCCTGAGGACGCAGATCGACACGCTTCGCCGGCGCCTCAAGACCATCCCCTTTTTTGATCCTTTCGACCTGCGTTACCGCAACCGGGTCAGGGTGCCGCAGCCCACCTCCAAGGCGGTCATGTTTTGCCTGATGGACGTCTCGGGCTCCATGGATGAAACGCGCAAGGACATCGCCAAGCGTTTTTTTATCCTGCTGTACCTGTTCCTCCGGAAACATTACGAAAAGACCGACGTCATCTTCATTCGCCATCACACCCAGGCGACCGAGGTGTCCGAAGAAGAATTTTTCCAGTCCACCGAAACCGGCGGCACCGTGGTGTCCAGCGCGCTGGCCTTGATGCACCAGATCATCCAGGAGCGCTACCCGCCCGGCGACTGGAACATCTATGGCGCCCAGGCTTCGGACGGCGATAACTGGCACCAGGATTCGGCGCGCTGCCGTGAACTGCTGGTCAACAAGCTGCTGCCCGTGTCGCGCTACTTCGCCTATGTCCAGGTGGGCGAGGAAGACCAGAACCTCTGGGAAGAGTACACCCAGGTGCAGGAGGCCAACCGGAACTTTGCGATGCGCAAGGTGGGCGGCGCGGACGAGATATTCCCGGTGTTCAGGGAGTTGTTCAAAAAAGGCGTCAAGCCATGACAAAGAGCACGAAGAAGCCCGCCGAAGTGGCGGCACCAGGCTTGCCCGGCACCGGGCGCCGGCATGCCTGCCTGCCCAGCCCGTCCGACTGGTCCTTCGAGTTGATCGAGCTCTACCACGGCGAGATCGCGCGAAAGGCAAAGGCCTTCGGCCTGGACACCTACCCGGTGCAACTCGAGGTCATCACCGCAGAACAGATGATTGACGCCTATGCCTCGGTGGGCATGCCGGTGAACTACCGGCACTGGTCCTTCGGCAAGCAGTTCATCTCGACGGAAAAAAATTACCGGCGCGGCCAGATGGGGCTGGCTTACGAGGTCGTGATCAATTCCAACCCCTGCATCGCCTATCTGATGGAAGAAAACACCATGCCCATGCAGGCGCTGGTGATGGCGCATGCCTGCTACGGCCACAACTCCTTCTTCAAAGGCAACTACCTGTTCCAGATGTGGACCGACGCCGCGGCCATCGTCGACTACCTGGTGTATGCGCGGGCCTATATTGCCGAGTGTGAGGAGCGCCACGGCTGGGAGGCGGTCGAGCAGCTGCTGGACTCCTGCCACGCCCTGATGAGCCACGGCGTGGACCGTTACCAGCGTTCGCAGAAGCTGTCCCTGGCGGAGGAAGAGGCCCGCCGCAAGGACCGCGAGGCCTATCTGCAGCAGCAGCTCAATGACCTGTGGCGCACGGTGCCCAAACCGGCCGACAAGCCGGCTGAAAAAACGAATCGCCGTTTTCCGCCGGAGCCGCAGGAAAACATTCTGTATTTCATCGAGAAAAACGCGCCCTTGCTGGAGCCCTGGCAACGCGAGGTGATCCGCATCGTGCGCAAGATCGGCCAGTATTTTTACCCGCAGCGCCAGACCCAGATCATGAATGAAGGCTGGGCTACCTTCTGGCATTACACGCTGCTCAATTCGCTGTATGACGAGGGCTTGCTGACCGACGGTTTCATGATCGAATGCCTGCGATCCCACACCAACGTCATTTACCAGCCGCCGGTAACGCATCCGGGCTACAACGGCGTCAACCCCTATGCGCTGGGGTTTGCCATGTTCAGCGACCTCAAGCGCATCTGCGAGTCCCCCACCGAGGAAGACCGGCAGTGGTTGCCGGACGTGGCCGGTTCAAACTGGCTGGAGACGCTGGACTACGCGATGCGGCATTTCCGCGATGAAAGTTTCATCGGGCAATACCTTTCGCCGCGCCTGATACGCGAATTCCGCCTCTTTTCAGTGGTGGATGACGCGAGCAGGTCCGAGCTTGAAGTTGCGGCCATCCATGACGAGGCCGGCTACCGGCACGTGCGCGAGGCGCTGTCGCGCCAGCATGACCTGAACTACCGCGAGCCGAACATACAGGTCTGGGACGTGGACGTGCGTGGGAACCGTTCGCTGACCTTGCGCCACAGCCGCCACAACGACCGGACGCTGACGGACGACGTCCAGGAGGTGATCAAGCACATCGCGAGCCTGTGGGGTTTTCGCGTCCAGCTTGAGAGTGTGGACAAGCACGGCAAGGTGGTTCAGCACTGGGAGGCGCTGCCGCAGGCCTGATGCTGTTCAAGCCGTGAGCAGTTCTCAGCCCGCGGCTTCCAGCCCGTTCCTGAAATGTTCGCGCATGCGCTGCGCGGTGCCGTCGGCGTCGCGCGCGGCCAGCGCCTGCATGATGGCGCGGTGCTCGGCCAGGGATTCTTCAATGCGGCCGCTTTTGAGCAGCGAGTTGTGGCGGTTGAGCTTCATCACCTTGCGCAGGTCGGCCACCATCTGGTCGCGCCAGCGGTTGTTGGCGATTTCCAGCAGGCGCATGTGAAAGGCCTCGTTGATCTCGAAAAAGCGCTCGCGGTTGCCGACGGCTTTTTCGAGTTCCTCATGCAGGCCCTGCAGTTCCTTGAGCTGGGACGGGGTCGCCTGGGTGGCCACCACGCCGGCCGCGTCGCTTTCCAGCAGGGAGAGCAGGTGGTAGACGTCGGTCAGGTCGCGTTCGGAGACTTCCGTCACGTAAGCGCCGCGCCGTACCTTCATGGTGACCAGGCCCTCGGTGGCGAGCACCTTGAGGGCCTCGCGCAGCGGCGTGCGGCTGATGCCGTATTCCTCGGCCAGCTTGAGTTCGTCTATCCAGCTGCCCGGCGCCAGTTCGCGGTTGAAAATGCGCTGGCGCAAAAGCTCGGCGACTTCTTCATAAAGCGCTCGGGGAGTCAGGGACACGGCGGCCATGGACATAGGGGTGTTTTTAATAAGTAAGGCGAGCTTGGTGCACGCTGCTTCCTGTCAGCGCTGCAGGCATCTTACTCCAAACTGAATTTTGCATCAATAATTATAAATGATGTAAACTTGGAGCGATCACGAATCCCATCTCCAGGGTCCTGGTGTGCATCGCCAGCCTCTGCAGATCCTGTTACGGTAAACATCCCATGTCCAAGCGTCCTCCCGAACCTGAATTTCCCGCCGCCGGCCTTGAGGCCTGGGCCAAAGCGGCCGCCAAGTCGGCTCCCGGCGGCAATCTGGAAGCGCTGAACTGGCAGACGCCGGACGGCATCAGCGTCAAGCCGCTGTACACCGCCGAAGACACTAAAGATCTTCCCCATACCAACACGCTGCCGGGTTTCGAGCCTTTTATCCGCGGCCCGCAGGCCACCATGTATGCGGTGCGCCCCTGGACGATCCGCCAGTACGCGGGCTTTTCCACGGCCGAGGAATCCAATGCCTTCTACCGCAAGGCGCTGGCCGCCGGCGGGCAGGGCGTGTCGGTGGCGTTTGACTTGGCCACGCACCGCGGCTACGACAGTGACCACCCGCGCGTGACCGGCGACGTGGGCAAGGCCGGTGTGGCCATCGATTCGGTGGAGGACATGAAGATCCTGTTCGACCAGATCCCGCTGGACAAGGTCAGCGTCTCCATGACCATGAACGGCGCGGTGCTGCCGGTGCTGGCGGGCTATGTGGTCGCGGCCGAAGAGCAGGGCGTGAGCCAGGACAAATTGAGCGGAACCATCCAGAACGACATCCTCAAGGAGTTCATGGTCCGCAACACCTATATCTTCCCGCCCCAGCCCAGCATACGCATCATCGGCGACATCATTGAATACACGGCGCAGAACATGCCGAAGTTCAACTCGATCTCGATTTCGGGTTACCACATGCAGGAAGCCGGCGCCAACCAGGCGCTGGAATTGGCCTTCACTTTGGCCGACGGGAAAGAGTATGTGAAAACCGCACTGGGCAAGGGCCTGGACGTGGATGAATTCGCCGGGCGCCTGAGCTTCTTCTGGGCCATCGGCATGAACTTCTACCTCGAAGTCGCCAAGATGCGCGCCGCCCGCCTGCTGTGGTGCCGCATCATGAAGGGCTTTAATGCCAAGAGTCCCAAGAGCCTGATGTTGCGCACCCACTGCCAGACCTCCGGCTGGAGCCTGACCGAGCAGGACCCGTACAACAACGTGGTACGCACCACCATAGAAGCCATGGCCGCGGTTTTTGGCGGTACGCAAAGCCTGCACACCAACTCGTTTGACGAAGCGATTGCGCTGCCCACCGAGTTCAGCGCCCGTATCGCCCGCAATACCCAGCTCATCATCCAGGAAGAAACCCACATTCCCCACGTGATAGACCCCTGGGCCGGCAGCTACATGATGGAAAAGCTCACCCAGGACATGGCTGACGCCGCCTGGGCCATCATCGAGGAGGTCGAGGCCATGGGCGGCATGACCAAGGCCGTCGACAGCGGCTGGGCCAAGCTCAAGATCGAAGCCGCCGCAGCGGAGAAGCAGGCGCGCATCGACAGCGGCAAAGACGTCATCGTCGGCGTCAACAAATACAAACTCAAGACCGAAGACGCCATCGAGTCGCGCGACATCGACAACGTGGCCGTGCGCGACGGGCAGATCACTCGCCTGAACGCCATCAAGGCCAAACGCGACAGTGCGGCGGTGCAGGCGGCGCTGGACGCCTTGACGGCGGCCGCCGAAAATAACAGTGGCAACCTGCTGGACCTCAGTATCAAGGCCGTGCGCCTGCGCGCCACGGTGGGCGAGGTCAGCGATGCCCTCGAAAAAGTTTACGGGCGCCACCGCGCCGATACACAAAAGGTGACCGGTGTGTACGCTGCCGCTTATGACTCCGCCGAAGGCTGGGAAACACTCAAGTCCGAGATCAACGCCTTCGCCGAAGAGCAGGGCCGCCGCCCGCGCGTGATGATCTCCAAGCTGGGCCAGGACGGCCACGACCGCGGCGCCAAGGTGGTGGCCACGGCCTTCGCCGACCTGGGATTCGACGTGGACATGGGTCCGCTGTTCCAGACGCCTGAAGAGTGCGCGCGCCAGGCGATTGAAAACGACGTGCACGCCGTGGGCGTCTCCACGCTGGCCGCCGGCCACAAGACGCTGGTGCCGGCCATCATCGCCGAGCTCAAGAAGCAGGGCGCCGACGACATCATCGTGTTTGTGGGCGGCGTGATTCCGCGGCAGGACTACGAGATGCTGTATGAGGCCGGCGTGAAAGGCATCTACGGCCCGGGCACGCCGATCCCGGCCAGCGCCAAGGACGTGCTGGAACAGATTCGCGCCGCTGTTGCGAAGTGAGCCCGCGGTGACGGATATCAGTTTGCGCCTGTCCCTGCAGCCGGTGCTTGCCGGCGACTTCGAGGACATGCTGGCCTTGCGCATAGACGCGATGCGGCCCAGCCTGGAGCGCGTCGGCCGCTTTGACCTCGCGCGCTCGCGCGAGCGCTTGTCAGCGGGATTTTTGCCGCAGTACATGCAACACATCCTGCTGGACGGCGAGCGCGTGGGTTTTTTCACGCTCAAGCCCGAAGGCCAGGCGGCCCTGCGGCTTGACCATCTTTACCTGCGCAGCAAGGCCAGCGGCCAAGGCATAGGCGCCTGGGTGCTCGGCCAGGTGCTGGCCCAGGCGCGCGAGCGCGGTCTGGCCGTGAAGCTGACTGCGCTGAAAGAAAGCGATGCCAACCGCTTCTACCTGCGCCATGGCTTTGTGCTGCAGGGCGAAGAGGGCGTCGACCTGCACTATGAATGGCCCGCGGTGGAGCGCGTGGCGTGATGGCCGCGCCTGATTTCCTCCAGGCCATCATGGGCCCGGACGCGATGGCCCAGCGCCGCGCCATCGCCAAGGCCATCACGCTGCTGGAGTCCACCCGTGCCGACCACCGCGCCCAGGGCGACGAACTGCTGACGGCCTTGCTGCCCCATACCGGCAAGGCCATGCGGCTGGGCATCAGCGGTGTGCCCGGGGTCGGAAAATCCACCTTTATCGAAGTGCTGGGTTTGCACCTGATCGCACAGGGTCACCGTGTCGCGGTGCTCACCGTCGATCCTTCCTCTTCCGTCTCGGGCGGTTCCATCCTGGGCGACAAGACCCGCATGGAAAAGCTCTCGGTGCACGAGCGCGCCTACATCCGGCCCAGCCCCTCCAGCGGCAACCTGGGCGGCGTGGCCGAAAAGACGCGCGAGGCCATGCTGGTCTGCGAAGCCGCCGGCTATGACGTGGTGATCGTCGAGACCGTGGGTGTGGGCCAGAGCGAAACCGCCGTTGCCAACATGACCGACATGTTTGTGCTGATGCAACTGCCCAATGCCGGCGACGACCTGCAGGCGATCAAGAAGGGCGTGATGGAACTGGCCGACCTGGTCATCATCAACAAGGCCGACATCGACGCCGACGCGGCCATGCGGGCTGAAGCGCAGATCACCTCGGCGATGCGCCTGTTCGGCCTGGTCAACAATGCCATGGACAGCACGCAGGCGGCCAACTTTGACAAGAACTGGCACCCGCGGGTGATCCAGCTCAGCGCGCTTCATAACAAAGGCGTGGACGTGTTCTGGAAAGCCGTGACAGAGTTCAAGGCCTTGCAGCTTGCCAACGGCCGTCTCGCCACCCGGCGCCAGCAGCAGTCGCTCTCCTGGATGTGGGAGCGCATAGATGCCGGCCTCAAGCAGGCCTTTCGCCAGGACCCGCAGGTGCACGAGCGCCTGCCCGGCCTGCTGGCCGAGGTGGCGCGCGGCGAAGTCGCGCCCTCGACAGCCGCCCGTAGTTTGCTGGCGCTTGCCGCCAAGGGATGGGACCGATGAAGAAGATAGTCATCCTCTGCGTTCTGCTTCTGCAGGCCTGCCTGGCCTGGGCGGGTGGCATGGTGGCCGGCGAGCCGCAGAGCTTTGTCTTCACTGACAAGGGCTATTTCGCGGACAAGCCCGTCACCGTGCACTACTACAAGGCGCGCAGCGCCGGCCCCGATGCCAGGGTGATGATGGTGATCCATGGCGCGGAGCGCCAGGGTTCGCGCATGCGCGACAACTGGATGCCTTTTGCCGAGAAAAACAAGCTCATCGTGCTGGCCCCGGAGTTCGACGAGGCGCGATTTTCTTCCCGGCTGTTCAATATGGGCGGCATCGAGACGCGCGACCGCAGCAAATGGTCCTTCCAGATCATTGAGCATCTTTTCGATTTTGTCCGTGCCGACGAGGGGCTCACGGCGTCCGACTATCTGCTCTTCGGCCACTCAGCCGGCGGGCAGTTCGTGCATCGCTTCATGCTGCTGACGGAGGCGCCCCGCGTTTCCGTCGCCGTGGCCGCCAATGCCGGCAGCTACACCATGCCCCGTTATCCTGGCCTGACGGACGACAAGTTTCCCTACGCACTGGACGAGAGCATCGTCAGCCCCGACAAGCTCAAGCAGGTTTTTGCGCGCAAACTTGTCGTGCTGCTCGGCGAGGCCGACATCCAGACCGACGCGGCCAACCTGCCGAAGGCCAGGCAGGCCACGGCACAGGGCGCGAACCGGTTTGAGCGCGGCAGCAACTTCTTTGCGCAGGCCACCACGCAGGCGCAGAAGCTGGGCACATCGCTGGCCTGGGAGCGCGTCACGGTGCCGGGCGTAGGGCACGACTCGCGCCGCATGAGCCAGGCCGCCGCGCGCCTTTTGTTTGATTCAACCAAGTAAGTTTTCACTGTCGACATTGCGGAACACACCATGCAAGAAATACTCGAACAACTCGAAAAGAAACGCGCCGCGGCCCGCCTGGGCGGCGGTCAGAAGCGCATAGACGCGCAGCACGGCAAAGGCAAGCTGACGGCGCGCGAGCGGCTGGAGCTCCTGCTGGACGAAGGCACGTTCGAAGAGTGGGACATGTTCGTCGAGCACCGCTGCACCGACTTTGGCATGCAGGACAACAAGATCCCCGGCGACGGTGTGGTCACCGGCTACGGCATGATCAACGGCCGCCTGGTGTTTGTCTTCAGCCAGGATTTCACGGTGTTCGGCGGCGCCTTGAGCGAAGCCCATGCCGAGAAGATCTGCAAGGTGATGGACCAGGCCATGAAGGTGGGCGCGCCCGTCATCGGGCTCAACGACTCGGGTGGCGCCCGCATCCAGGAAGGCGTGGCCTCGCTGGGCGGTTATGCCGACGTGTTCCAGCGCAACGTGATGGCTTCCGGTGTGGTGCCGCAGATCAGCATGGTTATGGGCCCCTGCGCCGGCGGCGCGGTGTACTCGCCGGCCATGACCGACTTCATCTTCATGGTCAAGGACAGCTCCTATATGTTTGTTACGGGGCCCGAGGTCGTCAAGACCGTGACGCACGAGGAAGTCACGGCCGAGGAACTCGGCGGTGCCACCACCCATACCACGCGCAGTGGTGTGGCCGACCTGGCATTCGAAAACGACGTCGAGGCGCTGCTGATGCTGCGCCGTCTGTACAACTACCTGCCGTTGAACAACCGCGAGAAAGCGCCGATTCGCCCCAGCGCGGACCCGGCCGGCCGCATGGACCTGAGCCTGGACACTCTGGTGCCCGAGAACCCGAACAAGCCGTACGACATGAAGGAGCTCATCGTCAAGACGGTGGACGACGGTGATTTTTTCGAGATCCAGCCCGAGTACGCGAAGAACATCATCATCGGTTTTGCCCGCATGGAAGGGCAGACAGTGGGCATCGTCGCCAACCAGCCCCTGGTGCTGGCCGGCTGCCTGGACATCAAGAGTTCCATCAAGGCCGCGCGTTTTGTGCGCTTTTGCGACGCCTTCAACATCCCGGTGATCACCTTTGTCGACGTTCCCGGCTTCATGCCAGGCACCAGCCAGGAATACGGCGGCATCATCAAGCACGGCGCCAAGCTGCTGTACGCCTACGCCGAGTGCACCGTGCCCAAGATCACGGTGATCACGCGCAAGGCCTACGGCGGCGCCTACGACGTGATGGCGTCCAAGCATCTGCGCGGCGATGTCAACTTCGCCTGGCCCAACGCGGAGATCGCGGTGATGGGCGCCAAGGGCGCGGTGGAAATCATCTTCCGTGAAGACAAGGGCGACCCGGCCAAGCTGGCCGCCAAAGAGGCCGAATACAAGGCCCGCTTCGCCAACCCCTTTGTGGCCGGCGCGCGCGGCTTTATCGACGACGTGATCCTGCCGCACGAAACCCGCAAGCGCATCTGCCGCTCGCTGGTCATGCTGCGCGACAAGAAGATCGAGAACCCGTGGCGCAAGCACGGGAACATCCCGCTGTAAGCCATGTCCGGAATTTTCGCCTTGGACATTTCTGGCCCGACACCCGGCAGGTACCGTCCGGGGATCATGCGCTGGCTGCAGCTGGCGATCGGCCTCCTGTTGCTGGTCGACTGCCTTTACCTCGTGACGGCCAAGGTCACGCACCTCGGCGTGATCGTGCCGGCAGTCATCGCGACGGTGCTGATCGCGCTTTCATGGTTCGCCGAACGTTGGCATAGGTGGCTGCGCGGACGCCGCTGGCGATGGCTCGCCTGGCGGCTGGTACTCACCGGGTTCTTCCTGTGGCTGGCCTCCCTGCTGGTCTTTTTTGTTGTCCTGCAGCGGCTGCAGCCTTCGGCTGCGGGAGATGCCGATCCGCGGATCATCGTGGTTCTCGGCTCAAGCACGCCGAACGGGCAAGCCTCCCCGACCCTGGCGGAGCGCCTCAAACTGGCCTACAGCCTCGCCGGGCAACATCCCCGGGCGCGGGTCGTGGTCAGCGGCGGAACGGACTTCAAGCAGCAGATTCCTGAAGCGCGTGTGATGGCCGACTACCTGGTCGGCCTTGGGCTGGATGCCGCGCGCATCAACCTGGAAGACCAAAGCACCAGCACGTATGAAAACCTGGTGTTTTCGGCGCGTCTGCTGGAGGCTGCGGGTGTGAAACGGGATGTGCCCATGGTGCTGGTGACCAGCGACTTTCACACGCTGCGCGCCGGCTGGATTGCCGAAAAAGCGGGCTGGTCCCATGTGCGCACGGCGGGTGCCTTGACACCGCTTTATATGCGCTACAACGCATGGACGCGCGAGTATTTCGCCTGCTTTTCAGGCTGGTTGCTGCGGGAATACTGAGCTGCCGCGTATCAAAAAAGAAAATCGACTGGACATCATCATGTTTACCAAAATTCTCATAGCCAATCGCGGTGACCAAGCGCGAAGCGCTGCAGCAGCGCAGCTAAATTGCATGGCACGCGTAGCGTGCGCAGGCGGTTTCACCTCGATGGAAAGAGCTTATGTTTAAAAAAATACTGATCGCAAATCGAGGTGAAATCGCCTGCCGCGTCATCCTGACCGCCCGCAAGATGGGCATCAAAACCGTCGCGGTGTACTCCGACGCCGACAAGGACGCGCGCCACGTCGAACTGGCTGACGAGGCCGTCAACATCGGCCCGGCACCCAGCCGGGACAGTTATCTGCAGGCCGACAAGATCATCGCGGCCTGCAAGCAGACGGGCTCGCAGGCGGTGCACCCGGGTTATGGTTTCCTCAGCGAGAACGCGGGCTTTGCCAAGCGGGTCGAGGAAGAAGGCATCATCTTCATCGGCCCCAAGCACTATTCGATTGCCGCCATGGGCGACAAGATCGAATCCAAGAAGCTGGCCGGCGCGGCAGGGGTCAACTGCATTCCCGGCGTGAACGATGCGATTGAAACCGCCGAGAAAGCGGTGGAGATTGCCAAGGGCATTGGCTACCCGGTGATGATCAAGGCCAGCGCGGGCGGCGGCGGCAAGGGCTTGCGCGTGGCCTTCAACGACAAGGAAGCGTTCGAGGGCTTCACTTCCTGCCGCAACGAGGCGCGCAACAGCTTTGGCGACGACCGCGTCTTTATCGAGAAGTTTGTCGAGGAGCCGCGCCACATCGAAATCCAGCTGCTGGGCGACAGCCACGGCAATGTGGTCTACCTCAATGAACGCGAATGCTCCATCCAGCGGCGCCACCAGAAGGTGATCGAAGAAGCGCCGTCGCCCTTCATCAGCGACGCCACGCGCAAGGCAATGGGTGAGCAGGCGGTGGCGCTGGCCAAGGCCGTGAAATACCAGAGCGCCGGCACGGTAGAGTTCGTGGTCGGCAAGGACCAGAGCTTTTACTTCCTCGAAATGAACACCCGGCTTCAGGTCGAGCACCCGGTGACGGAATGCATCACGGGCTTGGACCTGGTGGAACTGATGATCCGCGTCGCGGCCGGTGAGAAGCTGCCGATCGCGCAGAAGGACGTGCAGCGCAATGGCTGGGCGATTGAGTGCCGCATCAACGCCGAAGACCCGTTCCGCAGCTTCCTGCCTTCGACGGGCCGGCTTGTGCGCTTCCAGCCGCCCAAGGAAACCATGTTCGCGGCCGACACTTCACAGCTGTTCGGCGTGCGCGTGGACACCGGCGTTCAGGACGGCGGCGAGATCCCGATGTTTTACGACTCGATGATCGCCAAGCTCATCGTGCATGGCAAGGACCGCAAGGAGGCGATCGCGAAAATGCGCGAGGCGCTCAACGGCTTTGTGATCCGCGGAATCTCGAGCAACATTCCTTTCCAGGCGGCCTTGCTGGCGCATCCCAAATTCGTCGCGGGCGATTTCAACACCGGTTTTATCGCCGAGAACTACAGCAAGGGCTTTCACGCCGAGGATGTGCCGCACGAGGACCCGTCCTTCCTGCTGGCGCTGGCGGCCTACGTCAATCGCCGCATGCTGGGCCGCGCGGCCGGCATCAGCGGCCAGCTGCCTGGCCATGGCGTGACGGTGGGCGAAGAGTTCGCCGTGGTCGGCCTGGGAGCGGCCGGGCAGAACACCACACACCCGGTGACGGTGCGCAACTACCAGGCGCAAACCGGTTCCGGCACAGTCGAGGTGGGTGCGCGGAGTTATGAAATCTGCAGCAACTGGCACCTGGGCGGCGCGCGCATTCGCGGCACCGTCAACGGCCAGCCTTTTGCGGCGCAGGTGGAGCGCGGCGTGGGCCGCAATCCGCTGGCCATCCGCATCGCCCACAACGGCACGCGGCTGGACGCGCTGGTGCTGACGCCCCGCGCGGCGCAACTGCATGCCTTGATGCCCTACAAGGCGCCGCCCGACATGAGCCGCTATGTGCTGTCGCCCATGCCGGGACTGCTGGTGGACGTGGCGGTTCAGGTGGGACAGAAAGTGCAGGCCGGCGAGCGCGTGGCCGTGATTGAAGCCATGAAGATGGAAAACGTGCTGTTCGCTGTGGCTGACGGTGTGGTCGGCAAGGTCCTGGCCGCCAAGGGCGAGTCGCTCAGCGTAGACCAGCCCATCGTGGAGTTCCAGGCATGAGTGCGGCCCGTCCTTTCAAGGTACTGGGCATCCAGCAAATCGCCATAGGCGCCGCCAGCAAGGATCGCCTGCGCACGCTGTGGGTGGACATGCTGGGACTGGAAGTCGCCGGCAACTTCGTCAGCGAACGCGAGAATGTGGACGAGGACATCTGCGTCATCGGCAGCGGCCCGTTCAAGGTCGAGGTCGACCTGATGCAGCCGCTGGACATGGACAAAAAACCCGCGGTACACACCACGCCGCTCAACCACGTGGGCCTGTGGATAGACGACCTGCCCAAAGCCGTGGAATGGCTGACGGCCCAGGGTGTGCGTTTTGCGCCGGGCGGCATACGCAAGGGGGCCGCGGGTTTTGACATCTGCTTTTTGCACCCCAAAGCCAGCGACGAATTTCCGATTGCGGGCGAGGGTGTGCTGATCGAGATGGTGCAGGCGCCGCCTGAAGTCATCAAGGCCTTCGCGGCCCTGGGGTAAACGCGGAGAGGCCAGGGAGCGGGCCGGGCTGCCCCTGGATGAGGGCGCGCTTAAGCCCTCTTTTTTCTCAATTGGCCGCTGTGCAATTCTTCACAATGGTTTCAAGAGAAGCGCAACCTGCGTTTCCATTTGAAGAAGACTTTTTTGATGAATCCCGGCACGCTGTTGAATCCTGGCATCCGGCTGCTCCGTCGCCTGCAGCTTGGGGGAAAGCTCGCGTGGCTTGCGGTTTTGTCGGCCCTGCCGCCTTTGCTCGTCGTGTTGCAGTTCACGCTGGCATCCAGGCCGGCTGAGGGCCTGGCTGCGCTGGCAACGGCATGCGGCTTGATCCTCGCGCTGCTGCTTTACTTTCTGCTCGCCTTCCGTTGCGTGATGGCCGACGGCATCGACCAGCTGGCCAGGGCCACGGGCAAGATGGTCGCCGGCGACTTGCGAATCGAACCTGCAGGCAGCGGCGCCGACGAGTTGGGCCGCCTGCTGGCCTCCACGTCCGCACTCAGCCACACACTCTCGGGCATGGTGGCCAATGTGCGCAGCAACGCGGCATTTGTGGCGCACTCTGGCCAGAGCATGGCCAGGGGCAACCGTGAGCTGTCGGACCGCACCGAACAGCAGGCCGCCAACCTGGAGCAGACGGCGGCCAGCGTCGAACAGCTGTCTTCCACCGTCCGGGACAATGCCGGCAGGGCCGGCCAGGCCAATCTGCAGGCAGCCCAGGTGCGGGACCTGGCCGAGGCCGGCGCCGCGGCCATGACGGAGGCCGTCGCTTCCGTGGAGGCCATTCACGGCGGCGCCAGGCGCATGGACGAGATCGTCGGCGTGATCGACGGCCTGGCTTTCCAGACCAATATCCTGGCCCTCAATGCCGCGGTGGAGGCTGCCCGCGCGGGAGAGTCGGGCCGTGGTTTCGCGGTGGTGGCCGCCGAGGTGCGCTCGCTTGCCAAACGGTCGGCCGAGTCGGCGAAGGAAATCCGCCAGCTGATCGGCGAGTCTTCGCGGCAGGTGGAGGCCAGCGTGCAAACCATACGCACGGCGGGAAGCAGCATCACGCACATGGTTTCCGGCATCCGCGACGTGGCGGCCAATATGGTGCAGATTTCGAAGTCCAGCACTGAGCAAAGCGCCAGCCTTGGCGAAATCACGACGGCGGTCCGGCAGCTCGACAAAATCACCCAGGACAACGCGCAGATGGTGGAGCGCGCCGTGGCGCAGGCCACCAGGCTTGAGGGGCGGGCGAGCACCTTGGTGCAGTCGGTGGCCGGCTTCAGGCTGCAGCAGGGATCGGCCGAGGAAGCGTGTGCCATGGTGGGACGGGCCATCGCGCATGGCCGCAACATGCCCAGGGATGTCTTCTTGCGCGACCTCACCAACCCCGCCAAGGGTTTCCATGACCGCGACATGTACGTCTTTGCGCTGGACAGCCGCGGCACCTACCTGGCGTTTGGCGGCAACCCGGCCAAGCTGGGCACGCGTGTGCAGGACATCCCCGGCATTGACGGGCAGGGGCTGCTGGAGGCCATTGTTTCGCAGGCCGGCGAGGAGCCGGGCTGGGTCGAGTACGACATCACCAACCCGGCCACGGGCAAGGTCCAGACCAAGATGTCATTCGTGCAGCAGGCCGGCGACATCTTCGTGGGCTGCGGTGTCTACAAAAACATCGTGTCAGCCTGAGGCGGCGGGGTCGCGTTTGGCGCGGGCGCGGGCCAGCGCGGCTTCGATCACGGCGCGCTTGCGCTCGGCGCTGCTGTCATCGGTTGACGAAGCGGATGCGGGAGCGGCCGGCCTGTCTTCCGCTTGGAACGGCTGGGCGCTTTCGGTGGTTGGCTGCGGGATTGCGGCGCTTTCCTTGGGGTAACGCCGGCCGTGAAGCTCATAGCGGCTGCGCGCCGTGTCGGCTTGCTGCGGCGACCACGCCTCCCAGCCGGTGCGCGCGCCGGTGATGTTTTCGAGGCTGATGCAGTCGACCGGGCACACCGGGATGCACAGCTCGCAGCCCGTGCACCAGGGCTCGATCACGGTATGCATCATCTTGTTGCTGCCCATGATGGCGTCGGTCGGGCAGGCCTTGAGGCACAGGGTGCAGCCTATGCACCAGTTCTCGTCAATGACGGCCATAGCGCGCGGGCCTTCCGTGCCGTTGGCAGGATTCAGGGGCAGGACGGGCAGGCCGGTGATGGCCGCAAGGCGCTGAACGCCTTCGGCGCCGCCCGGCGGGCACTGGTTGATCGCGGCTGCGCCGGAGGCCATGGCTTCGGCATAGGCCGAGCAGTCGGGGTAACCGCAGCGGGTGCACTGGGTTTGGGGCAGGGCGGCGTTGAGGCGCTCTGCCAGGCGGGAGGCTATGGGGGAAGTCACCGGCTTATTGTCCTACCAGTCATGGCCCCAGGGCCTGCCGCTGCCGGCGTGTTCAGGCTTGCTTGCTGCGCGCGGTCTTTTTTGCCGCCGGCTTTGCAGCGGGCTTGGCGGATTTTGCGGCAGGCTTTGCTGTTGCGGCGCGTTTGGCCGCAGCCGAAGGCTTGTTGTTCTCAAGAATAAAAGCCTTGACCTGCGGGTACACAATGTCGCGCCAGCGGCGGCCGCTGAAGATGCCGTAGTGGCCCGCGCCCTTGACCTCGAGGTGCTTTTGCAGCCCCTTGGGGATGTTGTAGCAAAGGCTGTGGGCCGCCTCGGTCTGGCCCGAACCGGAGATGTCGTCGAGTTCACCTTCGACGGTGAAGTGGGCCGTGGTCTTGATGTCCTGGGGACGCACGCGCTCAAGTTCGCCGTCCACATTCTTGACGTCCCAGTTGCCGTTCACCAGCTTGAACTCCTGGAACACCGTCTTGATGGTTTCCAGGTAGTAATCGGCGTCCATGTCGAGCACGGCGTTGTATTCGTCATAGAACTTGCGGTGGGCCTCGGCGCTGGCGTCGTCACCCTTGAGCAGGTCCTTGAAGTAGTCGTAGTGGCTGCTGGCGTGGCGGTCGGGGTTCATCGCGACGAAGCCGGTGTGCTGCAGAAAGCCGGGGTAGACGCGGCGGCCGGCGCCCGGGAAGTTGCTGGGCACGCGGTAAATCACATTATTTTCAAACCACTCATAGCTCTTGTTCATGGCCAGGTTGTTCACGGCCGTCGGCGATTTGCGCGCATCGATGGGGCCGCCCATCATGGTCATGCTCAGCGGGGTGGTCTCACCGCGCGAGGCCATCAGCGACACGGCCGCGAGCACCGGCACGGTGGGCTGGCAGACGCTGATGACGTGGCAGTTGCCGTAAATGCCCTGGATGTGGCGAATGAATTCCTGCACGTAGTTGACGTAGTCGTCCAGGTGGAAGGAGCCGTCGGACAGCGGCACGGTGCGCGCGTTTTTCCAGTCGGTGATGTAGACCTTGTGGTCCTTGAGCATGGTGCGCACGGTGTCGCGCAGCAAGGTGGCGTAGTGGCCGGACAGCGGCGCCACGATCAGCACCGCCGGTTCGCCCTTCAGGCCCGTCAGCGTGGCGGGATCGTCGGTGAAACGCTTGAAGCGGCGCAGTTCGCAAAAGGGTTTGTCGATTTCCACGCGTTCGTGGATGCTGACATCGGTGCCGTTGACGTCGACGGTCCGGATGTCAAAGGCCGGTTTTTCATAATCCTTGCCCAACCGGTAAATCAGGCTGTAACCGGCTGCCACACGCTGGGCGAAAGGGTTTTGCCCGAGCGGCGACAGGGGGTTGCCGTAGAGCTTGGCGGCAGCCTGTGCGAAGTCAACAAAGGGCTCCATCAAGGTGCGCTGGGTTTCATAGACTTGGTACAGCATCGGGGGTCAACCTTGGTTATGTCGTTATGAAGTAAAACGTAGTATGTTGCAGTGCAATATAACAGGCGGGCGGCGCACTGATTTGAGGATAACCACCAATTCCGGGCGCTTTTCACGGGATTGGTGCCAAAGCGCCACGCAGGTGGGCCGGGGCTTGTTTTGCCGATAAACCGCCGCCACCTGAGGAATTGTAGGAACACTTACCATTCTGCCCTCGGCCAGCGGTTCTGCCGACCCCCTGAGCCCGCAGACCCGAACAGGAAACAACATGCTCCCCACTATTGACGCCTCCGCGCTGGACCGACTGGCCTCCCTGAAGAAATCCGACAGGATGCCGGTGCTTTTTGTGGGCCACGGCAGCCCCATGAACGCCATCGGCGACAACGAATACCGGCGCAGCTGGCAGGCGCTGGGCGCCGAGTTTGGGACGAAATACCCCAAACCGCAGCTGATTTTGTGCATTTCCGCGCATTGGCTGACCGAAGGCTGGTGGCTGACCGGCATGGACAAGCCCAAGACCATCCACGACTTCGGCGGTTTTCCGCAGGAGCTGTTCGACCAGCAATACCCCGCGCCCGGCGACCCGTCCGCCGCGCAGGCCATCAGCCAGCTGGTGCGCCAGCGGGCCTCGGCGCCGCTGGGCATCGATGAAAGCGAATGGGGACTGGACCATGGCGCCTGGTCGGTGCTCAAGCCCATGTTCCCGGATGCGGACATCCCGGTGATCCAGCTCAGCATGGACTACGGCCGCGCGCCCGAGGACCACTATGCGCTGGCGAAGCAGCTCAAGGCCTTGCGCGAGCGCGGGGTGCTGGTGGTGGCTAGCGGCAACATCGTGCACAACCTGCGCCAGATGCAGCGCGGCGCGACGGGCAGCCAGGCCTACGACTGGGCGCTGGAGTTCGACCAGATCACGGGCGGCTACCTGCAGCAGGGCAACCTCGACGCGCTGCAGAACTTCCAGAAGCTGGGCCAGGTCGCCAAAATGGCGCATCCCACCCATGAGCACTACCTGCCCCTGCTGTATGCCGCCGGCGCCGCCGACGGGAAGGAGCCCATGCGCTTTTTCAACACCAGCTTCCAGGCGGGGTCGATCTCGATGCGATCGGCGGTGTGGGGCTAGGCGCTCAGGTGCTGGTTCGCAGCCAGGGCCAGCGTACCCGGTAGGCCGCGGCCTTCTTTTCAAACAGCGGCAGGTGAGGGCACAGCGGATTTGGGCTGAGCCGGCCTTGGTACAGATCGTCCAGGCTGTTGGGTGCGTAAAGCTCCAGGCCTGAGCCGCCCGCTTTCAGGCCTACGCAGGTGCTGGTGACCAGGAAACGGTCAATGCCGTCCCGGGAACTGCGCAGGGCAGGGTAGGGAAAACCGAAGTAGTCCTGGTACCAGGTATGGACCCGGGCCTGGTTTTTCGCTTCCACCGTGATGCCCTGGCCGGCAAAGCAGGCCAGGACCCTCTCATTGACCCGGGCCTCCGCCGCCTCCGAAAGATCTGAGGGGTCGAAGTAAAACAGGTCGTAGTCCTTGATGTGGGCTTCTGGCGGGTTGCCTGAGCGCAGGTTCCAGACAGTCTGAAAAAGGCAGCCCGCGACCAGCCAGGCATCCGGCAGGCCCAGGGCGGGTAACTGCGCCAGGATGCGCTGGTTGTTGCGGTTTTGCAGGACGTCCCGGATGAAGACATCCGGGCTGGCAGGCTCAGAAGGCGTCAGGGGAATCAGACGACCTTGGCAATCGACGCGCAGACGTAGTCGATGTTCTTGCTGTTGAGCGCGGCCACGCACATGCGGCCGGTGTCGGTGCCGTAGACGCCGAACTCGTTGCGCAGGCGCACCATCTGGTCCTTGCTGAGGCCGGAATAGCTGAACATGCCGATCTGGGCGGTGACGAAGCTCATGTCTTCCTTGACGCCGGCGGCCTTCAGGCCGTCCACGAGCTTTTGGCGCATGGCCTTGATGCGAACACGCATTTCGCCCAGTTCCTGCTCCCATTGGGTGCGCAGCGCCGGCGTGTTGAGCACCATGGCCACCACCATGCCGCCGTGGATCTGCGGGTTGCTGTAATTGGTGCGAATGACCAGCTTGAGCTGCGACAGCACGCGGTCGGCTTCTTCTTTGGACTCGCAGAGCACCGACAGGGCGCCCACGCGTTCGCCATAGAGGCTGAAGCTCTTGGAGAAGGACGTCGACACGAAAAAGCTCAGGCCGGCGGCCACAAATTTGCCGATGACGGCGCCGTCTTCCGCAATGCCGTGGCCAAAGCCCTGGTAGGCCATGTCGAGGAAAGGCGTCAGCTTGCGCGCCTTGACGGCGGCGATCACCTGGTCCCACTGGGCGGCGGTGATGTCGTAGCCGGTCGGGTTGTGGCAGCAGGCGTGCAGCACGACGATGGTGCCTTCGGCTGCCGCGTTGAGGGCGGCGAGCATGCCCTCGAAGTTGATGCCGCGCTTGGCTGCGTCGTAGTAAGGATAGCTTTCAACGACAAAACCGGCCTGGCTGAAAAGTGCGCGGTGGTTTTCCCAGCTCGGGTCGGAAATCAGCACCTTGGCATTGGGGCTGAGCTTCTTGAGGAAGTCGGCGCCCACCTTGAGGCCGCCGGTGCCGCCAATGCCTTGCACGGTGGCAACGCGGCCGCTCTTGACGGGTTCGCTGTCAACGCCGAACACCAGGCCCTTGACGGCGGCGTCGTAGGCGGCGATGCCGTCGATCGGCAGGTAGCCGCGGGCCTTGGGGTCGGCCATCATCTGTTTCTCGGCCGCCTGCACGCACTGCAGCAGGGGGAGTTTGCCGTTGTCGTCGTAGTACACGCCTACGCCCAGGTTGACCTTGGCGGGATTGGTATCGGCATTGAACTGCTCGTTCAGGCCCAGGATGGGGTCACGCGGGGCCATTTCGACAGCGGTAAACAAAGACATGAAATATCCTCAGAGAAGTGAAAAGAAGGCGAAAGCGACGATAGGGGATTCAGGCCACGGATTTAGGTCACAAGCTGACCGGAAAAAAGGCTACAAGAGGTATCAAAAAGGCGATCCGGCGACGATGGGGATTGCAATTCCCATTTTCGGCCGAATGTCGTATTCTGTTTGGTTGCCCTGAATTTTAACGGGGCTTGATCGAGGTTTTATGCCAGAAGCTATAGAAGTCATAACCGAGGTGGCAGGTTCAGCCCCCGGCGAGGGCCAGTTCATCCGTTTCCCGGATTCGCCGTTCGAATTGTTCCAGCCCTATCCGCCGGCGGGCGACCAGCCGCAGGCGATCGAGCAGCTGGTGGAAGGTATCAACGACGGCGAGGTGTTCCAGACCCTGCTGGGCGTGACCGGCTCCGGGAAGACCTTCACCATGGCCAACGTGATCGCCCGGCTGGGCCGCCCGGCCATCGTGTTTGCGCCGAACAAGACGCTGGCGGCCCAGCTGTACAGCGAATTCCGCGAGTTTTTCCCCAAGAACGCGGTCGAATATTTCGTCAGCTATTACGACTATTACCAGCCCGAGGCCTATGTGCCGCAGCGTGACCTTTTCATTGAAAAGGACTCAGCCATCAACGAGCACATCGAGCAGATGCGCCTGTCGGCCACCAAGAGCGTGCTGGAGCGGCGCGACACCATCATCGTCGGCACGGTCAGCGCGATTTACGGCATAGGCGCGCCGGAAGATTACACGCAGATGCGCTTCATCGCGCGCATAGGCGACAAGATGGGCCAGCGCGACGTGATCGCGCGGCTGATCCGCATGCAGTACACGCGCAACGAGCAGGATTTTGCGCGCGGCACCTTCCGGGTGCGGGGCGATGTGATCGACGTCTTCCCGGCCGAGCATTCCGAACTCGCCATACGCATCGAGCTGTTCGACGACGAGATCGAATCGTTGCAGCTGTTCGACCCGCTGACGGGCCGCATCCGCCAGAAAATCCCGCGCTTTGTGGTCTACCCCAAGAGCCACTACGTCACGCCGCGCGACAAGGTCATGACGGCGGTGGAAACCATCAAGCTGGAGCTGTCCGAACGCGTGGCCCAGTTCGTCGCCGACGGCAAGCTGGTGGAAGCCCAGCGCATCGAGCAACGCACCCGTTTCGACCTGGAAATGCTCAGCGAAATCGGCCACTGCAAGGGCATCGAGAACTACACCCGCCACCTGAGCGGTTCGCCGCCGGGATCGCCGCCCTCGACGCTGTGCGACTACCTGCCCAAGGACGCGGTGATGTTCCTGGACGAAAGCCACGTCATGATCGGCCAGCTCAACGCCATGTACAACGGCGACCGGGCGCGCAAGACCACGTTGGTGGAATACGGCTTTCGCCTGCCCAGCGCGCTGGACAACCGGCCGCTCAAGTTCGAGGAGTTTGAGGCCAAGATGCGGCAGGCCATCTTTGTCTCGGCAACGCCCGCGGCCTACGAGCAGGAGCACGCCGGCAAGGTGGTGGAGCAGGTCGTTAGGCCGACCGGCCTGGTCGACCCGCAGGTCGAAGTGCGGCCGGCCACCCACCAGGTCGACGACGTGCTGCAGGAAATCCGCATCCGGGTCGAAAAAAACGAGCGGGTGCTGATCACCACGCTGACCAAGCGCATGGCCGAGCAACTGACCGATTACCTGAGCGACAACGGCGTCAAGGTGCGCTACCTGCACAGCGACGTGGACACGGTCGAGCGCGTGGAAATCCTGCGCGACCTGCGGCTGGGCGCTTTTGACGTGCTGGTCGGCATCAACCTGCTGCGCGAGGGCCTGGATATTCCCGAAGTGTCGCTGGTGGCCATCCTGGACGCCGACAAGGAGGGCTTTTTGCGCGCCGAGCGCAGCCTGATCCAGACCATAGGCCGGGCCGCCCGCAACCTGAACGGCCGCGCCATCCTGTATGCCGACCGGATCACCGATTCCATGAAAAAAGCCATGGGCGAGACCGAGCGGCGGCGCAACAAGCAGATCGCCTTCAACCTCGAGCACGGCATCACGCCGCGCAGCGTGGTCAAGCGCATCCGCGATCTGATCGACGGCGTCTACAGCGAGAAATCGGGCAAGGAAGCCGAAAAGCTCGAGATGCAGAAGGCGTTGGTCGAGGACATGAGCGAAAAAGACATCGCTCGCGAAATCAAGAAGCTGGAAAAGCAGATGATCGAACACGCCAAGAACCTGGAGTTCGAAAAAGCCGCCCGGGTCCGGGATCAGCTGCACAGCCTCAAGGAGCAGGCTTTTGGCGCTCCTGGCACCGACAACGTGCCGCCCGTGACCGTTGCGGGTCAAGCCCGGCTCTGAGTCGCAACGGCGCCAGTAAAGTCTTTCGTTGCACCAATATGGTGCAATGAAGAGCTGGGTCTACGGGTTAGCCCCATGTTTTTGGCGCCGCCAGCGGGAAAAACCCTGCTTGTGTTATACTTGACGAAAACAGTCAAGAACAATACCAGAACAACAAAAAGCCCCCGCGATACCGGTTGACTGACCTGGGCGGCTGGAGGAAGAGTTCCCTGCAAGCCACAAGCTTTCAGGGTGAAAACGACAGTCAAGCCATTTAAAGGAGCTTGTTATGCGCCTCACAACCAAAGGCCGCTTTGCGGTCACCGCGATGATCGATTTGGGACTGCGCCAGAACAACGGCCCGGTTACCCTGGCTGCGATCAGCCAGCGCCAGCAGATTTCCCTTTCTTACCTCGAACAGCTCTTTGGCAAGCTGCGCCGCCATGAACTGGTGGAATCCACCCGTGGCCCCGGCGGCGGTTACACCTTGGGTCGCAAGGCTTCCGAGATCACCGTGGCCGACATCATTGTGTCGGTGGACGAGCCTATTGATGCTACCCAGTGCGGTGGCAAGGAAAACTGCCTGGGCGAAGGCGGCCGTTGCATGACGCACGAACTGTGGGCATCGCTGAACAGCCGCATGGTGGAGTTCCTGGATTCCGTGACCCTGCAAAAACTGGTGGAAGACCAGCTTGCCAAGGGCGTGGTGATCGAGAACACCCCCCAGGTGAAAAAAGCCATTTTCACGGCGCCGGCGGTCAAGCCGATTCGCGTGAACGCGCCGAACTCGGTCTTTGCCCTGGGCAATGCATTTTCCAAATCCTGATGGATCCAGGCCGGGCAACCGCCCGGCTTCATCTCTTTGTGAATTGACGCATTGACCCTTGATCGCGCTGCCAGCCAGCCGTGAATTAAAAAAGCTAGCCACATGGACACCCCACACTTTCCCATCTACATGGACTACAGCGCCACGAATCCCTGCGACCCGCGGGTGGTGGACGCGATGATTCCCTGGTTGCGCGAACATTTCGGCAACCCCGCTTCCCGCAGCCACGCCTGGGGCTGGGAGGCGGAAGCCGCCGTCGAGAAGGCGCGGGGGCAGATCGCCGACCTCATCGGCGCCGACCCTCGCGAGATCGTCTGGACCAGCGGCGCCACCGAGTCCAACAACCTGGCACTCAAGGGCGCAGCCCACTTCTACAAAACCAAGGGCAAGCACATCATCACGGTCAAGACCGAGCACAAGGCCGTTCTTGACACCTGCCGCGAACTGGAGCGCCAGGGTTTTGAAGTGACTTACATGGACGTGCAAGCCGACGGCCTGCTGGACCTGGACGCGCTCAAGGCCGCCATCCGTCCCGACACCATTCTGGTCAGCGTCATGTTCGTCAACAACGAAATCGGCGTGGTCCAGGACATCCCGGCCATTGGCGCCCTGTGTCGTGAAAAAGGCATCATCTTCCATGTGGATGCCGCCCAGGCAACCGGCCGCATCGACATCGACCTGGCCACCTTGCCGGTCGACCTGATGAGCCTGACTTCGCACAAGACCTACGGCCCCAAGGGCATTGGCGCCCTGTACGTGCGACGCAAGCCGCGCGTGCGCCTGGAAGCGCAAATGCACGGCGGCGGCCATGAGCGCGGCATGCGTTCGGGCACGCTGCCCACGCACCAGTGCGTTGGCATGGGCGAGGCCTACCGCATCGCCAAGGCAGAGATGCACGAAGAAAACAAGCGCATCCGCGCCCTGCACGAGCGCATGCTCAACGGGCTCAAGGATGTGGAAGAGGTATTCCTCAATGGCCACGCCGACAAGCGCGTTCCGCACAACCTGAACATGAGCTTCAATTTCGTCGAAGGCGAGTCGTTGATCATGGGCATCAAGGGCCTGGCGGTTTCCAGCGGTTCGGCCTGCACTTCGGCCAGCCTGGAGCCAAGCTATGTGTTGCGCGCCCTGGGCCGCAGCGACGAACTGGCGCACAGCAGCCTTCGCATGACGATTGGCCGCTGGAGCACCGAAGAAGAAATTGACTACGCGGTCGCCACCATCAAGGAAAACGTGGCCAAACTGCGCGAACTGTCTCCCCTGTGGGAGATGTTCAAGGATGGTGTTGATTTGTCCACCATCCAGTGGGCCGCCCACTGAGCGGCATGTCGAACAGCTTAAAGAGGTAAACAAAATGGCATACAGCGAAAAAGTGGTGGACCACTATGAAAACCCCCGCAACGTCGGCTCTTTTGAAAAGGGCGACGAATCGGTAGGCACCGGCATGGTCGGCGCGCCGGCTTGCGGCGACGTGATGAAGCTGCAGATCAAGGTCAACCCGCTGACGGGCGTGATCGAAGACGCGCGCTTCAAGACCTACGGCTGCGGCTCCGCAATCGCTTCCAGTTCGCTCGTGACCGAGTGGGTCAAGGGCAAGACGCTGGACGAAGCGGCCAGCATCAAGAACAGCGCTATCGCTGAAGAGCTGGCCCTGCCGCCCGTCAAGATTCACTGCTCCATCCTGGCGGAAGACGCCATCAAGGCCGCCGTGAACGACTACAAGCAAAAGCACGCGCACTGATCAACGCATTCCCGTCACCTGTTTCATTTTCGAGTGATTTAAATGTCCGTAACCCTCACTGATGCAGCCGCCCGGCACGTGACCCGCTACATGACCAAGCGCGGCAAGGGTGTCGGCGTACGCCTGGGTGTCAAGACCACCGGTTGCTCCGGTCTGGCTTACAAGCTCGAATACGCCGACGAGATCGCGCCGGAAGACGTTGTGTTTGAAGACAACGGCGTCAAGGTGCTGGTCGACCCGAAAAGCATGGCCTACATTGACGGCACCAAGCTGGATTTTGTCCGTGAAGGCCTGAATGAGGGCTTCAAGTTCATCAACCCCAACGAGCGCGATCGTTGCGGCTGCGGCGAAAGTTTCCGGGTTTGACGGGCGAGCGGTCTTACGCGTGCTGCACCCTTACCGAAGCCGCCTCCACTGATTGTGCTGGCGGCTTTTTCTCGGCATGAATCTTCAATCCAATGACTTCGAGCTTTTCGGTGTTCCCCAGCGCTTCGCGCAGGATCGCGCCGCGCTGGATACGCGCTGGAAGGACCTGCAGCGCGAGGCGCATCCCGACAAGTTCGCCGCCCAGGGCGCGGCGGCACAGCGGGTGGCCATGCAGTGGTCGGTGCGCATCAATGAAGCCTACCAGCGCCTGAAGGACCCGCTCAAGCGCGCCAGCTACCTGTGCGAACTGAACGGCGCGCCCATCAACGCCGAAAACAACACTGCCATGCCGCACGATTTTCTGGTGCAGCAAATGCAGTGGCGAGAAGCGCTTGATGAAGCCGAAGCCGCGGAAGATTTTGAGAAAATCGCCTCGCAAGCCATGTTGAATGGACGCGAGAAGCTGTCAAAGATAGAGCAGCTGCTGGACGTGGACAGGGATTTCCCCGCAGCCGCCCGGCAAGTCAGAAGCCTTATGTTTATTGAGCGCTTTGCCAGCGAGGTTGATGCGCGCATCGACCAGCTGGGACAATAAAAGCATTACAGAGAAGTACAACGACCGCGCATGGCACTCCTGCAAATCTCCGAACCCGGCCAGACGCCTGACCCGCACCAGCGGCGCATCGCGATCGGCATTGACCTGGGCACCACGCACTCGCTGGTGGCCAGCGTGCGCAATGGTGTGTCCGAATGCCTGCCTGATGAGCAGGGAAGGGTGTTGTTGCCGAGCGTGGTCCGTTATCTTGAGGGCGACAAACGCCAGATCGGTTATGAGGCCCTGGCGGCGCAGGTGGATGATCCGCGCAACACCATTTCTTCCGTCAAGCGCCTGATGGGCCGTGGCATCCATGACATTGGCAGCCGTGCCCAGTTGCCCTATGAGCTGAACGACAAGCCGGGCATGGTCACGCTGCAGACCGTCGCCGGCGAAAAAAGCCCGGTCGAGATCAGCGCCGAGATCCTGGCCACGCTGCGCTATCGGGCCGAAGACACTTTCAACGACGACATCTACGGCGCCGTGATCACCGTGCCGGCCTACTTCGACGATGCCCAGCGCCAGGCCACCAAAGACGCCGCGCAACTAGCCGGCCTGAACGTGCTGCGCCTGCTCAATGAACCCACAGCGGCCGCGATTGCCTACGGCCTGGACAACGCCAGCGAAGGCGTCTACGCCGTCTATGACCTGGGCGGCGGCACCTTTGACATTTCCATCCTGCGCCTGACGCAAGGCGTCTTCGAAGTGGTGGCCACCGGCGGCGATTCGGCGCTGGGCGGTGACGATTACGACCGCGCGCTGGTCGACTGGGTGCTGGCCAAGGCCGGGCTCGCCGCAGAGACGCTCACCCCATCCGACAAGGCGGCCCTGCAACGCACCGCGCGCAGCTGCAAGGAAGCCCTCTCCGCCGCCGATCCCGTGCCTTTTTCGGTGCAACTGGCCAAGGCCCTCGTCAACTTCGAGATGAAGGCAGAAGACTTCGAAACCGCGACGGCCCACCTGACCCAGCGCACGCTGGCGGCCGTTCGCAAGGCCTTGCGCGATGCCAAGCTGGCCAAGGAAGATATCCAGGGAGCGGTCCTTGTGGGCGGCTCCACGCGCATGCCCCAGGTGCGCAAGGCGGTCGCCAGCTTCTTCGGCCGTGAGCCGCTGGTCAACCTCAACCCCGATGAAGTAGTGGCGCTGGGCGCGGCCATTTCCGCCAACCAGCTGGCCGGCAACAACACGGGGGATGAGCTGCTGTTGCTGGACGTGATTCCTTTGTCGCTGGGTATTGAGACTATGGGCGGGCTGGTCGAGCGCATCGTCCCGCGCAACCAGACCATTCCCACGGCCATGGCGCAGGACTTCACCACCTACCAGGACGGCCAGACCGCCCTGGCCCTGCATGTGGTGCAAGGCGAGCGCGACCTGGTGGCCGATTGCCGCAGCCTGGCCCGCTTCGAGCTGCGCGGCATCCCGCCCATGGTGGCCGGCGCCGCGCGCATCCGCGTGACCTTTACCGTCGATGCCGACGGCCTGCTCAGCGTGAACGCGAAGGAGCAGGTCAGCGGCGTCGAGGCGCGCATTGATGTGAAGCCTTCCTACGGCCTGTCGGACGAGGACATCGCGCGCATGCTGCAGGACAGCTTTTCCACCGCCCAGCAAGACATGAATGCCCGCGCCCTGGCCGAGGCCCGGGTCGATGCGGACCGCATGATCCTGGCCACGCAAAGCGCCCTGGCGGCGGATGCCGACCTGCTCAGCCCCAATGAGCGTGCGCAGATCGACGGCCTCATCGTCGGCCTGGCCGACACGCGCGCGCACGGCGACGCGGCCGCGATAGAAGCGGCCACCCAGGCGCTGGCCAAAGGCACCGAAGCCTTTGCCGCCCAGCGCATGAACCGGGGCATCAAGCAAGCCCTGGCCGGTAAAAACATCGAGGCCGTCTGAATCGACTGACAACCATGCCCATCATCAAAATACTGCCTCATCCCGAATACTGCCCGCAAGGTGCTGAAATCAGTGCGCCAGCCGGCACCTCGATCTGCGAAGCCCTGCTCGACAACAAGATCAACATCGAGCATGCCTGCGACCTGAGTTGCGCCTGCACGACCTGCCACGTGGTTGTGCGCGAAGGCTTTAATTCGCTGAACGAGCTCGACGAAAGCGAAGAAGACCTGCTGGACCGCGCCTGGGGCCTGGAGCCCAATTCGCGCCTGAGCTGCCAGGCCTTCCTGGCCCAGTCCGACGTGACGGTGGAGATACCCAAGTACTCCATCAACCACGCAAAGGAAAACCACTGAGTTTTCGGGTGAAAACGGGTGGGGTCAGCCTTCTCCGGAGGCGATAATCCAGCCATGCGCCAAATCGTTCTTGACACCGAAACCACCGGTCTTTCCGCTGAAAACGGCGACCGCATTATCGAAATCGGCTGCGTGGAGCTGGTGGCTCGCAAGCTCACCGGCAACAATCGCCACTTCTACCTGAACCCCGAGCGTGACAGCCATGAGGATGCGCTCAAGGTCCACGGCATCAGCAATGAATTCCTGAAGGACAAGCCCAAGTTTTCGGCCGTCGCCGAGGAACTGCTGGAATACCTGCAGGACGCCGAGATCATCATCCACAACGCGCCTTTTGACGTCAGCTTCCTCAACAAGGAGCTCGAACTCGTAGGCAGGCCGCCCATCAAGCATTGCGTGGCCAAGGTCACCGACAGCCTGATGATGGCCAAGGAGCTGTTTCCAGGCAAACGCAACTCGCTGGACGCCCTGTGCGACCGGCTGGAGGTCGACAATTCGGGTCGGACCTTGCACGGCGCCTTGCTGGATGCGGAGTTACTGGCCGACGTCTACATCAACCTGACCCGTGGGCAGAATGCGCTGGTGATGGACGTGGACGATAGGGCCCAGGAAGGCCAGGTCTCGGCGCCGCAGATAGACCTGAGCACGTTTGAGTTGCCTTTGCTGGCGGCGAACGACCAGGAAGCCGCCGAACACGAAAAGCTGCTGGCCGATATCGACAAATCCAGCAAAGGCAAGACGGTCTGGCGCGCCCTGGCTGCCTGAATTGAAGCGCATTCCGGGGGCGGACCGAAAAATCGGCCCAAAACACCATATAATCATAGGCTGACCGATAGGGCGGTTAGCTCAGGGGTAGAGCACTGCATTCACACTGCAGGGGTCGCAAGTTCGAAACTTGCACCGCCCACCAGAATTTGACGAACAAAAAGGCCAAGTCTTGCGACTTGGCCTTTTTTCATTGCGGCGCCAATCGGCGCCGTTTTTCATGGATTTAGAGGACTTCGCTCGCGAAATCGGCCAGGCGTGAGCGCTCGCCGCGTGCCAGCGTGATGTGCCCGCCATGTGGCCAGCCCTTGAAGCGGTCGACGGCAAAGGTCATGCCCGAGGAGCCTTCGGTAAGGTAAGGGGTGTCGATCTGCGCCAGGTTGCCCATGCAGATGATCTTGGTGCCCGGGCCGGCCCGTGTGATCAGCGTTTTCATCTGCTTGGGCGTCAGGTTTTGCGCCTCGTCGATGATCACGTACTTGTTCAGGAAGGTGCGGCCGCGCATGAAGTTCATGCTCTTGACCTTGATCCGCGAGCGGATCAGCTCGTTGGTGGCGGCGCGGCCCCATTCACCCGAGCCGCTGTCGGTTTTGCCCAGCACTTCCAGGTTATCGTCCAGCGCGCCCATCCACGGGCCCATTTTTTCTTCTTCGGTGCCCGGCAGGAAGCCGATGTCCTCGCCCACGCTCACCGTGGCCCGCGTCATGATGATTTCGGTGTAGCGGCGGTCGTCGAGCACCTGCGTGAGGCCGCTGGCCAGCGCCATCAGCGTTTTGCCCGTGCCCGCCGTGCCCGCCAGGGTGACGAAGTCCACCTCCGGGTCCATCAGCAGGTTCATGGCGAAGTTCTGTTCGCGGTTGCGCGTGGTGACGCCCCAGACGGCATTTTTGAGGTGGTTGTAGTCCTTCAATGTCTTCAGGACGGCGGTTTTGGCCCGGATTTCCGTCACACGGGCATACAGGGGCGGCTCTCCGGGGGCCTCAAAGAACACAAACTGGTTGATCAGCAGGCTGCCCACGATGGGGCCCGTGATGCGGTAGAAGGTGTGGCTGCCTTGCTGCCAGCTTTCGATGGTCTTGCTCTGGCGCGTCCAGAAGTCCGCCGGCAGGGCCAGCGAGCCGGAGTACAGCAGGTCGCCGTCTTCCAGGGTTTTGTCGTTCTGGTAGTCGTCGGTTGCCAGGCCCAGGGCGCGCGCCTTGACGCGCATATTGATGTCCTTGGACACCAGGACTACTTCGCGCGGTGCGTATTCCTTGCGCAGGGCCTCGACCACGCCCAGGATCTGGTTGTCGGCCTTGCCCTGCGGCAGGCTCATGGGCAGCGTGTAGTCCAGCGGTTTGGTCTGGAAAAACAGGCTACCGCCGGCCTCGGGATGGCCGGTGGTGTCCAGCTTCAAGCCCTTGGCGATATCGGCGCCCTGGGCGCCTGCCAGCGCGTCCAGCGTGCGACTGGTCTGGCGGGCATTGCGCGCTACCTCGGTCATGCCCTTTTTGTGGCCGTCGAGCTCTTCGAGCACGATCATGGGCAGGAAGATGTCATGTTCCTCAAACCGGAACAGGCACATCGGGTCGTGCATCAACACGTTGGTGTCGAGCACGAACAGCTTGGTGGGGCCGGTGTGCTTCGCCTTTTTGGGTTTGGTTACCGGCTGCGGGAGAGCAATGCTCTCTTTTTTATAGCTGGTGGGAGCCGGTTTTCCGGGGTGAGCGGCTTCCTTTCCTTTAAAAGCCGAAGGATGGCTGCCTTCACCCGCGGCCCGGCTGTCAAACAGGTCCATCACCGGGGGCTTCTGGGCGGATTCAGCACTTTCCGTTTTTCGTACGACTTTTGAGGGTGAGCGGGCTGGCGCGTCAAGCGCGTCAGGGGAGAGCAGGGCGGCACGTTTGGTCGGGGCGGGGGGCAGGGGCATAGTGCTTAAGACTCTCTAAAAAAAGAAGGGTTCCAGAAGCGAAAAAGCCGCCTTGAAACCAGGGCGGCTTTTTCTTTTGGCGCAGTTGCGAAGGTCAACAGCATGAGTTCATTATGCACAACTCAAGTGACAGGGCAATCCTTTGTTGCTAACTGGCCTCAATGAGTTTCAGGCGGCTTTTTTGAGAGCTTTGACGGCTTTCAGCACGTCGTCCACATGGCCGGGCACTTTCAGGCCGCGCCATTCCTCTTTCAACTGGCCATCGGCGCCCACCAGGAAGGTGCTGCGTTCAATGCCTTTGACCTTTTTGCCGTACATGATCTTGTTTTTGACCACGCCGAACATGTGGCACATTTTTTCTTCGGTGTCCGCAATCAGCTCGAAAGGGAGCTCAAGCTTGGACTTGAACTCGTCGTGGGACTTCATGTTGTCGCGGGAGACGCCGAACACGGTGGCGCCGGCCTTGACGAAGTCCTTGTAGCGGTCACGGAACTGCATGGCTTCCGTGGTGCATCCCGGCGTGTTGTCCTTGGGATAGAAGTACAACACGACGACTTTGCCCAAGTGGGACTGGTTGGAAACCTTGATGCCGCTGGTGGCGATCGCTTCAAATTCGGGGAGTGGTTTATTGACGACGACTGCCATACTGAGTAGACCCTGACGAAAGTAGTTGTAATTAGCCGCGCCTTTTGGCAAACGGCCCGGGATTTCCATCCCGGGATGTGCTGCCAAGTGCAACCCTAGATTTTACCCTGAAAGAGAGGGCATTTCAGCCTTCTGTTCCTTCTGTTTCAATCAGCAGGGCGGCAATCACTTGCCGGCCTTCACCCGCGAGGATGTTGTAGGTTCGGCAGGCCGCGAGCGTGTCCATGGTCTCAACGCCGATGCGGTGCTCCATCAGGACGCGCAAAAACGCCGGGGGCACAAAGCGCAGGCGAGCGCCGCTGCCGAAAATCACGAGTTCGGGCCGGGTTTCGGCCAGCAAGGCGAAATGTTCCGCGGTCAGTTGCTCAAAGCGCGCGCAGTTCCAGTCGAATTTCTCGCCGCGCGAGCCGATCACCACGCTGTGCTCGATCTTTTCCGCCACCCCGTCGCGCCCCAGGCCCACCCAGCCGGGGCCGTAGCCGAGGATGGACTGGACGTCGAGGCGGTCTGGCTGAAGTTTCATGCGGAGGGTCCGGGCGTTGTGAGGGCGTGGTGCGGCTGTGCGCGGGGTTTTGCGTGCTGGTGTTTGCCAGCGAAAACCCTCTTTTATGTGGTCAAATTATAGATTCCGCCCGAATTCCCCGCCGCAGCGCGTCGCATCTCCCCGGTTGCCGGCATGGTGAGCGGCGCGGCCCCCGTCCACAGCTTCTGAACGTTTCATGAAATCGATCACCAAATCCGCCAAGCTTGCCAATGTGCTTTACGACATCCGCGGCCCGATCATGGACGCCGCCAAGCAGATGGAGGAAGAGGGCCAAAAGCTCATCAAGCTCAATATCGGCAACCTGGCCGTGTTCGGCTTCGATGCACCGGAGGAAGTCCAGCAGGACATGATCCGCAATCTGCCCGCGTCGGCCGGTTATTCGGACAGCAAGGGCATTTTTGCGGCACGCAAGGCCGTGATGCACGAAACCCAGAAGCAGGGCATCAAGGGCGTCACGCTGGACGACATCTACCTGGGCAACGGCGCGAGCGAGCTGATTTCCATGGCCACCAACGCTTTGCTCGACGATGGCGACGAACTGCTGCTGCCGGCGCCCGACTACCCGCTGTGGACCGCTTCCACCAGCCTGTCGGGCGGCACGCCGGTGCATTACCGTTGCGATGAAAACAATGGCTGGATGCCCAACCTCGACGACATCCGCGCCCGGATCACGCCCAGGACCAAGGCCATCGCGGTCATCAATCCCAATAACCCGACCGGCGCGCTGTATTCCGACGAGCTGCTCAAAGGCATCATCGACATCGCGCGCGAGCACGGCCTGGTCATCCTCGCGGACGAGGTCTACGACAAGGTGCTGTACGACGGCGTCAAGCACACGGCCATCGCCAGCCTGTCCACCGACGTGCTCACGCTGACCTTCAATTCGCTTTCCAAGAGCTACCGCTCCTGCGGCTACCGCGCCGGCTGGATGGTGGTGTCCGGCCCCAAAAAACAGGCACAGGACTACATCGAGGGCCTGAACATGCTGGCCAACATGAAGCTGTGCTCCAACGTGCCGGGCCAGTGGGCCATACAGACGGCGCTGGGCGGCTACCAGAGCATCAACGACCTGACCTGTGAAGGCGGCCGCCTGCGCCGCCAACGCGACATGGCCTACGAGCTCATCACCGCCATCCCCGGCGTCACCTGTGTCAAGCCCAGCGCGGCGCTCTACATGTTCCCGCGCCTGGATCCCAAGGTCTACCCGATCAAGGACGATCGCCAGTTTTTCCTGGAGCTCCTCAAGGAGACCAAGGTGATGCTGGTACAGGGCACCGGCTTCAACTGGCCCGAACCGGACCATTTCCGCATCGTCTTCCTGCCGCATGAGGAAGACCTGCGCGAAGCCATCGGCCGCATTGCGAAATTCCTCGAGAACTACCGCAACAACCGAACTTGACCCTGTACCCGGCCCTTCACTCTTCAGTTCCCTGCGCCCCTTGAGGCGGCAGGCCTCCAGATCACACCAAAGCAAGACTTCAGCACTATGAAACCGACGAATTTGAGCCCCATCCGCGTAGGCCTCCTGGGCATAGGCACCGTGGGCAGCGGCACCTACAACGTATTGCAGCGCAACCAGGAAGAAATCCGCCGCCGCGCCGGCCGCGGTATTGAGATCACCATGGTCGCCGACCTCGATGTGGCGCGCGCGAAGGCTGCTGTCGGCCCAGGCGTTCAGGTGGTGGACGATGCCCGCAAGGTCGTGGCCAGCCCCGACGTCGACATCGTGATCGAACTCATTGGCGGCTACGGCATCGCCAAACAGCTGGTGCTGGAAGCCATCGAGGCCGGCAAGCACGTGGTCACCGCCAACAAGGCACTGCTGGCCGTGCACGGCACCGAGATCTTTGCCGCAGCCCACCGAAAGGGCGTGATGGTGGCTTTCGAGGCGGCCGTGGCCGGTGGCATTCCCATCATCAAGGCGCTGCGCGAAGGCCTGACGGCCAACAGCATCCAGTGGATCGCCGGCATCATCAACGGAACCACCAACTTCATCCTGTCCGAGATGCGCGACAAGGGCCTGGACTTCGACGTCGTGCTGAAAGAAGCGCAGCGCCTGGGCTACGCCGAAGCCGATCCCACCTTCGACATCGAGGGTGTGGACGCCGGCCACAAGGTCACGCTGATGTCGGCCATCGCTTTCGGCATCCCGGTGCAGTTCGACAAGGCTTACGTCGAGGGCATCACCGGCCTGGCCGCACAGGACATCCGCTACGCCGAGCAGCTCGGCTACCGCATCAAGCTGCTGGGCATCACCAAGCGCGCCGCCAACGGCATCGAGCTGCGCGTGCACCCCAGCCTGGTGCCGGCCAAGCGCCTGATCGCCAATGTGGAAGGCGCCATGAACGCCGTGGTGGTGCAGGGTGATGCCGTCGGCACCACGCTGTATTACGGCAAGGGTGCGGGCAGCGAACCCACCGCCAGCGCCGTGATCGCCGACCTCGTCGATATCGCGCGCCTGCACACGGCCGACCCTGAACACCGCGTGCCGCACCTGGCCTTCCAGCCCGACGCGATGAGCGATCTGCCGGTCGTCCCGATGTCCGACGTCGTCACCAGCTACTACCTGCGCCTCAAGGTCGCCGATGAGGCCGGCGTGCTGGCCAAGGTCACCGGCATACTCGCCGGCGCAGGCATCAGCATCGATGCCGTGCTGCAGCGCGAAGCCGATGAAGTCGGCGGCGAGGGTTCCACCCACACCGACCTCATCATCCTCACGCATGAGTGCATGGAAGCCAAGATGAACGGCGCCCTGGCCCAAATGCAGGCCCTGCCCACGGTGCTGGCCCCCATCACGCGCATCCGCAAGGAGGAGTTGGCGTGAGGTTTTTTCTAGCCATGCTGTGCTGGGTCGCAGTGACGGCACACGCTCAGGTGCCTGCGGCAAGCCGTGAAGCGAAACTTGAAAAGTTGCTGACACTTCGGGCTTATCCGGGTGATGCCAAGCGTGCTGAAAAAGCGATCCAGGAGTCCGTGCCGTCCAGTTTGGTCTTCCCGGCTGCACTGATGCTTGACGAGTTGATGAAGACCACGGAAGTCACCGAGGCTCAACGCACGGCGTTCCTTGTGGAAGTGGCCACAATAAAAGTGACGATCGATACCGAGCCATTGAGGCAGTTGGCCTTGTCAAGGCTTCGAGGCCTGACCGCCAAAGAGTTGGAGCAGTCGATTGCCTTTTTTCAGACGCCTGCAGGTGCCAAATTGGTGGGCATTGAGCAGGCGATTTCTGACGAATGGCAGAAAAAGGCTGATGAGTTGCTGAACGATGCGACGACTTCGGCGTTGCCCGAAATTGGAAAAATGATTGAAAAATTAAGCACTCAGTTGCCCAAGAAATCGCACTGAATTTACTTTGTCCTTTTAGTTGCCCAATACTGGTCTTACCAGCAGGTTCACTCAGACATGTTTTATCTTTCTACCCGCGGCCATGCCGACCGCAAGCGCTTCTGCGAAATCCTGCTCGAGGGCCTGGCGCCGGACGGCGGCCTCTACCTGCCCGAGCAGTATCCGCAAGTGGATGCCGCGACGCTGCAGAAGTGGCGCGGCCTGTCTTACGCTGAACTGGCGTTCGAGGTCCTTTCGCTGTACGTCGATGACATTCCCGCCGCCGACCTCAAAGCCATCTGCGACAAGACCTATACCGAAGCAGTGTTCGGCACAAAAGCCATCGTCCCGCTGAAAAAACTCGAAGACGGCCTTTACCTCGAAGCCCTGTCGAACGGCCCCACGCTGGCCTTCAAGGACATGGCCATGCAGCTGCTGGGCAACCTGTTCGAATACGAGCTGGCGCGCCGCGGCGAAGAGCTCAACATCCTGGGCGCCACCAGCGGCGACACCGGCAGCGCGGCCGAATACGCCATGCGCGGCAAGAAGGGTGTGCGCGTTTTCATGACCTCGCCCAAGGGCCGCATGAGCCCTTTCCAGCAGGCCCAGATGTTCAGCCTGCAGGACGAAAACATCCACAACATCGCGGTCGAAGGTGTGTTCGACGACTGCCAGGACATCGTCAAGGCTGTGTCCAACGATTTGCCTTTCAAGCGCCAGTACAAGATCGGCACCGTCAACTCCATCAACTGGGCGCGCCTGATGGCGCAGGTGGTGTACTACTTCGCCGGTTACTTTCAAGCGACCCGTTCGAACGCGGAGAAGGTCGACTTCACTGTGCCCTCGGGCAACTTCGGCAATGTCTGCGCGGGCCATGTCGCCCGCATGATGGGCCTGCCGATCGGCAAGCTCGTGGTGGCCACCAACGAAAACGACGTGCTCGACGAGTTTTTCCGCACCGGTGTCTACCGCGTGCGCGGCAGCGCCGACACGCATGAAACCTCCAGCCCCTCCATGGACATTTCCAAGGCCTCGAACTTCGAGCGTTTTGTGTTCGACCTGCTGGGCCGCGACGGCGCCAAGACCAAGGCCCTGTTCCACGACCAGCTCGGCAGCCAGGGCCGGTTCGACCTGAGCGCCGAGGCGGCGTTCAAGGCGGCCGCACAGCGCTACGGCTTTGTGAGCGGCAAGAGCACCCATGCGGACCGGCTCGCGACGATTCGCGACACGAACAAGCGCTTCGGCACCACGATAGACACCCACACCGCCGACGGCGTGAAGGTGGCGCGCGAGCAGATCCAGCCCGGCGTGCCCATGGTGGTGCTGGAGACCGCATTGCCCATCAAGTTCGCGGCCACGATTGAAGAAGCGCTGGGCCACGCGCCCGCGCGGCCCGCGAAGTTCGAGGGCATCGAAGACCTGCCCAAGCGCGTCAAGGTGCTGCCCGCCGATGCGGCCGTGATCAAGCGCTACATTGCCGACCATGTGCATTGACGCGGGCCGCGGTACCGCCTGGAAGGCCCAGCCATGAACGTTGTCGGTTTCGCCGGTTACTCCGGATCGGGCAAGACCACCCTGGTGGAAAAGCTGATTCCCGCGCTCAAGGCCAGGGGCCTGCGCGTGTCGGTGGTCAAGCATGCGCATCACAAATTCGACATCGACCATCCCGGCAAGGACACCTTCCGCCACCGCGTGGCCGGCGCCTTCGAGGTGGTGGTGGCTTCGCAGAACCGACTGGCGCTGATGCGCGAGTTTGAAAAGCCGTCCGAAATGACGGTGCACCAGCTGATCGCCGAGCTTTACGGCGGCGTCGACTGGGTGCTGGTCGAAGGCTTCAAGAGCAGTGACCTGCTCAAGATCGAGGTCTGGCGCGGCCCCTCGGCCGACTACGCGGGCAAGCCCGCCCGCTACATGGACGACGATTTCATCGTCGCCATCGCCACCGACACTCCCGATCAATTGCCCGAAGCAACCTTGCGTCCGGTGCTGGATTTGAACGACGGCGACGCCGTGGCCGACTACCTGGTCAACAATCAAGAGCGCTTTGCCTATTCCTTCGAAGACCGTTTCGGCTAGGCCTGGGTGAGGCAGTGAAGGCCAGCCCTGACGCCAGCCCAGTTCCGTTCATGCCTTTGTTCCGGATATCCCGACCATGAGTTCTGTTCCCGCCGCACCCACAGCCCGCGCACCCCTGAAGCCTCTGGACCAGGCGCTGGCCGAGTTGCTGGCCCGCGCGGCAAGCTTGCCCGGCGGCGAGACGGTTTCCACCTTTGACGCCGACGGCCGCGTGCTGGCCCAGGACCTGGTCTCCAGTCTCGACGTGCCGGCCCATGACAACAGCTCCATGGACGGCTACGCGCTGCGCACGGCCGATTGGGCCGAAGGTGCGGTGCTGCCGGTCGGCCAGCGCATCCCGGCCGGCAGCAGCGGCCATGCCCTGGCGCCGGCCTCGGCCGCGCGCATCTTCACCGGCGCGCCCATTCCACCCGGCGCCGATGCCGTGGTGATGCAGGAAGACTGCGAAGCCGTGAATGAGGGCGTGCGCATCAAGGCCAGGCCCCAGCCCGGCCAATGGATTCGCCGCCGCGGCGAGGACGTGGCCGCCGGCACCGTGGTGCTGCACCGCGGCGAACGCCTGACGCCCGCCTCGCTGGGCCTGGCCGCCAGCATCGGCTTTGACAAACTGCAGGTCGCGCCCCGGGTGCGCGTGGCCTTGTTCTCCACGGGCGACGAACTCGTCATGCCCGGCGAGGTCGCACCGGCCGACATGAAACCCGGCGCCATCTACAACTCCAACCGTTTCTTCTTGCGCGCCTTGCTGCTGCGCCTGGGCTGCAGCGTGACAGACCTCGGCATCGTGCCCGACCGCCTCGATGCCACAATCGCCGCGCTCAAGGGTGCCGGCGAAGCGCATGACCTGATCCTCACCAGCGGCGGCGTTTCCGTCGGCGAGGAAGACCACATCAAGCCCGCCGTACAGGCGCTGGGCGAGCTCGCCCTGTGGCAGATCGCGATCAAGCCGGGAAAACCATTCGCTTGCGGCAAGGTCGGCGGCGCGCACTTCATCGGACTGCCGGGCAATCCGGTGTCCAGCTTTGTGACCTTCCTGGTGCTGGTGCGGCCCTTTTTGCTCAGGCTGCAGGGCGCGTCCGAGGTGGCTCCCGCTTCCATCGCGCTGCCGGCCCATTTCGACTGGCCCAAGGCCGACAAGCGCCGCGAATTTTTGCGTGCCAGGCGCAACGCCGCAGGCGGGCTCGACTTGTTCAGCAACCAGAGCTCGGGTGTGTTGACCTCGGCCGTCTGGGGCGACGGCGTCATCGACAACCCGGCCGGCCAGGCGATTGCCCATGGCGACGCGGTGCAATTCATCCCGTTTTCGGCATTGATGGCCTAAGGCGCTGCATAAAGGCCTTCCCATGAAAGTCACCATCAAATATTTTGCGTCCATTCGCGAAGCCATAGGGCAGGGCAGCGAGGTGCGCGACACCGCCGCCACCACGCTGGCTGCCCTGCGCGATGAACTGCTAGCGGCCACGCCAGCGCATGCCGCCAGCCTGGCGCGCGGCCGGGCTGTGCGCATGGCGCTCAACCAGGTCATGAGCGACGAAGCGGCACTGCTCAGCGATGGCTGCGAAGTCGCTTTCTTCCCGCCCGTGACCGGCGGCTGACCCGCCCGGCTCAAGCCACCAGCGCGTCCAGCCGCTGAAGGCGTTCGGCCAACTCTGTAGAAGCCCGTGTCATCGGGCTGCGCAGCTCGTTGCGAAGCAGGCCGCGTTCCGCCATCAGCGCCTTGAGCGGCCCCGGGTTGGGCTCGGCAAACAGGCCGGCTATCAAGGGTTGCAGCGGCGCCCACAAGACCTCGGCTCCCGCCAGGTCACCCACCCGGATGCGCCGTAGCACCTCCACAAAACGTTCCGTGTGCAGGTGGGCTGCCGCCGCAATCGCGCCCCGGCCGCCCTGCGCCATGGTGGCCAAGATATTCACGTCTTCGCCCGCCAGCACCTGCAGCCGCCCATCGGCGATCAGGGCTTTTGTCTTGGCCGGGTCGCCGCCGCAGTCCTTGAGGGCCAGGATGCGCGGATGACTGGCCAGCGTCAGCAGAGTTTCGAGTTCCAGGCGGCTGCCGGTGCGGTAGGGGATGTCATAGAGGATCACCGGCACGGTGCTCGCGTCGGCCAGGGCGCTGAACCATTCGATGAGGCCCGCCTGGGAGGGCCGGATATAGCTGGGCGCCGGCAGCAGGATGCCGGCCAGGCCCAGCGTGCCCAGTGCCTTGATGCGCGCCGCCGTCTTGCCCAGGTGGTAGCCCGACAGGCCCATGACCAGCGGCAGGCCGTCGGCATGTTCCATCACGGTGTGCAGCGTTTGCAGCTGCTCGTCCTCGTCCAGGGCGGCGGCCTCGCCGGTGGAGCCGCAGACCACCAGCCCGGCGATGCCCTTGGCGCAGTAATGCGCCACCAGGCGCTTCAAGGCCGCATGGTCGACCTTACCCTGGTCAAAGGGGGTGACAAGTGGAATCCACAGTCCTGAGAAATCGGTATTTGCCTGGTTGGCAGTAAGCGCTGTTTGCATGAAGAGACATCCCAAAAAACTGACCGGCTTGAAAGGCCGTCATCAGAACAAGAGATGGGTGTCCGCAAAAGACTGGGAAAGTAAGCAACGGTTCCATCGCTCATTCGACGACGGAACCGCAGCCCCGGTCAAATGAGCAACGGTTTTTTCGATTTGCTGGCGCTCGCCCCAAGGCCGCGGGCACTGTCGTGCGTCCGGGCGGCGAGGGGGAAGGTGTGGCCAGTCATGCGGCAAATCTTACCGTAGGCACTGCGTTCCGGGGGCGCGAGTGGCAAAATTGCCACTATGGCTTCACCCCGCGTCCTGATCACCACCGATGACTTCAACCTCGCCGAAGAGGTGGCCGCGCTACGGGCCGGAGACAAGCGGGTCGGCGCCGTCTGTACCTTCACCGGCACGGTCAGGGACCGCAACGACGGCCTGAGCGTCAGCAGCATGGAGCTGGAACACTATCCCGGCATGACCGAAAAAGCCATCGAAGCCATGGTCGACGAGGCGATGGTGCGCTTTGACATCTTCGGCGCGCGTGTGGTGCACCGCGTCGGCCTGTTGCAGCCGCTGGACCAGGTCGTCCTGGTGGCAGTGACCTCCGCGCACCGCGGTGAAAGCTTCAAGGCCTGCGAGTTCCTGATGGACTATCTCAAGACTCAGGCGCCGTTCTGGAAAAAAGAGCAGACGCCGGAAGGTGCGCGGTGGGTTGATGCGCGGGTCACCGATGATGCGGCGCTGGCCAAGTGGGGCATTGTGGCCCCCAATGCCTGAACACAGGCCCTAGTTCAGGTAGCGGGGCTTTTCCATGGCATCCGGCGGCTCGGGGGTGTCCGCTGCCTCTTCGAGACCGGCGACCGGCGGTGATTTGAGCCACTGGGATTTTTTGAGGCACTTGTTCAGCAGCTGCAGCAATCCCTGGGTGAGCCGGGCGCTGATGGCGATTCGCACATTGCGTCCCGGTTCGGGCAGCTTTTCGATAAAAGCCAGTTCCAGCTTGCCCGATTTCAGCAAGGACATTTTGACTTCCGTCACCAACAGCGGTTCTGTTCCCAGCGGCAGCGCGGCATTTTCGGCCTGGTAGGGCGTCTTGAAATCGCTGACCTGGGCCAGAGCTTCTTTGTTGAAGTTCTCCACCATGCGCCGGCGATGCAGGTCCTGGGGCGTTGCGATGTCGCTGTCTTTGGTTTCCTGGGCCAGCTGGCCGGCGGCGGTTTTCGTCAGGGCAGGCACCAGGGAGAGCGTCATGCGGCGGGTCAGCCACAGGCGCAGTTCCTCGCTTTCATGGCTGCTGATGCGCACCAGCAGCCTGTCCTGCTCCTGGTGGTAGGTCACCGAGACCTGGTGGATGTTCATGGGCCGATTTTAGGGGCGCCGGGAAAATGCTTGAAAACCAGCCCCAGCCCCCCAGATACTGTGCAACATCCATCCGGATGGGGCCTGAGCCAGGCCTGCCGGAATCCACGGAGCCCTATCCATGCGACAAGACAAACTGACCACCAAATTCCAGGAAGCCCTGAGCGACGCGCAATCCCTCGCGCTGGGCAATGACAACGGCTATATCGAGCCGGTCCACCTGCTGGCCGCCATGCTGCGCCAGGACGACGGCCCGCGCGCGCTGCTGGAAAGAGCCGGCGTCAACGTCGGCGGCCTCACGCAGGCCGCAGACGCCGCCGTCAAAAAGCTGCCGCAGGTACAGGGCCAGGACCAGATCCAGGTCGGCCCCGATCTCGCCAAGCTGCTGCAGGCCACCGAAAAAGAAGCCATCAAACGCAACGACCAGTTCATTGCCGGTGAGCTCTTTCTGCTGGCCGTGGCCGACAGCAAGGGCGACGTCGGCCGCCTGGCCAAGGAAAACGGCTTGACGCGCAAGGCGCTCGAAGCCGCGATAGACGCGGTGCGCGGCGGCCAGGGCGTGAACAGCGCCGACGCCGAAGGCCAGCGCGAAGCCCTCAAGAAATACTGCATGGACCTGACCGAGCGCGCCCGCCTGGGCAAGCTCGACCCGGTCATCGGCCGCGACGACGAAATCCGCCGCGCCATCCAGGTGCTGCAGCGCCGCACCAAGAACAACCCCGTGCTGATCGGCGAGCCCGGCGTCGGCAAGACCGCCATCGTCGAAGGCCTGGCCCAGCGCATCGTGGCGGGCGAAGTACCTGACTCCCTCAAGGGCAAGCGCGTGCTCTCGCTCGACATGGCCGCATTGCTGGCCGGCGCCAAGTTCCGCGGCGAGTTTGAAGAGCGCCTGAAAACCGTGCTCAACGAGCTGGCCAAGGACGAAGGCCAGACCATCGTCTTCATCGACGAGCTGCACACCATGGTGGGCGCCGGCAAGGCCGAAGGCGCAATGGACGCCGGCAACATGCTCAAGCCCGCACTGGCGCGCGGCGAGCTGCACTGCGTGGGCGCCACCACGCTCGACGAATACCGCAAGTACATCGAAAAAGACGCCGCGCTGGAGCGCCGCTTCCAGAAAATCCTGGTCGGCGAGCCGACCGTGGAGGCGACCATCGCCATCCTGCGCGGCCTGCAGGAAAAATATGAGGTGCATCACGGCGTGCAGATCACCGACCCGGCCATCGTGGCCGCGGCCGAGCTGAGTCACCGTTACATCACCGACCGTTTCCTGCCCGACAAGGCCATCGACCTGATCGACGAGGCCGCGGCCAAGATCAAGATCGAGATGGACTCCAAGCCCGAGGTCATGGACAAACTTGACCGCCGCCTGATCCAGTTGCAGATCGAGCGCGAAGCCGTGCGCCGTGAAAAAGATGAATCTTCGAAAAAGCGCTTCGAGTTGATCGAGGAAGAAATCGTCAAGCTGCAAAAAGAGATCTCCGACCTCGACGAAATCTGGCAGGCCGAAAAAGCCCAGGCCCTGGGTTCCAAGGACGTGATGGAGGAAATCGACCGCATCCGCTTCCAGATCGAGGAGTTCACCCGCAAGGGAGACTTCAACAAGGTCGCCGAGCTGCAATACGGCAAACTGCCCGAACTCGAAAAACGCCTCAAGGAGGCGCAGGACACCGAAGCCAGCAAGGGCAAGTCCAACGCGCCCACGCTGCTGCGCACCCAGGTCGGCGCCGAAGAGATCGCCGAGGTCGTGGCGCGCGCCACCGGCATCCCCGTCAGCAAGCTGATGCAGGGCGAGCGCGACAAGCTGCTGCAGATGGAGGGCAAACTCCATGAGCGCGTGGTCGGCCAGGAAGAAGCCATCGGCGCGGTGGCCAACGCGATCCGCCGTTCACGCTCGGGCCTGAGCGACCCGAACCGCCCGACCGGCTCCTTCCTGTTCCTGGGCCCCACCGGCGTGGGCAAGACCGAGCTGTGCAAGGCGCTGGCCGGCTTCCTGTTCGACAGCGAGGATCACCTGATACGCGTCGACATGAGCGAGTTCATGGAAAAGCATTCGGTGGCCCGCCTGATAGGCGCGCCTCCGGGTTACGTGGGCTATGAGGAGGGCGGCTACCTGACCGAGGCCGTGCGCCGCAAGCCCTATAGCGTGCTGCTGCTCGACGAGGTCGAAAAAGCTCACCCCGACGTGTTCAATGTGCTGCTGCAGGTGCTGGACGACGGCCGCCTGACGGACGGGCAGGGCCGCACGGTGGACTTCAAGAACACCGTGATCGTCATGACCAGCAACATCGGCTCGCCCATCATCCAGTCCATGGTCGGCAAGCCGACCGAAGAAATCAAGGACGCGGTGACGGACGAGCTCAAGAACTACTTCCGCCCCGAGTTCCTGAACCGGATCGACGAGACCGTGGTGTTCCACGCGCTCGATGCGAAGAACATCGAGTCCATCGCGCGCATACAGCTCAAGGTGTTGGTTGCCCGGCTGCAGAAGATGGACCTCGCGCTGGACGTGTCGGAAGCGGCGATCGCCGAACTCGCCAAGGTCGGCTTCGACCCGGTGTTCGGCGCCAGGCCGCTCAAACGGGCCATCCAGCAGCGTATCGAAAATCCGCTCAGCAAGCTGCTGCTCGAAGGGCGTTTCCCGCCCAAGAGCACGATACCGGTGGACGTGGATCCCATCCGCGACCCGGGCGTGTTCCGGTTCGAATCGACGGTTCACTGACCAACGGTTTCATGGTGAGCCTCACAGCCCGCTCCGGCTTGCGCCGGGGCGGGTTTTTTTATGGCCGCACCACGAAGGAAATGCTGGAATCGTCCTACATCTCCACCGGCCCGCCCGGCCTACCATGGGCTTCTGCCCCACCGGAACTGTCATGCCCAACCGCCTTGCCCGCGCCGCGCTGCGCACCGCCTGCCTGGCGGCAAGCCTCGCCATTGGCGCGCCGGTCGCGGCACAAGATCCGGGCAGCAAGGAGCCAGGCACGCGCACCCTGGCCCCGGTGACCATCAGCGCCAAGGCCAATCGCGACCCGGTCGAGAAGTCTTACCGAAAGATGATCCGGGGTATGGAGTTGTTCGAGCGCGAAAAAAACCTCGCACCAAATGCCTCGCTGCGCTTCAAGCTGCTGCCGCGGCGGCGCGAGACCGACATGAACTCGATTGACATGGAGGTCATAGGCAGCACCGTCGCCTTTCCCCTGGCCATCGCGCCCGACCATACCTTCAGCCTGCCGCGTGACCCCAAGGCTTTCTCGGAAGATGCGCAGGTCATTCCCAATCGCAAGGCCCAGAGCATGACCTGGCGCACCGAGATCCGCACGCCGGGCCTGCCGCCCAATACCCGGCGCCTGGGCGACCTGCGGCTGGAGTGCAGGGTGGGCATGGAGGCCGGGCTGGTCTCGCGCAGCGGTGGTGTTGTGGACCGGATCGCCGGCGCCGTGTTCGACACGCCGGCTTACTGCGACAAGCCGGCTCCGCTCTACCTGTTCTTTTCGGAGCGCCCGTTGTTCAGCGTCACGCTGAAGGCCGGCGAGCGCCGCGAAATCCTGCCCCTGGCCATGCTTTACGCCGCCGCGAGCGACGACCCCAAGCTCGACAGGGACCTGCCCGATTGCGACTGCGAGGTGCTGGTGGACCGCACTTACTTCCTGCCGCTGGGCGACCGCAGCTGGCCCGACGACACCCTGGTCGAGTTTGACTACATGGAGGGCGGGTGATGCTGGCGTGCAGGCTCATTTTGTGTGCCGGCCTGGTGCTGGCGGGCTGCGCGGGCCCGGGCGGCGTCGAGGAAACCCGGCCGCCTTTTCGGGATGCCAGCCTGTCGATGCAGGGTGCGCAGGGGATGGTGATCCCCGGAACCAGTACCAAAGCCGACGTGGCCGCCGCGCTGGGCCTCGCCACCGTGGTCAGGTTCGACAGCGGCTACGAGGTCTGGGCTTACCGGGAGAAGCCGCCCAAAAGCGAAACACCGGGCGCCGAGTTTGTGATCCTGTTTACGCCGTCCGGCATCGTGCAGAAAACCCGGATACGGCCCCGCTACGAGGCGGGTCCTGCTTCCTAGTCGCCCAGGCCCACAAAGATGTTCTGCACGTCATCGTTCGCATCGATGGCGGCCAGGAAGGCCTCGACTTCTTCGAGTTCCGCGGCACTCAGGGTGGACGGGCTGACGGGGTTTTTGGCCTTGTAGCCGAGCTTGGCCGACAGCACGGTAAAGCCCTGTGCGGGCAGGGCGCGGCTGACGATGTCCAGGTCGGCGTGGTCGGTCAGGAACATGGTTGTGCCTTCTTCGTGGCCTGGCTCGAAATCCTGGGCGCCGGCTTCAATCGCGGCCAGTTCGGGATCGGCGCCGGCCGCCAAGGGCTCGGCTTCGATCATGCCCACATGGTCGAAGTCCCAGGAGACCGAGCCCGAAGTGCCCAGATGCCCCTTGCGGAACAGCACGCGGATTTCCGAGGCCGCGCGGTTCAGGTTGTCTGTCAGGCATTCGACCATCAGGGGAACGCGGTGCGGCGCGAAGCCCTCGTAGATCACATGCTCGAAATGGACGGCATCACCCGTGAGGCCGGCGCCCTTTTTGATGGCGCGCTCCAAGGTATCTTTGGGCATGGAGACCTTGCGGGCCTGCTCCACCACCAGCCGCAGCCGTGCGTTCGAGGCCGGGTCCGCGCCGTTGCGCGCCGCGACCATGATTTCCTTGGCCAGTTTGCCGAATACCCGGCCCCTGGCGTTCGCGGCCAGTTCCTTGCCTTTTGCTTTCCACTGCGCGCCCATGTCTGTTCTTCCTTGCTGTTGCCGCGCTTGACGCGCCTGCTGTATTCGGGGGGTGCTGCGGCATGGCACGGAGCACGCGCCGCAGGACCGGGGTCCCCGGTTATACACCCATACGGTGCGGCCGCAACGGTAGGACGGCGCCGACGCGAACATCAGCGCCTTCCCGCTACAGCAGGAGTGGAGCGGCGCTAATTTTGGACACCTGTCAACACGAAAGGAGCCGACATGCCAAGAGGTGACAAATCCTCCTACTCCGACAAGCAAAAGCGCAAAGCCGAGCACATCGAGGAAGGCTATGAGGACCGCGGCGTCGGCAAGGAAGAAGCCGAGCGGCGCGCCTGGGCCACGGTGAACAAGGAAACCGGCGGCGGCAAAAAGTCCGGCTCGGGCCGCGGCAAGGCGGAAAACCACGCGCCTTCACGCAAGGGTGGGCGCCTGGGCGGCGCGGCGGCGGCTTCGCGCACCGCGGCCGAGCGTTCGGCGTCTGCCAAAAAGGCCGCGGCCACCCGCAAGCGCAACGCTTCGAAGTAAGTCTTACTTGACCGGGATCACGGTGCCGGCCGGCACCGGAACGGCCGTGACGCTGTTTTGCGGCGAGCCTTCTATGACCCGGTCCGAGTAGGTCAGGTAGACCAGCGTGTTGCGTTTGGTGTCTATCATGCGCACCACCCGCAGTCTCTTGAAGACCAGCGAAATACGCTCGCTGAACATTTCTTCCTGCTTGTCCATAGGCTTGGCGCCAAAGCTGATGACGCCGGTCTGCCGGCAGGCGATGGAGGCTTCGGCCTTGTCCTCGGCCAGGCCGAAAGCGCCCTTGATGCCGCCGGTCTTGGCGCGCGACACATAGCAGGTCACACCTGCGACCTTGGGATCGTCGTAGGCATCGACCACGATCTTGTGGTCTGGGCCTATGAACTTGAACACGGTGTCGACGGCGCCGATTTCCTCCCCGCCGGCACCGCCGCAGGCGGAGATGAGCAGGAGCAGGCTGAGCGCGCCGAACGCGGGGCGCAGAAGGTGTCGGGTGGTCATGGAATATCCCTCTTGGTATGTGTTGGATGCCGTGGGCTCTCGCGGCCCGGGTTTCTAATGTACAAAACCCACGCGCCGCGCGAGCCGCCTCGGTGCAAGAAGGGCAAGCAAATGTCAGCTCAGGGCTTCAAAAGCTCAAAAAAACCGCTCGCCAGGCGCTCGCCGTTGACCATGATGTCTACCTCATGCCGGCCGGCATGGTGCACACGCGTCGTGAAGTCGCGCACCACCTGGCTGCGTGACAGCCGCACGCTTTCGCCCGTGCCCAGATTCAGTTCCTTGAGCTTGAAGACCTTGGCCGAGCTGCTGCCGGCCTTTTTGACGTAGTGGATGGTGTAGTCCACCACCAGGCGCTGGCTCTGGCGCGAGGTGGACTGCAGCGTGAACGACAGCTCCAGCCGTTCACCCAGGCTGAGTTTTTTCGGGCTCACGGAAAAGCCGCTGATGCTGGCCGCCGCCTTTTTACCGGCGCCAATCACGCCCAGGGCCTGCCTGTCGCCCTGCTTGATCAAGGTGCGCAGCGCGTGGCGCGCGATCCACGCGGTGTGCGGGTTGTCCAGCGGCCAGCTTTTGAGGCGCTTGAGCACCCACTCGGGATGCAGCTTTGTGATGTCGTTGAGGTGGTTGGCCACCGACTTGCGCACGTAGAGGCTGCTGTCGGCCTTGAGCGCTTCCAGGATGGGCGCGGCAAGTTCCGGGTCGGCCATCAGCGCATCAAGCCTGAAAGACCAGGGCAGGCGAGGGCGGCTGCCTTCGCTGGCCAGGCGCCGCACGTGTTCGCTCTCGTCCGTGGCCCAGGTTTTCATCACGGCCAGCGTGCGCGCCGGGTCCTGGCGGATGAACTCGCGGATGGCGTATTCAGAGCTGCCGAAAGCGGTGAAAAACCTCAGCGCCTCCATGGACGTGTCAAAGTCGTCGCGTCCATAAAGGCCCACATAGTCCGGCAGCACCAGGGTGACAAACCCGCTGTTGATGCGCGGCGCCAGCTTGCGCAGGATGGCGATGGCTTTTTTGTAGTCGGCGGGCAGCGTGGCGTGCAGGCATTCGCTGGTACGCCGCAGGCGCTGCATCAGCGAGAGCTCGTCCAGCCCGGGCAGCGCCAGCGCGAGAAACTTCTTGCCGTCAAAACGCGGATAGACCGCAGCGGTTTCCGCCGCGATGTGGCGATAGCGCGCGGGATCGAAGATGTTTTTGAGGGCGGGAGCGGCGTTGTCGGACATGGCGCCCGATTCTGCCACCGCAGGGTTTTTCAGGCTTCCAGAGCGGCGCGCGGGTCAAACGCCTTGAAGGCCTCGGCCATGTCCTCGTAAGCCTTTTTGGCCACCTTGCTGCCGGCGGGCGGCAGCGCCAGTTGCAGCACAAAGTAGAAGTCGCCCGCCGGCTTGCCCGGCAGGCCCCGGCCCTTGAGCCTGAGCTTGTTTCCCGGCGAAGAACCCGCCGGGATGGTGAGCTCGACCCGGCCCGTCGGCGTGGCCGCCTCGACCTGCGCGCCCAGGGCGGCCTCCCAGGGGGCCACGGGCAGGTTCATGTAGACGTCGCGGCCGTCGGCGCGATAGAGCTTGTGCGGCAGGAATTCCACGTCCAGGTAGAGGTCGCCGGCGCCGCCCTTGCCGGCCCCCGGCGCACCCTGTCCGGCCAGGCGGATGTGCTGGCCGGCGCGTATGCCCTTGGGAATGGTGAATTCGATGCTGCGGGGCTGGCCGCGCCTGCCCGGCTCGCTGAGCTGCAGCGTGCGCGTGGCGCCCTGGTACGAGTCCTCGATGGCGATCTGTATCTTCGCGTGCTGGTCCTCGCCGGCCATGTCGAAACCGCCGCGGGCACGGCCCATACTGCCGCCCATGTCGGCACCCATGCTGCGAAAGATGGCGTCAAAGAAGTCGCTGTGATCGAAGCCCCCGGCCTCGCCAAAGAACGCTTGGCCGTCGGCTTCCTCACGCGCCTGCCACCCCGGCGGCGGCCGGAATTCCTGGCCGGCCTGCCAGTTCGCGCCCAGCCTGTCGTAAGCCGCGCGCTTTTCAGGGTCGCGCAGCACCTCATAGGCTTCGGAAATCTCCTTGAAGCGCACCTCGGCGTTCTTTTCCTTGCTGACGTCGGGGTGGTATTTACGTGCCAGCTTGCGGTGGGCTTTTTTGATTTCGTCGGGTGTGGCGTCGCGCGCCACGCCCATGGCCTTGTAATAGTCCTTGTATTCCATGAAAAACCTTCCTCGGGGATGGTTGGCCCGGCGGCTCCGGCCACCAGGTCAGTTGCACCAGGCTTGTAAATGGGGGCGACCGCCTCAGGGTCAACCCGCAGCGCCGCTGGAGTTGCGCCTCTACCGGGCGGTTGTGGCGGTCCCTATCATCCAGCGATGACCTCCAGCCCATCCCTCTCCCCTGAAAGTGCCGGCCTGCGCACCCTGTTTGACGCCCAGCACCAGGCCAGCCGCGCGCAGGTCGAAGTACCGCTGGCGCTGCGCCGCGACCGCCTGTTGCGCATACGCGCCTTGCTGGACGAACACGGCGCCGAACTGGCGCAGGCCGTCAACGCCGACTTCGGCGTGCGCTCGCCGCAACTCACCGAAATCGCCGACATCTTTGTGCTGCGCTCGCTGCTGTCCAGCACGCTCAAGAACCTGCCGAAGTGGATGAAACCCGTCAAGGTGCGCACACCGCTGTATCTGCAGCCTTCGCGCGCCTTCCTGCAGCGCCAGCCGCTGGGCGTGGTGGGTGTGGTCTCGCCCTGGAACTACCCGGTGCAACTCTCGCTGGGCCCGGTCATCACCGCCCTGGCCGCGGGCAACCGCGTGATGCTCAAGCCCAGCGAACTCACGCCGCGCACCTCGGCCCTGCTGGCCGCGCTGATTGGACAGTCCTTTGCGCCCGACGAACTCTGCGTGGTGCAGGGCGACGGCCAACTGGCCGCCGAATTCGCCGGCCTGCCGTTCGACCACCTGTTCTTCACCGGCTCCACCGCCGTGGGCCGCAAGGTGGCCGAGGCCGCCGCCGCCAACCTCACGCCGACCACGCTCGAGCTGGGCGGCAAGTCGCCGTGCATCATCGATGCCTCCTGCGACATCGACAAGGCCGCCATCAAGATCGCGCACGGCAAGCTGCTCAACGCCGGCCAGACCTGCATCGCGCCCGATTACGTGCTGTTGCCGCAGGGCAGCGAAACGGCTTTCGGCGAGGCTTTTGCCCGCGCCGTGGCAACGCTGTTTCCCACCATCACCGGCAACCCCGACTACGCGGCCATCATCAGCCCGCGACACCTGGAGCGACTGCAGGCGCTGCTGGCGCAGGCCGAAGGCGAGGGCGCGCGGCTGCAGACTGTCCAACCCGCACATCCTGGTATGGCCGGTGTGGGCGCGGCATCCCGGCAGATGGCGCCGGTGCTGGCCTTTGATGTCCCCGCCACCTCGAAGCTGCTCGGCGAGGAAATCTTCGGCCCCATCCTGCCGGTGATTCCTTATGCGTCGATCGACGAAGCGATCCGCTACGTCAACGCCAGGCCGCGGCCGCTGGCGCTCTACTGGTTCGGCACCGACACCGGTTCGCGCGACCATGTGCTGGCACGCACCGTGAGCGGCGGCGTCACCGTGAACGACACGCTGATGCACATCGCCCACGAAAACCTGCCCTTCGGCGGCGTCGGCGAAAGCGGCTGGGGCGCCTACCACGGTGAGACCGGTTTCCTGCGGCTCACGCAGCAAAAGCCGGTGATGGTTCAGTCCAAATGGGCGCGCGGGGATTTGTTCTATCCGCCTTATGGGAAGCGGTTTGAGCAGGTGATGGGCTTGCTCAAGCGATTGCTTTGAGCTTTGCCTAAGGCGCGGCCCCAAACACCTGCGTCCAGTAAATTCCCAGGCTGCTCTGGGTGTTCACCACAAAGGCCGCGCCCATCTCCCTGAAAGCGGGCGACATGATGTTGGCGCAATGGCCGGGGCTGTTGATCCAGCCGCGCACGGCCGCGTCGGCATCCACCTGGCCGGCGGCGATGTTCTCGCCGATGGCGCGCCAGCGGTAACCGGCACGCGTAGCCCGGCTGTCCACCGTGCTGCCGTCGCGGCCGGTGTGGCTGAAGTAGTCGTAACGCGCCATGTCGGCGGCATGGGCGCTGGCCAGGCCGTACAGCGCGGGGTTGAGCCGCAGCGGCGGCGCCGCGGCGAAAGCCTGGTTGCCGCAGCGCTGCGGCCGGGAACGCGCCTCGTTGACCAGCGCCAGCACCCGCGCCTGCACCTGGTCGGCCTGCGCCGCGGCGGGCGGCGCAAAGGGCTCGGCCAACACCACCCAGGTTTGTGCGCCGCGCTGGTAAAAGCCGGCCTCCAGAAACTCGCTGCGCATGGCCGCGCCGCATGAGCTGCCCAGCGCCTTTTGCGTCAGTGCCGCGGCCCCGGTGGCGCCCCGCACCGTGATCTGCACGGTGCGCTGGGCGCGGTAGCCGCTGGCTTTGAGCGCGTCATCGAGCTTGCGGCCGCCCGCGACCAGCGCTGCGGCGCGCGACAGCGCGGCATCTTCACGCAGCGGGGCAGCCGGGCGGGCGCCTTTTCCGCAGCCCTGCTGGCGCAGCGCATTGAGCGCGCGCAGCAGCGGGGCATGGTCTTGTGCCGCCGGCTGCGCCTGCGCCAGGCTGGCGGCGGCCAGCAGGATCGCCAGCGCCGCACGCGCGCACGCGCCCCGTGCTTTTGTCGCCATGCTGGAAGTTCGCATGGCTGCATGATAGCCAGCGGTACGACCGGACCGGCGCGGGGGCCGAGGCAGGGCCGGTAAGATATTTTTTTGAAAAGATATGAACCCTTTCGACGCCGGCAGGCCTCTTTGTCAGCATCCACCACCAACAAGGAGTTCCTGATGTTTTTCCTGCAACGCAATCTTCCCGCCTGGGAACGGGCTTTTCGCCTGGGCAGCGCGCTGCTGCTGGCCTGCGCCGGCCTGCTATGGCTACCGGCCGGCTGGCCCGTGGCCTTGGCGCTGGGCAGCGCGCTGGTCATGGGGCTGACGGGCATGATCGGGTTCTGCCCGGCCTGCGCGCTCGTCGGTCGCAAGCCTGTGGCCAAAGGCAAGCCGTGAAGGCCAGTCCCCAACTGGTCGACGCCGCCCGCGGCGGAGACGCCCAGGCCATCGCCCAACTGCTCACACAGTGCCAGCCGGACCTCAAGCGTTTCGCGCGCCGGACCTGTTCTTCGGCCGAGGATGCCGAAGACGCGGTGCAGGCCGCGCTATGGCAGCTCTACCGCAAGATAGGCGCGCTGCGAACCGCCGCGACTTTCGCGGTCTGGCTGTTTCGCATCGTCGAGCGCGAATGCTTTCGCCTGTTCCGCGGCCGCGGTGCCGCACGGGCCCAGGAGGGCGCCGACGTGGAAGCTGTCGCCGCGCCGGCGCTGCCGCTGGACCTGCGGCTGGACCTGAGCCGGGCCATCGCCGCCTTGCCCGAGGCCTACCGCGAGGTGCTGATCCTGCGCGACGTCGATGAACTCACGGCGCCCGAGGTGGCCCAGCACCTCGGCCTGGGCGTGGACGCGGTCAAGAGCCGCCTGCACCGCGCGCGTGCCATGGTGCGGGAGCGCCTGATGGCCAGCGGCTACTGGCACAAGGATGGCGGCATCGACGGCCTGTCATAACCACCGGCTACCGGTCGTCCCCGGAACCCACACCGGCGGTCGAAAGCAGGGGGCGGCTGTCTTGGCACCCCCTTAGAATGGCCCCCAAAATAACCTGGAGGGGTGAGCCATGCCTTTTGTCGGATTGGGACTTCATTTTTTTGTGGCGGTATTTTTTGCCGTCCACGCCCTGCGCAGCGGCCAGCAGCTCTACTGGCTGATCATCCTGTTCTCTTTCCCCCTGCTGGGCAGCATCGTCTATTTCCTGGCGATCTACCTGCCGGACTCGCGGCTTGAGCGCGGCGCGCGCAAGGTGGTGGCCGCCGCCGCGAAGACGCTCAATCCGACGCGAGAGCTCAAGGAAGCGTACGCCGCCTTCGACTACACGCCGACCGCCCAGAACCAGATGCGCCTGGCCGCCGCGCTACTGGAGGCCGGCAAGCCCCTGGAAGCCGCCCAAAGTTACGACGCCTGCCTCAAGGGGCCGTTCGCGTCCGACCTGGAAATCAGGCTGGGCGCATCGCGTGCCTATTTCGCCTGCGAGCGCTACGCCGAGGCCGTCACCCACCTGGAGTTCATCCGCAAAACCGATCCCGCCTTCCGGGCGGAGCAAATCTCGTTGCTGCTGGCCCAAGCCTACGCGGGCGCCGGCAGGAGCGGCGACGCCAGGGCGGAGTTTGAATCCGCCGTGGAGCGTTTCGGCAGCTTTGAAAGCCGCGCCGAATACGCCATCTGGGCCGCGACAAGCGGCGACACCGCCACCAGCGCGCGCCTGCAGGTCGAACTGCAGCGCTCCATGGAGCGCTGGAACAGGCACACCCGCGAGCTCAACAAACCTTTGCTGCGGCGCTTGAATGCCGCGTTTGAGGGCCGCTGACAGCGGCAACCCCGGGCGCCATTGCTGACCTCCATCGCATGCGCCTGGCCCGCCCCTCCCTAAAAGCCCGCCTGCTGCTGATGCTGGTGGTTGTTCCCTTGGTCACCTGGTTCGCGGTCAAGCCTGTGCGGGTGGTTGCGCCGGGGCTGATGGGCCTGCACTGCCTGAACGCTTCGGTCTGCGTCGACGACGCCTCCCGGCTGGTGCAGGCCGCCGGCCTCTACGCCGAGGGCATGGCTTTTGTGCCGGAGCTGCTGGGCCCCTTCAAAGGCAAACCCCGCGTCATCTTTTGCGCGTCGCAGGCCTGCGCCGACGCATTCGGCCTTGGTGCGCGCGCGGCGGTCACCCTGGGTACCTGGGGCACGGTGATAGGCCCGCGCGCCTGGGAGTCTTATTTTGTGCGCCATGAATTGATTCACTGTGCGCAGGCCGAGCGCTTAGGCACCTTGCGCCTCCTGTTCAAGCCGCAGTGGTTCGTGGAAGGCATGGCCTATGCGCTGAGCCAGGACCCGCGGGAGCCGCTAACCGAGCCTTTTGAAAGCCAGCGCAAGCGCTTCCGGGCCTGGTACGCGACCGTCGGCAAACAGGCGCTGTGGCAGGCGGCCCGTGACCTTTAATCCAGCGGTTTATTTCTGGAAATGGCTGGGCGGCTGCCCCATGGCCGCCTTGAACATCGCGGTGAAGGCGCTGTCGCTGGCATAACCGCTGGCCGCCGCCACGGCGCTGACCGATTGCCCGCGTGTGAGCAGGGGCAGGGCGTGGGCCAGGATGGCCTGCTGGCGCCACTGCTGGTAGCTCAAGCCCAGCTCGTCGCGGAACAGCCTGGCCACGGTGCGTTCGCTGGCGCCGATGTCCGCCGCCCATTCGGCCAGTGTGGCGCGCTGCGCCGGCGCGCGCAGCACGGCTTCGCACAGGGCACGCAGCCGCTTGTCGCCGGTTTGCGGGTGCGGCATGGGCACGCCCAGCGCCTGGATGTCGGCATGCGTGAGCTCGTCCAGCACCAGGCCGTTCAGCAGTTGTTCGCGCGACGGGGCCAAGGGGCGTTCGGGCGAAGCGGCGTCCAGTGCGCTGATGGATTCGCGCAGCAGCGGCGACACCACCAGCACGCGGCAGCCGCTCCAGCCCTTGGGCGTCGCGCTGGCATCGATATAGAGGGTGCGGAACTCGGCGGCCTCCAGCACGGTGATGTGGTGCTGCGCGCCGGGCGCGATCCACACCGCGCGCGAGGGCGGCACGATGTAGGTGATTTCGCCGCCGGCGCTGTCGCTTTCGGCCGTGACCTGCACGACGCCGGTGGCGCAATAAGCCAGTTGCGCCCAGTCGTGGGAATGCGGTTCGAAGTGGGTGTCGGCCGGCATGGAGCGGGCGCGCACGCGCACCGGCCGCCTGGGGCTGGGGGTGAAGCTGTCGGTGTCGCCCACCGGCATGAGGCGAAGGCCGGGGCTACGTGCATGGTCAATGACCACTCGGGTGGTTTTGTCTGAAATTCGATGAATCATGGCTATTTGTCGCATTTCAGCAGGCAGGGCCAATACTACGATAGCGCCATGAATACTTCAAGCACCGCGGCCGCGCCCGCCGGCAACGCGATTTCCCTCAAGCAGGACGCCAGTGTGATCGGCCTGGTCGGCACGGCCCACCTGATCAGCCATTTCAGCCAGCTGCTGCTGGCGCCGCTGTTTCCCTGGCTCAAGGAAGCCTTCAACGTCAGCTACGCCGAACTCGGTTTCCTGATGACGATTTTTTTCGTCGTTTCGTGCGCGGTGCAGGCGCTCTCGGGTTTTGTGGTCGACCGCTTCGGCCCGCGCCCCATCCTGTTCGGCGGCCTGACCCTGCTGGGCCTGGCGGCTTTCGGTTATTCCATCAGCACCAGCTACTGGATGATGGCCGGCTTTGCCGTGATGGCCGGCATCGGCAACGGCGTCTTCCACCCGGTCGACTACACGCTGCTCAACCGCAAGGTCAGTGCGCCGCGCCTGGGCCATGCCTACAGCGTGCACGGCATCACCGGCAGCCTGGGCTGGGCGCTGGCCCCGGCCATGCTGGTGCCGCTGACCTTCGCGTTTTCCTGGCGCGTGGCCTTGGCCTGCGCGGGTGTGCTGGCCTTTGTCGTGCTGGCGGTGCTGGTCTTTAACCGCGACAAGCTCACGCTGGCCGTGACGGCCCCGGCCAAGGGTGTGCCGGCCGTCGACAGTTCGCTGGGTTTCCTGAAGATCCCCGCGGTCTGGATGTGTTTTGCTTTCTTCTTCTGGTACGCCATCGTGCTCAGCGTGGTGCAGGCTTTCGCGCCGGAAGCTGCGCGCCACCTGCATGAGGTGCCCCTGCCGCTGGTCGCCATGTGCCTGACGATCTACATGGTGTGCAGCGCCGGCGGCATGGTGTTCGGCGGCTTTCTCGCGTCCGACCCGGCGCGTTGCGAGCGCATCGTGGGCATAGGCTTTGGCGTGGCGGCCGTGTTCGCGCTGCTGCTGGCCCTGGGCAGCTACCCGGCATGGGTGGTGCCCGTGCTGTTCGGCGTCATGGGTTTTGCCTCGGGTATTGCCGGGCCTTCGCGCGACCTGTTGGTCAAGCGCTCGACGCCTGAAAACGCTTCGGGCCGGGTTTACGGCGTGGTGTATGCGGGCCTGGACATCGGTCAGGCCGTGTCGCCGCTGGTTTTCGGCGCGATGATGGACCACGGCCAGTACCGTGGTGTGCTGCTGGGCCTGGCGCTGATGCAGGCCGTGCTGATCGCCAGCGCCTTCAATGTGCGCCGCGTTCGCCGCACCGCGCTGCCGGCCGCGGGGCAGATGCCCACGGCCGTCTAGAAAACCCAGGGGCAGGCCGCGGCCCGTGTGCGCGGTAGCAACGGTTTTTGGGTGAACTTGCGCGCTCCGATGGCTTGAACAGGGGGCCAGCCCTATACTGATTTTCATGAGCCACACCCGGTATGCGACGGCCTTTTTACCCCGTGCCCTGCTGGGTGCCGTGTGCCTGCTGCCCGTGCTGGCCGGCGCGCAGATCGCGCCGCTGAAGTACGAACTGAGCGGCGACGTCGGCGGCGCCGTCTACGGCACACAAAGCGTGATCCGCAGCAAGGGCAACGAGACCCGTTTGCTGCCCTACGGTTTTTTTGACTACGGCCGCCTCGCCGTGCGCGTGGACACCCTGAGCCTGAAGACCGTGAAATTCGGCTACGGCTACCTGGAGTTCGCCGGCCGTGTCAGCCAGGACGGCTGGCGCGCCGACACTGCCGCGCTGTCGGGCCTGAAAGACCGCAAGACACCGATCCCGCTGGGCATAGGCACCTTCCAGGAAACGCCTTACGGAGCCCTGTTCCTGAACGCCTTTGTCGACGCCAACAAATCGCACGGCACATTGCTGGAGGCCACCTACGCGGCGGAGTTCAAGCTCGGGAGCTGGTCCTTCTTTCCGCAGGTGGGGCTGGAATACAGCAACGCCAAATACAACAACTACCTCTACGGCGTCAGCGCGGCGGAGTCGGCTGCCAGCGGCTTCTCGGTGTACAACGCGGGCGCTTCGACGTCCCCTGTGCTGGGGTTGGGTGTGGACGTGCCGCTGGGTGAGCCGTGGACGCTGACCATGCAAGTGCGCCGCAAGTGGCTGGATTCGTCGGTGCGCAACAGCCCGTTGGTCAGCCGCCGCACGCAGGACACGGGTTTTATCGCGGTGTCCTACCGTTTCCGATAAACCGCTTACGTCAAACCGCCGACTTGTGCCTCGCGATACAGGTATCCAGCACTTCGCCCGTGTCGCGCTGCCACCAGTTGCCGGCTGAAAAAATCTCTACCTCGCTATAGCCGGCGAAGCCCTGGGCTTCCACCCAGCCGCGGATTTTCGGGATGTCGATGACGCCGTCACCCATCATGCCGCGGTCGTTGAGCAAATCCGTCGTCGGCGTCAGCCAGTCGCAGACGTGAAAGGCCAGCAGCCGCTCCTTGCCGGCGCGCCGGATCTGGGCTTCGAGCTTGGGATCCCACCAGACGTGGTAGACGTCCACTGCGACGCCCAGCGCGCCTGTCTTTGAAGGGTCGAGCGCATCGCAGACGTCCAGCGCATGTTCGAGGGTGTTGATGCAGGCGCGGTCGGCGGCATACATAGGGTGCAGCGGTTCGATGGCAAGCGGCATCTTGCGGGGCCTGGCGTATTCCAGCAATGCGGCGATGCCATCATGCACCTGGCTGCGCGACAAGGCGATGTCCTTGTGCGCCGCCTTGCCGGCCAGCGCGCCGGGCAGGCCGCCCACTACCAGCACCAGGCAGGCGGCGTTCAGTTCGCAGGCCTCGTCGACGGCGCGGCGGTTGTCGTCGTGCGCGGCCTGGATGCCCGCCGCATCGGTTGCAGGAAACATGCCGCCCCGGCAGTAACCCGAGAGTTCAAGCCCGTGGGTTTTGACGAGTTTTGAGATCGCCGGCAGGCCGGCTGCGGCCACCTGGTCGCGCCAGGGCGAGACCGCGCGTATGCCGCGCGCCGCGCAGGCTTCGAGGATCTCCGTCAGCGGCTGCTCGACGCCCCGGCTTTTGCGCACGGTCGCGGTGTTGATGGAAAGCCAGCGGTGGTCTTGGGAAAAGTTTCTCATGGGTGGAACTTCAATCAGGTCGATGAAGGCGGCGCGGTTTTGCGCCGGCGCAATTCGCGGATGATGGCCGCGTTGTCGAGCTCGCCGTCACCGGCGTCGATGGCCGCGCGCAACAGGGCCGCATGGGTTTCAGACAAGGGCAGTTTCTGGCCTTCGGCCGCGGCGCCCTGGATCATCAGCGTGACGTCCTTGAGATGCTGGTGAATGCGCGACTGCGGCGCAAAGTCTCCCTCTACCATCATCCTGCCCTTGGCCTCGGCCGCACCGGACGTGGCGGGGCTGGCCAGCACCAGCGCCAGGAACTGCTCGGGGCCTATGCCCAGGCTTTCGGCGAAGACCATGCCTTCAGCCAGTGCCGCCCGGTTCAGGCCCAGCACGAGGTTGGTCGCGAGCTTGGCCTTGGCACCCATGCCGGCGCCGCCGACGTGGATGCGTTTGCCTGAAATGGCGGACAGCACGGACTCGCATGCCTGCAATCCACCAGCCTCACCACCCTGCAGCAGGGTGGCTTCACCGGCGGCTATTTGCTGGCTGGAGCCCGAGAGCGGCGCTTCAATGAAGGTGATGCCGCGCGCCCCCAGCCGCGCGGCCAGGGCTTCGAGCTCATGGGGTGTGCCGGTGGAGCAGTCGATGATGCTGCGAACGCCGAAGACGGACAGCAGGCCTCCCGGCCCTTCGACCACTTTGAGCACGTCGGCGGTGTTGAAGACGGCCAGCACCATGCAGGAAGCCGCATTTGCCACTTCGGCCAGGGAGCCGGCAGCGCGGCCGCCCTGGGCGGTGAGGGCTGCCCGGGCTTCTTCGCGCAGGTCGAACCCGGTGACCTGGAAACCGGCGGCCATCAAGCGCCGTGCCAGCGCCATGCCGACCAGGCCCAGCCCGACAACGCCGATGGAGTTTGCCGCCGTCATGGTGTCACGCCGCGAGCGACGCGCCTCCACAGACCTGGATGTCCTGGCCGGTGATGGCCGCGGCATCGGGCGAGAGCAGGAAGGCGACCAGCGCGGCGATCTCCGACGGCCGTATCAGCCGGCCCAGCGGCGGTAACTTCGGCGGGACCGTCGTGCGCGCAGGGTCGGCGAGCATGGCGGTTTCGGTGGCGGCCGGTGACACCACATTGACGGTGACACCCGAAGCCACGGTTTCTGCAGCCCAGCTGCGCGCCAGCGCCACCAGCGCGGCCTTGGTTGCCGCGTACTGGCTGCGGCCTGCCATGCCGAGCGCCACGCGGCTACCGATGAGCACCACGCGGCCCGCGCCGGCCTGCGCCATGGCGGGGACGACCTGGTTGGCAATGCGCGTGACAGCATCGACATGCAGCTGCCACATCAGCGCCGAATCCTCGTTGGAGAGCTCGCCAAGCCGGCCCACGCGCAGCACGCCGGCAGCGTGGACCAGGGCCTGCACGGCACCCGCCGAGCGCACGGCCTGCTCCGTGGCCTGCGCATGGCAGAGGTTGACCTCGGTGGACGAAAACGCCGGGTGCACGATGCGCGCGGGCGCGATGTCCAGGCCGATCACGTCCCAGCCACCGTCCAGCAAGGCCTGGGCGATGGCCTGGCCTATGCCCGAACTGCTGCCCGTGACCAGGGCGCGTTTCACGTCTTCAGTGGCCATGGTTGTGTCTGTTACTCAACACGGATGTTGCCCTCCGTGATGATCTTCTGTGAGCGCGCCATATCGGCGTTCTGGAATTTCGCGAAATCGTCGGGCGTACCGGGCGTCAGCACCAGGCCTTGCTGGAGGAGTTTCTCGCGCATGTCGCTTGCCAGCGCCTTGTTGGTTTCGGCGTTGAGTTTCTGCGTGATGTCCGCCGGCAATTTTGCCGGGCCCCACAGGCCGTACCAGCTGTAAAACTCATAGCCGGGAATCGTCTCTGCCACGGTCGGCACATCAGGCAGGTTGGGCACGCGCTTGTCGCCGGTGATGGCAACGACGCGCAACAGGCCGCTCTTGTGGTACTGCAGCGAGCCGAGGATGGGGTCGATAAAGCCGTCGATCTGGCCGCCAATCAAATCCTGGAAAGCCGGCGCCGTACCCTTGTAGGGCACCACGGTGTATTCGATGCCGCCGGCGCGCTTGAGCAATTCGGTTGACAGGTGGCCGGCCGAGCCGATGGAGCCGACCGCAAACGTCATCTTGCCGGGGTTGGCCTTGGCGTGGGCAATCAGCGACTTCACGTCGGTGATCGGCAGGTTCTTGTTGATGGCAATCGACAAGGGCGCCTTGGCAACGAGCGAGACGGGCGTGAAGTCTTTCACCACACCGTAGGGCACGGACTTCATGGTCATGGGTGCGGTGGTGAAAGTGGAAGCGTTGAAGAGCAGGGTGTAGCCGTCTGCAGGCGCCTGCGCGACCACATGCGCACCGATGGTGCCGTTGCCGCCCGCACGGTTTTCCACCACAAAGGGCTGGCCCATCTGCTCACCGAGTTTCTGCGCCAGCTGCCGGCCCACCGCATCCAGCGTGCCGCCGGGCGGGAAGGGAATGATGACCTTGACTGGGCGGCTGGGATAGGCCTGCGCCGCGGCGCCGAAGGCTGCGGCTGCGAGGCCGGCGGCCAGGCTGGCCTTGAGGAAAAAGCGTGTCTTCATGGTTGTCTCCAGAGGTCGTAAAAATAGACTCGGGAAGCTCTTGCGACTTCTTCTTGCTTACTCGACGCCGTGCAGCGCCAGTAAAGTCTTCATGCGCCGCACCGCCAACTCGGGCTGCTCCAGCAGGTTGGCCGCATCGGCGAGGCGGAACAGTTCGGCGAAATGCTGCAGTGAACGCGTGCTCTGCTGTCCACCCACCATCGTGAAGTGCTTCTGGTGGCCGTTGAGCCAGGCCATGAAGACCACGCCGGTTTTGTAAAAGCGCGTGGGCGCGGCGAAGATGTGGCGCGACAGCGGCACGGTGGGGCCGAGGATGGCGTGGAATTTCTCCACATTGCCTTGCGCCAGTTCACCGAGCGCCGCGCTCGCGGCCGGCGCGATGGCATCAAAGATGCCCAGCAAGGCATCGCTCTGGCCGTGCGTCGCTTCCTTGCCGAAGCCGTCACCGGCGATCAGCTCGGCGTAGTTGAAGTCGTCACCGGTGTACATGCGCACGCCGGTGGGCAGCTTTCGGCGCATGGCGATTTCCTTGTCCTTGTCGAGCAGCGAGATCTTGATGCCGTCGACCTTTCCGGCGTGCGCCGCGATGATGCCGAGCGCCGTGTCCATGGCGCGGTCGGTATCGGGGCTGCCCCAGTAGCCGGCCAGCGCCGGGTCGAACATGTCGCCCAGCCAGTGCAGCACGACCGGTTGTTTGGCCTGGCTCAGGATGCGGTCGTAGACACGTTCGTAATCCGCCGGGCTTCTGGCGACGCGGGCCAGTGCGCGGCTGGCCATGACGATGAGCTTGCCGCCGAGTTTTTCAATCGCGGCCATCTGCTCTTCATAGCCGGCGATGACTTCGTCGACGTTCTTGACGTTTTCCAGCACCAGGTGGTCGGTGCCGCAGCCGGAAGCCACCAATGCGCCCGGCATGTCTTTGGCTGCGTCCAGCGAGCGACGTATCAGCTCCAGCGAGGTCGGCCAGTCCAGGCCCATGCCGCGCTGGGCGGTGTCCATGGCTTCGGCCACCCCCAGGCCCAGCGACCACAGGTGGCGGCGGTAGGCGATGGTGGCGTCCCAGTCGACCGCGCAGGCCAGCCATGGGTCTACCGCCGCCAGCGGGTCGGCGACTACGTGCGCGGCGGAATAGGCGATGCGGTTGAAACGCGTGCCGGGCGCGGGCGCGGCCGGCGCTTTGCCGCGCAAGGTATAGGGCTGCAGGCCGCCGCCGGCCGCGGGCAAGGAGAGTGTCAGTGCCATGGGAATTTCCTTCAGACTTTGAGCGGCGGCACGTCGATCCAGCGCCGTTCTTTCCAGCTTTGCAGGGCCGCCTCGACCAGCTGCACGCCCTTGGCGCCTTCGGGCAAGGTCCATTTGTAAGGCTCGTTTTCCACCACGTGGCGGATGAAGTGTTCCCACTGGATCTTGAAGCCGTTGTCGTAGGTCTGGGTGTCCGGCACTTCCTGCCACTGGTCAGAGAAATTCATCGTCTGCTTCTCGTCCGGGTTCCAGACCGGGCGTGGCGTGTTGACGCGCGACTGGGCCTTGCAAGAGGAGAGGCCGGCAACGGCTGAGCCGTGTGTGCCGTCGACGTGGAAGGTGACCAGGTCTTCGCGGTTCACGCGGGTGGCCCAGGACATGTTCATCTGGGCGATCACTGCCTCGCCGCTGTGGCCTGTGAGTTCGGCCGTGGCATAGGCCGCATCGTCGGCGGTGGCCTTGTAAGGCTTGCCGGTTTCGTCCCAGCGCTGGGGGATGTGGGTGGCGCCTATGCAGGAGATGGACTTGACCTCACCGAACAGGTTGTCCAGCACGTAGCGCCAGTGGCACATCATGTCCAGGATCATGCCGCCGCCGTCTTCGGTGCGGTAGTTCCAGCTTGGGCGCTGGATCGGCTGCAGGTCACCTTCGAACACCCAGTAGCCGAACTCCAGGCGCACCGACAGCATCTTGCCGAAGAAGCCGGCGCGGCGCAGCATGTCGAGCTTGCGCAGGCCGGGCAGGAAAAGTTTGTCTTGCACGGCGCCGTGTTTCAGGCCGGACTTTTCAGCCAGGCGGGCGATCTCGACGGCTTCGTTGAGGTTGGTGGCGATCGGTTTTTCGCAGTAGACGTGTTTGCCGGCGCGGATGGCCTTGGCCAGCAAGGTGGGGCGCATCTGCGTGGTGCCGGCATCGAAGAAGATCGTGTCGTCCTTGTTCTTCAAGGCCTCGTCGAGGTCGGTTCCCCAGCGCGAGATGCCGTGGGCCTTGGCCAGGGCTTCGATCTTTTCAGCGTTGCGGCCTATCAGGATAGGGTCGGGCATGGCCTTGCCGCCGTTGGACAGCGTGACGCCGCCCTGTTTGCGGATCGCCACGATGGAGCGGATCAGGTGCTGGTTCATGCCCATGCGCCCGGTCACGCCGTGCATGATGATGCCGAGTCGTTGTGTGCTCATGTGTGTTTCCTTGTTGCGGAGGTTTAGTAATCGGAACGCATCGCGTCCCAGGAAATATGGCCGCCGGCCTGGCCGGTGGCGAAGCCGGGACTGTCGAGTGAGCCCAGCGAAATCTGCCCGCCCTTGATGCGCAGCCGCACGGCGTCAAAGCTGTACTCGTACAGCGTGTCGTGCCCCAGCAGCAGGTTTTGCTGCTCGGCCTCGGGGGCGGCCATCAGCCCGTTGACGTAGTGGTGGCCGTTGCGCTCCACGTGCGCCAGGCCCAGCCAGCCGACCAGCGCCAAGTCCTGCTGCACGCCCAGGCCTGCCTGCATGGTGAGGTCCTCGCCCGAGAGAAAGTAGGGTGCACCGGGCGTTGCCTGGTTCCACATGGCGCAGCGCGCGGCGTTGATGACCGACTTGTAGAAACCCTTGCAGCTTTTGCTGGACACACCGGTGTAGCCCAGCGCCCTGGCCTGGACGAAGGCATCCAGCGTGGCATCGGATTCATCCACCAGCAGGGGAATGTGTTTGGCCAGCACCGACACGTCCTGCACCAGCGCCTGGTCGCGGCGCAGCGGCTGCTCCACGAAGGCGGTGCAGGCCAGCAACGGCGCGAGCTGGGGGGCAGCGGTGAATTGCGCGAAAAAGTCGGCGAAGGCGCCCGCGCTGGCGTATTGCTCATTACCGTCCAGCGTGACGACGCGCGCCACGCCTTCCAGCACATGGCTGATGGCCGTCAGGCGCGCCATGTCGGTTTCGGTGTCGCCGCTGAGCTTGATCTTGAAATGACGGTGGCCGTAACGCGTGACGGCCGACTCCAGCGAGGTCGGCAGGCCGTCGGTGGGCTCATGGACCGATTTGTCCACTTGGGTGATCGCGTCGGCCAGCCCGACGGTATGCCGCGCCGCGATCTGTTTGCGCGGCATTTGCAGCGACAGGAAGCGCGCCATGTCGAAATCGCGCAGGTCGGCGGCCAGGCCGCTGTCGCGCAGGTCCATGCCGGCCGCATTGGCGCTCATGCCGGCGGCAAAGCTGCAATTGAGCTTGAGCAGCAGTGCGTCCAGGATCGCGCGGTCCAGCAAGGCGGGGCCGTAGCTGGCAGCCAGCGGGTTCAGGCCCGCGGCCGCGCCGCTGGCCATCAGCGCGGGGTAATGGTGCGCGAAGTGCTGCCAGGCGGTCCGGGCCGAGGTATCGGCGCTGTAGGCGGCGCGGGCGGCCGTGAGCGCATCGCGCAACTGCTGGAAGTTGTCTTCGTTCGACAGGGCCGGGTTTTTGTCGAACCACTTCGGGATCATCATTTCCGCCGCGCATCCCTCTGAGGTCGACCCGTCGGGGAAGCGTATGCGGGCCCGCACATAGACCTGGGGGCAGGAAGTCACGGTGGCCGCGCCAAAGCGGAAGGGCAGGCGCAGCACCACGTCGCGCTCGGAAAAGCGGATGTCGTCGATACGGAAACGAAGTGGCTCGTCCATGGCGTGCGGCTTCAGTGGTCCAGCGTGCCCTGCGAATAAAAATGCGCGCGCACCTTTTTGGCATAGACCGCGAACTCGGGCGAGCCCATCATGTCCAGTGTGCGCGGGCGCGGCAGGTCTATGTCGTAGATCGCGGCAATGGATCCCGGCCGCTCGCTCATCACGATGACGCGGTCGGACAGGAACACGGCCTCGGGAATGCTGTGGGTGATCAGCAGCACGGTCTTTTTCGAGGCCGACCAGATGCGCTGCAGCTCCAGGTTCATCTTCTCGCGCGTCATCGCGTCCAGCGCGCCGAAGGGCTCGTCCATCAGCAGCACCGAAGGATCGTGCAGCAGTGCTCGGCAGATCGAGGCGCGCTGCTGCATGCCGCCCGACAGCTGCCAGGGGTATTTGTTCTCAAAGCCCTTGAGGCCGGCCATCTCGATCAGCTGCATTGCCTTGGCCAGCGATTGTTCTTTGGGCATATGGCGCATTTCGGCCTGCAGCAGGATGTTCTTGAGCACCGTGCGCCAGGCCAGCAGCACCGCGCTCTGGAACACGATGCCCACGTCCTTCTGCGGCCCGTTGATGGGCTTGCCCGCCAGGGTCAGCGTGCCGCCCGAGATGGGCAGCAGGCCGGCCACCATTTTCAGCAGCGTGCTTTTGCCGCAGCCCGAAGGCCCGACGACGGAGATGAATTCGCCTTCGCGTATCGAAAAATCCAGGGGCTTGAGCGACTCGACCGGGCCGTCCTTGGTCTGGTAGATCTTGGAGACCCCACGGGCTTCTATCAGGTGGTCGTTGGGCATGGATGCGGCGCGCCTTCTTCAGTTCGTGGGGAGAAAGTCCAGGCTCACATAGTCCTCCGGCTTGCCGCGCGTGGAGGCATCCATGCCGCCGTACTGCACCAGCAGGTCCAGCGAGTCGCTGACGTTTTTCATGCTGACGCGGAATGGGCGCTGGCTGGCGGTTTCCTTGGTGTGGTACAGCGCCACGCTTTGTTTCATGCCGACGATCAGCGTGTCGCGCACGCCGGCCTTGGGGTTGGCCTTGAGCATCGCGTCGACGGCCGCTTCAGGGCTTTTCTCTGCAGCCTCGGCGGCGCGCGTGGAGGCGCGCATAAAGCGTTTGACCAGGTCGGGGTTCTCTGTCAGCAGGTTTTTGTTGGCGATGATGCCGGAGCTGATCTGGTTGATGCCCGAATCGGCGAAGCGTATCGGGTAGACCTGCTTGCCGGTGGCATCCTGCAGCTTGATGGCCTGGTCCATCACATAACCGAGCAGCAGGTCGGCCTGGCCGTTCATCACGGCATTGAGCTTGGTCTGGCCGTCGCCCGAGACGATCTTGACCTGGTCGGCCTGGATGTTGTTGACCTTGAGGAACAGCGGCCACATCTGCGACATCGAATCGCCCGGCGTGGTGGCCACGGTCTTGCCGATGATGTCTTTGGGCGTCTTGATGTTCTTGTCGGCAAAGCCCATGACCGACATGGGGCTCAGCTGGAACAGCACGCCGGTGGACTTGAGCGGCGCGCCCTTGGCGGCAGCCTTGATCATGGTGGTGACGTCGATGTAGCCGAAGGTGGCGGACTTGGCCGCTACGGCCTGGGCGGTGACGGCCGAGCCGCGGCCCTCCTGGATGTCCAGGTCTATGCCTTCCTCTGCGTAGAAGCCGCGTTCCTTGCCGAGGAAGAAGGGCGCGTGCTCGCTGTAGAGGTACCAGTTGAGCATCAGCGTGACTTTTTCGGGGGCCTTGGTCTGCGCCTGGGCGGGCGACATGGCCAGCATCAGTGCGCCGGCGATGGCGGTGAGCAAAGGGGATATGAGGTTCTTCATGATGTGTCTCCTGGGGTTGCCGGTGATGGAAAGTGACGAGGGGAACGAAAAACAAAAAAAGGGAGGGGGAGGCGCGGCGGCCTAAAACACCTGGCGCTGCGAGGCATGCCAGGGAATCATCAGCCGCTCGACCAGGTCTATGGCCGCGAAGAGCAGCACGCCGATGGAGGACAGCACCACCAGCGCGGCGAACATCAGGGGCAGGTCGAAGTTGCCGTTGGCCACTTGCAGCACGTAGCCGATACCGGAATTCGATCCGACGAATTCGCCGACCACGGCGCCCACCACGGCCAGCGTGATGGAGACCTTGAGGCCGCTGAAGATGGCGGGAAGGGCCTGCGGCAGGCTGATCTTGAAAAAGGTCTGCAGGCGGCTGGCGCCCATGGAGCGCGCCAGGTCCAGCATGTCCGGCTCGACCGACTTGAAACCCATGACGGTGGACACCACGACCGGGAAAAAGCCCAGCAGGAAAGCCGAGATGATCTTGGGAAAGATGCCGAAGCCGAACCACACGACAAACAGCGGCGCAATCGCGACCTTGGGGATGCTTTGCGAAAACACCAGCAAGGGGTAGACATAGGACTCGACGACGCGGGAGTAGGCGATCACCATGGCCAGCGGGATGCCGATGAGGATGGTGAGCGCGAAGCCGCCCAGCGTGGCCTGGGTGGTCTTCCAGCTTTCGCGCAGCAGGCGGCTCCATTCGGACACCAACTGCTCCACGACCTGCTCGGGACGCGGGATCAGGTAGGCCGGGATCTTGAAGCCGCGTATGGCCAGGTCCCACAGCACCAGCAGCAGGATGATCAGCAGGAAGGGCCTAAGTGCCGGTAACAGCAGCAACTTGCGCAGCATCGGATAAGTCTCCTGGTTGCCCATGCGGCATGGCGCCGCGGGCCGGCACGTCCGTATGTAACTATATGGTGAATTGTTGGGGCTGGGCCGAAGGCTGTCAACGGCCCCTAGGGAAACTCCGGGGGTGGGCAGGCCAGCGCTCAGTGCATCACGTAGCCGAGCACCATGTCCGTCATGTGCGACAGGCGCTGGGCCATGGCTTTGGGAGCGCGCAGATCACGCCCGAAGATGGTCGAGAGCGTCTGGTTGTTCGAGAGGTAGAAGTAACAAATCGACGCAATCGAGATGTAGAGCTGGATGGGGTCTATGCCGGCACGGAACAGCGCCTGGCGGCGCCCGCGCTCGAGCACCGTGTCCAGCATCTGCACCAGCGGCGAGTTCATTTCCTGGATGCGCGAGGACTTCTTCAGGTGCGCCGCATTGTGCTGGTTTTCACTGTTGAGCAGCGAGATGAACTCGGGATGTTCGAGGTAGTAGTGCCAGGTGAAGGAGACCAGTTCGCGTATCGCCTCGACCGGGTCCATTTCATCGAGATGCAGCTTCTGCTCGGCCGCGCGTATGTCGGCGTAGGTGTTCTCCAGCACCGCGAGGAAGAGGTCGTCCTTGCTCTTGAAATAGTAGTAGATCAGGCGCTTGTTGATGTCGGCGCGCTCGGCGATGCGGTCCACCCGGGCGCCGGCCAGGCCGTAGAGCGCGAACTCGTCGCGCGCGGCCAGGAGTATGGTCTGCTGCGAGCGGTCGGCGTCGCGTGGGCGGGGTTCCGGCGTGGAGGAGGATGTGGCTGCCATGTTGCAAATTTAACTGTTTGGTGAATTATTGCAAGTCCCGTGGGCCAAATTGCCGAAGGCCGCGCCATGGACACTATCGTCGCAACCGCTATCGCCGCATAATCAAAACAGGCTTTGGCCATTCGCGCCCAGGCCGCAACGCAAGCCAAGGAGGCCCACCATGAGCAATTCGAACACCCCCAAAGACGGTGACTTCGCGCACTGGGTTGAAGAAAAATCTGAAGCACTCAGGTTTGAGCTTGGCGAAAAATTCCCCGTTCCGCCCACCATCCTTGTCTCACCCTCGGTGCACGCGGAAACCGGCCGGCAAAAGCTCGAGGAGGTGCTGCTGGAGCACGAAGAGCCGACACAGGAGTTTCTCGACGAACTGGCCGCCCTCGAAGCGGCCCCACCGCTCAGCGATGAAGAGCTCGATCGCCAAGCCCTGGCAGCCGGCGGCAGCGATGGCGACGCGGCCACACCTGAATAAGCACAGCGCTCGAAGCTGGGCCCTCTTCAATGCAAGCCGGGGCCGCGGAACCGGCTTTGCCGGGCCGCAGGCGCAGCGACCCCCCTCGGGGGGCAGAGAGTTACACGAAGTGAGCGAACGTGGGGGCTCTATTCCAACGGCACAATAGGCTCATGACATCTCAACTTGCCGGCCACCTTCTCGTTGATTGCCTTCTGGCCCAGGGCGTTACCCACGCATTCGGCGTGCCCGGTGAAAGCTACCTGGCCGTGCTCGACGGCCTGCATGCGCGCCGGGGCAAGATCCAGTTTGTCACCTGCCGGCAGGAGGGCGGCGCGGCCTTTATGGCCGAGGCCCATGGCAAGCTCACCGGCCGGCCGGGCGTTTGCATGGTGACGCGCGGGCCGGGCGCCACGAATGCCTCCATCGGCGTGCACACGGCCTTCCAGGATTCCACCCCCATGGTGCTGCTGGTGGGCGACGTAGCCAGCGACTGCCGCGACCGCGAGGCCTTCCAGGAGGTGGACTACTTCAACTTCTTCGGCCCCAGCACCAAGGGTTTCGCCAAGCGCGTGGAACGCATCGACCACGCCGACCGCATTCCCGAATACGTCGCGCGAGCCTTCGCCACCGCGATGAACGGCCGCCCGGGCCCGGTGGTGCTGGTGCTGCCGGAAGACATGCTGACCCGCATGACGGCCGCGCAGCCGCTGCCGCGCGTGGAGGCTGTGCAGGCCTGGAGCGACCCGGGATCGCTGCGCACCTTGCGCGAGATGCTGCTCAAGTCCGAGCGCCCGCTGATCATCGCCGGTGGCGGGGGCTGGACACCGCAGTCGGCGCAGGCGCTGCAGCGTTTCGCTGAAAACTGGAAGCTGCCGGTGGGCAATGCCTTCCGCTTCCAGGACACCTTTGACAACCACCACCCGCTTTACGCCGGCGACGTGGGCATAGGCTTGAACCCCAAGCTGGCCGCGCGCGTGAAGGCCAGCGACCTGATCATCGCCATAGGCCCGCGCCTGGGCGAAATGACGACCGGCAACTACACGCTGCTCGAAGCGCCGCGGCCGAAACAAAAACTGGTGCACATCCATGCCAGCGCCGAAGAACTCAACCGCGTCTACCAGGCCGACCTGGCCATCAACGCCACCATGAACGCCGCCGCGCGTTCGCTGGAGGTGCTGACGGCGCCGGTGAACGTGGCCTGGGAGGCCTGGACGGCATCGGCCAACGAGGACTATCTGGAGAACCTCCAGCCCACACCCACAGCCAACCTGCCCGGCGACATCGACATGCCGGCCATCGTCGGCCTGCTGCAAAAACATTTGCCGGCTGATGCGGTGCTGACCAATGGCGCGGGCAACTTCGCCAGCTGGGTGCACCGCTTCTTCAAACACCACGGCCTGGTCAAGGGCCACAAGACGCAGCTGGCGCCTACGGTGGGCGCCATGGGCTATGGCGTGCCGGCGGGCATCGCCGCAGCCATCACGACGGGCCGCACGGCTTTTACGATTGCCGGCGACGGCGACTTTTTGATGAACGGCCAGGAGCTGGCCACGGCCGTGCAGCATGGCGCGAAAAGCATCATCGTGCTGCTCAACAACGGCATGTACGGCACCATACGCATGCACCAGGAAAGGGAGTACCCGACGCACGAAAGTGGTTCGCGCCTGAACAACCCGGACTTCGCGGGCCTGGCGCGCGCCTACGGCTATGTCGGCGTGCGGATCACGCGCACGGATGAGTTCGAGACGGAACTTCTGGCGGCCCTGGAACGCAAAGAGGGCACGGTGATCGAAGTGACGCTGGACCCGGAAGTCATCACGACCCGCGGCACGCTGTCGGCGATCAGCACTGCGGCCGCTGCGCGGCTCGCCGGCGGCTCGGGTCTTTGATCCGGCGGATTTGGTCCACGAACTGCAAAGAGCACCGGTATGAACGTGGTCTTCGATTTTGGCGCGGTGCTGTTCGAGTGGCAACCGGCTGAGCTTTTACGCACCCACTTGAGCCATGTCACGCCGACGGCCGAGGCGGCCCGGAAGCTGGCGGCGGAGATGTTCCACCATGAGGACTGGGCGGCCTTCGACCGCGGTACGCGTGAGTTGCCCGATGTGGTGGCATCCATGGCGCGGCGGCTGGCCCTGCCGGCCGATTTGCTGCATGGGTTTCTCGCACCCATCGGGGAGCGCCTGCTACCGATTGACAGCACTGTGGCTTTGCTGGAGCAGTTGCAGCGCCGCCGCCGCGGCCGGGGCGACGTGCATCTCTATTACCTTTCCAACATGCCATCGCCTTTTGCGCGAGTCCTGGAAAGCCGGCACGACTTCCTGCGCCATTTCGACGGTGGCATCTTCTCCGGCGACGTGAAATTGGCCAAACCCGACCCGGCGATCTTCGAGCTGCTGGCCGGGCGCTATGGGCTGGTGCCGGCCGACACGCTGTTCATCGACGATCTTGCCGCCAATGTCGCCGCGGCCCGGCAACTGGGCTGGCAGACCATCCACTGCACGGCGCCCGCCGGCTTGCCGGCCCAGGTGGCGGCACTGTTACCTGCCTGAGCTCCCATAAAAAAAGGCCGGGGTGACCCGGCCTTTTTTATGGGAAGCAGCCTCATGACAAGGCGGCCTCAAGCCATGAAGGATTACTCCTTGATGTCCACAGCGTAGAAGTTGTGGCGGCCGAACGGGCTGTTCTTGTAGCCGATCACGCTCTTGCGGATGGGCTTGAGCTGCACCGCGTGGGCGATGGTGAACCAGGGAGCCTGTTCCTTGAAGATGACCTGGGCCTGCTGGTAGAGCTTGATGCGCTCGGCGGGGTTGGTCACGGTCTTGGCCTTCAGGACCAGGTCCTCATACGGCTGGTAGCAGAACTTGGCGATGTTGGAACCGCTGGCCGATTGGGCCGAAGCGCAGCCGAGCAGGGTGTACATGAAGTTGTCAGGATCGCCGTTGTCGCCGGTCCAGCCCAGCATGCCCATCTGGTGTTCGCCGGCCTGCAGGCGCTTGCGGTACTCGCCCCATTCGAAGCTCTTGATCTCGGCGGTCACACCGACCTTGACCAGGTCGGCCTGCATCAACTCGGCAATGCGCTTGGCATTCGGGTTGTACGGGCGCTGCACGGGCATGGCCCACAGGTCGGTGGTGAAGCCGTTGGGGAAACCGGCCTGGGCCAGCAATTTCTTGGCGGCTTCGGGGTTGTACTCGTCGTCCTTGATGGCGTTGTTGTACGCGGCCATGGTCGGCGGGATCGGGTTCTTGGCGGCGACGCCGGTGCTCAGGTACACGCCGTCAACAATGGCTTTCTTGTTGATGGCCATGTTGATGGCCTTGCGCACGCGCACGTCGTCAAACGGCTTCTTGGTCGTGTTGTAGGCGAGGTAGCCGACGTTCAGGCCGGCCTGCTCGACGATCGTGACGTTGGAGTCCTTGCGGATCGCGTCCAGGTCGGCGGGGTTGGGGTAAGGCATGACCTGGCATTCGTTCTTCTGCAGCTTGGCCCAGCGGACCGATGCGTCAGGCGTGATCGAGTACACGAGGTCGTCGATCTTGGCTTTGCCGCCCCAGTACTGCGGGAAGGCCTTGTAGCGGATGACCGCGTCTTTCTGGTACTGCACCAGGTAGAAGGGGCCGGTGCCGACCGGGTCCTGGTCGATTTTTTCCGGCGTGCCGGCTTTCAGCATGGCGTCGGCGTATTCCTTGGACTGGACGGCCGCGTAAGGCATGGCCAGGTTGGCGAGGAACGGCGCTTCAGGCTGGTTCAGCGTGATCTTGACGGTGAGGTCGTTGACCTTTTCCACCGATTTGATCAGCTTGGGCATGCCCATGTCGCTGAAGTAGGAGTGGTTGGGGCTGGTGACCTTGAAGAAGGCGTTGTCTTCCTTCCACTGGCGCTCGAACATGAACAGCACGTCGTCGGCGTTTAGGTCGCGCGTCGGCTTGAAGGCCTTGTTGCTGGCATGCCATTTCACGCCCTTGCGCAGCGTGAAGGTGTATTCCTTGCCGTCGGCGGAAATGTCCCACTTCTCGGCCAGGCCGGGAACGACCTTGGTGCCACCGTATTCGAACTCGACGAGGCGGTTGTAGACGGGTTCGTTGGCATCAAACGACGTACCCGTGGTGTTGACGCCGGGGTAGAAGTTTTCGGGGCTGCCTTCAGAGCAGAACACCAGCGTCTTCGCGGAGACGGGTGAAAGTGCCAGCAGCGCTGGCAGGGCGACGGCGCACAGCAATGCGCGCTGGACCGGACGGAGCCGGCTTGCACTTGGTTTGGTCTGAATCATTTGACGATCCCTTTGGAGGTTGATGCTGCTTCGCAGCGGGGCTTGCGGCCAGTTTGCACCACATTTGTGACGTGGTGCGCCCTGGTCATTAAAAAACGTGGCCTGAAACCGGTGCGGGAAGGCATGGTTTCAGGTCACGCAGTGAGAAAGTTTTCGGCATAGTGGCACGCCACCTGCCGGTCCGCAACTTCGCGCAGTTGCGGCCTTTCGGCGCGGCAGCGGTCGGTGACATGCGGGCAGCGGGTCGAAAAGACGCAGCCGGTGGGCGGATTCAGCGGCGAGGGGAGTTCGCCCTTGAGCACGATGCGCTGCTTGACGCCGGTGCTGCCGGCCAGGCCCGGGGTGGAGGCCAGCAAGGCCTGGGTGTAGGGATGCAGCGGCTTGTTGAACAGGGTGTTCTTCTCGCCTTGCTCGACCGCGTGGCCCAGGTACATCACCAGCACGTCGTGGGCGATGTGGCGCACCACGCCCAGGTCATGGGAGATGAACAGGTAGGCCAGGCCCATGGACTGCTGCAGGTCGGCCAGCAGGTTGAGCACCTGGGCCTGGATGGAGACGTCGAGTGCCGATACCGGCTCGTCGGCCACCACCACGGTGGGGTTGAGCATCAGCGCGCGCGCGATGGCGATGCGCTGGCGCTGCCCGCCCGAAAACATGTGCGGGTAGCGGTCGTAGTGCTCGGGGCGCAGGCCCACCATGGCGAGCATGGCGCGGGCCTTGGCGGCGCGTTCCTCGGCGTTCAGGCTGGTGTTGATCTCGAGCGGGGCTTCGAGGATGGCACCGATCTTTTTACGCGGGTTCAGCGAGCCGTAGGGGTTCTGGAACACCAGCTGCACGGCCTTGCGCAGGCCCAGGCGCTCGTCATGCGGTGCGTTCACGGCGTCGATGCCGGTGATGCGCAGTTCGCCACCCGTGGGGGTTTCGATCAGCGACACCATGCGGGCCAGCGTGGATTTACCGCAACCGGATTCGCCGACGACGGCCAGCGTCTTGCCGGCGTGGACTGAAAAGGACACGCCGCCGACGGCCTGCAGGTGGTCGGACTTGCGCATGAAGCCGCGGCGGATCTCATAGACCTGCTTGAGGTTTTTGGCCTCGACGACGGGGCCTGCCGGCACGGCGCTAGGGGTGATGGCGGCGGTGCTCATTGCGCGGCCTCCACCAGCGGGGTGTCACGCTCGATGTTGGCCTGGCGGCTCGGGTCGCCCAGTGGGTAGTGGCAACGCACCATGCCGTCCTTCCAGGCGCGCAGCAGCGGGCGCTCGTTGCGCGAATGCTCGGTGGCGTAGGCGCAGCGCGGGGCGAACAGGCAACCGGTGGGCCGGTCGTAGAGGCCGGGCACCATGCCGGGAATGGTCGCCAGGCGCGCGCTGCCGTCGCTGCGCTCGGGCAGGGCCGACAGCAGGGCTTCGGTGTAGGGGTGCTGGGGCGTGTTGAAGAGGGCGTGCGCGCTTTGCTCTTCCATGATCTGGCCGGCGTACATCACGGCGATGCGCTGCGCCATTTCGGACACCACACCCATGTTGTGGGTGATCAGCACCAGGGCCATGCCGCGCTCTTTCTGCAGGCTGCGCAGCAAATCGAGGATCTGCGCCTGGATGGTCACGTCGAGCGCCGTGGTCGGCTCGTCGGCGATCAGCAGGCGCGGGTTGCAGGCGATCGCCATGGCGATCATCACGCGCTGGTTCATGCCGCCCGAGAGTTGGTGCGGATAGGCCTTGAGGCGGCTTTCGGGCGAGTTGATGCCGACCTGCTCAAGCAGTTCTATGGCCTTGCGCGTGGCGGCTTTTTTGTCCAGCCCCAAGTGCAGGCGCAGGGTTTCGGTGATCTGGAAACCGACGGTGAAGCAGGGGTTCAGGCTGGTCGTCGGTTCCTGGAAGATCATCGCCACGTCTTTGCCGATGAGCTTGTTGCGCTCGCCTTGCGACAGCTTGAGCAGGTCGTGGCCGGCAAAGCGCAGCTTGTCGGCCTTGACGCGGCCGGGGTAGGCCACCAGGCCCATCAAGGCCATCATGGTGACGCTTTTGCCGGAGCCGGATTCACCGACGATGCCGAGGACTTCGCCTTCTTCAAGTGACAGGCTGATGCCGTCGACGGCGTGCATCACGCCGTTTTGCGAGGGGAACTCGACGGAGAGGTTTTCTATTTCTAACAAAGCCATACGAAATCTTTCAGCGCTTCAGCTTGGGATCGAACGCGTCGCGCAGTCCGTCGCCCAGCAAATTGAAGGCCAGCACAGTGATCAGGATTGCGAGGCCGGGGAAGGTGACCACCCACCAGGCGCGCAGGACGAATTCGCGGGCATCGGCCAGCATGGTGCCCCATTCGGGAGAGGGCGGCTGGGCGCCCAGGCCCAGGAAGCCCAGGGCCGCGGCGTCCAGGATGGCGGTCGAGACACCCAGCGAGGCCTGGACGATCAGCGGCGCCGTGCAGTTGGGCAGGATCTCGCTGAACATCAGGCGGATGCGGCTGGCGCCGCTCATGCGGGCGGCCGTCACGTAGTCGCGCGAGGTCTCGGCGATCACCGCGGCGCGCGTGATGCGCACGTAATGCGGCAGCACGACGATGGCCACGGCCAGCATGGCGTTCATCAGCCCGGGGCCGAGGATGGCCACGATCACGATGGCCAGCAGCAGGCTGGGCAGGGTCAGGATGATGTCCATCAGGCGCATCACCGCGATCTCGAAGATGCCGCGGAAAAACCCCGCGAGCAGGCCCAGCACGGTGCCGACGACCACCGACAGCGCCACCACGGCCAGGCCGATGACCAGCGACAGGCGGGCGCCGTACATCAGGCGCGAGAGGATGTCGCGGCCGATGGCGTCGGTACCCAGCGGGTAGGTCCATGATCCGCCGGTTTGCCAGGCCGGAGGTTTGAGGAACACGGCATTGTTGGTGATGTTGGGCGCGTGCGGCGCCAGCAGCGGCGCGAACAGCGCGACCAGCAGCACGCCGATGACGATGACCAGGCCGATCACGGCTCCATTGTTGGCGCTGAAGTAGTTCCAGAATTCGCGCAGCGGGTGCGGCGGCGCGGGCGCGGTAGCGGGTTTCAAGGTGGCCGTGCTCATCGCTGGTGCCTGATGCGTGGGTTAATGATGCCGTAGGTGATGTCCACCAGCAGGTTGACGGCCATGACGATGGCGCCCAGCAGCAGGATGCCGCCCTGCAGCACGGGATAGTCGCGGCGGCTGATGGCTTCGATCAGCCATTTGCCGACGCCGGGCCAGGAAAAGATGGTTTCGGTCAGGATGGCGCCGGTGAACAGCACGCCGACCTGCAGGCCGATCACGGTGACCACAGGGATCAGGGCGTTGCGCAGCGCATGCAGGGCCACCACGCGCAGGTTGGACAGCCCCTTGGCGCGCGCGGTGCGAATGTAGTCCTCGCCCAGCACTTCCAGCATGGCCGAGCGCGTCATGCGCGCGATCACCGCCAGCGGATTGGTGCCCAGCACGATCATGGGCAATATCAGGTGCGAGGCGGCCGACCAGAACGCACCCTTGTCTTCAGACAGCAGCGAGTCGATCAGCAGAAAGCCGGTGGTGGGCTCGATGAAGTACTGCACTGACAGCCGGCCTGAGACCGGCGTCCAGCCGAGTTCGACCGAAAACAGCAGGATCAGCAGCAGCCCCCACCAGAAAATCGGCATGGAGTAACCCGTGAGGGACACCCCCATGACGCCGTGGTCGAGTATCGAGTTTCGCTTCACCGCCGCCAGGATGCCGGCCGGTATGCCGATCAGCAGCGCGAACAAAATCGCGCAGACGGCCAGTTCGATGGTGGCCGGAAATAGTGTGAGGAACTCGCGCAGCACGGGCTCCTGGGTGATCAGCGACTTGCCCAGGTCGCCCTTGAGCACGCGGACGATGTAGATGCCGTACTGCACCATAACGGGCTTGTCCAGGCCGTATTCCTTGAGCAGCTGGGCATGGCGCACCGGATCGATGCCGCGTTCGCCCGCCATGGTTTCAATCGGGTCTCCCGGCACCATGCGGATCAGGAAGAAGGCCAGCAGTGTCATCCCCAGGAAGGTGGGGATGATCAGGCTCAGTCGGGTAAAGATGAAGCGCAGCATTATCGCGGGATGCTAAGGCAAGGCTTAGCGCTGGCTAGGGAATTTCCGTCGCGAAAGCGACATGCGGAGCGCGCGGAATTTTCCGCCGCCCCCGTCTTCAAATGCAGTGGCATCAACATGGGATCTTGTCTGGTCAGTCAGGCCCGGGGCAGTGCCGCGGGGAATTTTTTATCTTAGCAACATTAGCATCATTTTTCGGCGCTGCCGCCACCGGCGGGCTACCCAGTAACCCTATGGCATCAGCACACCTACAGTGGCGCTTGCGGCGCTAATGAAGCGTATTTCGAAGGCGAAAGAGTAATGCAGGATGCGTGCCAGAGGGTCGTCGCTGTGAGGCCGGGGCGGTGCGTGCGGGCATAAAAAAAGGCCGGTGAAACCGGCCTTTTCGAAATCGGCGGAAGCCGATTACTTGACGTGCTTGCCGATCAGGCCAGCCATCTCGAACATCGACACTTGCGCCTTGCCGAAAACGGCGCGCAGTTTTTCGTCGGCGTTGATCATGCGCTTGTTGACCTTGTCCTGCAGGCCCTTGGATTTGATGTAAACCCACAGCTTGCTGACGATCTCGGTGCGTGGCAGAGGCTTGTCGCCGACCACGGCTGCCAGTGCGGGGCTCAAGGTCAGCGCTTTCATGAACGCTGCATTGGGCGTACGCTTTTTGGCGGGCGCTTTTTTCGCTGCTGGCTTTTTGGCCGCAACCTTCTTGGCGGGAGCTGCTTTCTTCGCGGCTACCTTTTTCGCAGGCGCTGCTTTTTTCGCAGGAGCCTTCTTCGCAGGAGCTGCTTTCTTCGCAGCTACTTTCTTTGCCGGAGCAGCCTTTTTTGCAGGCGCTTTTTTAGCCGGTGCTTTTTTCGCAGTTGCCATGATTGATTTTCCTTCTAGAAGTTGATAAATCACCACACGGATAACTACTTCCTTGTGGCAATGCGGATGCTACTGGAGAAAAACGCAGTTTCCTAGTGAAAACCCACTTTATTTGCGCCTGGATGTTGCAGATTTACCTCTGAAAATCAGGAAAACGCCTGTGAGAATCACGCCGCAGGCGGCCCATTCGCTCCCCGTGACGTGCTCTCCGGCGAAAAAAGCGCCCAGGAAAATCGCGATCAGAGGGTTCACGAAGGCGTAGCTGGTGGCCACCGCGGGCGAGGCATTGGCCAGCAAATACAGGTAGGCGCTGAAGGCGATCAGCGAGCCGAACACCACGAGATAGAGCCAGGCGAGCATCGCTTCGGGCTGCGCCGGCCAGTTCGCGGCGGCCTCGCGGTGTTCACCCAGTGCAAGAGAAATCAGCATCAACACCGCGCCGCCGCACAACATTTCACTGGCGAAACCCGCGGGGCCCGGGGCCAGCGGCAGCCGCGTGGCGGACAGCACCGAGCCCAGCGACCACAGCAGCGTGGCGCCCGCGATGCAGGCCAGCCCCACCGGCGCCGCGCCGAAACTGGCGCCCTGCACCAGCATCAGCACACCCGCCAGGCCCACCGCCATACCGAGGAACTCCAGCCGGCTGGGGCGCTGGCCCAGCAGCAGGCCCCAGGCCGAAACCAGCATGGGCACGATGGCGATGAAGGTGGCGATCAGGCCCGAGCCGATGTGGACTTCGGCCGAGGCCGTCAGCCCCATGCCGCCGCCCAGCATCAGGGTGCCGATGATGGCGGCGTTGGCCCATTCGCGCCGGCTCGGCAGCTTGTGCCCGCGCGCCAGCACCCAGGTCATCAGCAGGATGCCGGCCGCCAGGAAGCGCGTGCCCATCTGGAAGAAGGGCGGAAAGCTGATCAGCGCGAAGCGGATCGCCAGGTAGGTCGAGCCCCACACCAGGTAACAGGCGAGCAGGGCGGGGATCAGGAGCGCCGGCGCCTTGCCGGCGGCGGGAGGGGAGATGAGCGCGGAGGTCATGCCGGGATGTTAGGTTGCCATGCGCGTGCGGGCCATGCAAAATTAACGGCAAAACCGCAACCGGCCTTTGAATTTAAAGCTTGAAACCCGACATGACCGAAACCACCGAATGGGACCACTACGACAGCCGCATCCTCGGCGAGCTGCAGCGCGACGCGCGCATCACCATGGCCGAGCTGGGCCGCCGCGTCCACCTGAGCCAGCCCGCGGTGACCGAGCGCGTGCGCAAGCTTGAGCTGGGCGGCGTGATCAAGGGCTACCGGGCCGAAGTCGACCTGGCGCGGCTGGGCTACGGCATACGCGCCATCGCCCGGGTGGGCAGGGTCGAATACGCGCGCGTGGTCAAGCTGATCGAGCAGACGCCCGAGGTCATCAATGCCTACAACGTCACCGGCGAGGACAGCTGGGTGCTGGAAATCGCGGTGATCGATGTGGCCCACCTGGACGCGGTGGTGACCAAGTTCTGCATCCTCACCGAAACCTCGACCTCCATCGTCCTCAACGCCCCCCGCGAAAACGCCGTCGTGCTGCCGGCCCGCCGCGAGGACATCAAACCCGTCATCAAGAAAGTCACCGGAAAATGAGCACTGCCGTCCCCGCCGCCCCCACTGCATTTGCCACCTGCGACCTCTGCGACCTGCACAAGGGCGACACCTCAGGCGCGTTCAGGGTGCTTCCGCCGGTGTTCCAGAGCTACGGCGGCATCGCCAAATTCAGCGGCCCCGTCGTCACCGTCAAATGTTTTGAAGACAACTCGCTGGTCAAGGCCGCCGTCGAATCGCCCGGCGAAGCGCGCGTGCTGGTGGTGGACGGCGGCGGCTCGCTGCGCCGCGCCCTACTGGGCGGCAACCTCGGCCTGGCGGCGGCCAAAAACGGCTGGGCTGGTGTGGTGATCGACGGCTGCGTGCGCGACGCCGCTGAACTGGCGCGCTGCCGGACCGGCATACGCGCCCTGGCCCTCATGCCGCTGCCCACGGAACGCCGGCAGGAGGGCCAGCGCGACATTCCCGTCCAGATCCAGGGCGTGCGCATCTATCCGGGTGACTGGCTTTATGCCGACGAGGACGGCATTGTGGTGATGCCGGCGCCGGGACAAGCCTAGCCCTTCAGACCCTTGTAGAGCATGTAGGCTGCCAATACGTAGAGGATGCTTGCGAACACTCGCTTGAGCTTGCCCACGGGCAGGCTGTGCGCGGCCTTGGCGCCCAGCGGCGCCGTCATGAAGCTGCACACGGCAATCACCACCAAGGCCGGCAGCCAGATGTAGCCGAAGGAGCTCTCGGGCAGGTTTTGCACGCTCTGCCCGCTGATCACGTAGCCCAGCACGTTGGCCACGGCGATCGGGAAGCCTAGCGCGGCCGAGGTCGCCACCGCGCTGTGGATGGCCACGTTGCACCAGGTCATGAAGGGCACGCTGATGAAGCCGCCGCCCGCGCCGACCAGGCCCGACAGGAAGCCGATGAAGCCGCCGGCCGCGAACTGGCCCGCCGTGCCCGGCATCTGCCGCGTCGGTTTGGGTTTTTTGTCCAGGAACATCTGCGTGGCGGAAAAACTCACGAACAGGCCGAAGAAGATCGCCAGGTAGGAGCCCTTGAGCAGCGCGAACACGCCCAGGCTGCCGATGATGCTGCCGATCACGATGCCGGGCGCCAGCCGCTTGACGATGTCCCAGCGCACCGCGCCGCGCTTGTGGTGCGCGCGCACGCTGGAGATCGAGGTGAAGATGATGGTGGCCATGGATGTGGCGATCGCCATCTTGACGGCCAGGTCCGGCGCCACGCCGCGGTTGGACATGATGATGGTGATGAAGGGCACCATCAGCATGCCCCCGCCTATGCCCAGCAGTCCCGCGAGAAATCCGGTGCCCACGCCCAGTACGGCCAGTTCAACAATGAGAAGGGGTTCAAGCATCATGGGGTGTCAGGCATGGGGCCGCGGGCCTTCGGCGCTTCGCGGGAAAGCGCTGCGGCGGGGCGAGGTTGGAGGGAGGGGGAGGCGGGAGAGGGGGCAAGACGGTGGCGAATAAGGTGTCTGCGAGTGCCACTGGACCGTCATCCTGAACCGGGGTTCAGGTGGGCGAGGGCAGTCGGGTTTCGGGTTCGTCTGACGCGAGACGATCACACCTGCCGGACAATTTACCAAGCCCGTGCTCGTAGAGCATTGGTTCAAGGAAATATAAAGCCCAATACGCATCGCAGACGCCTTCATTGTAGGCCTTTGCGGCCCCGCGCGGAGCGTGGTCAAGGTATCCGTTGAAGGAGGTCGGGCAAGGGCTGCGGCCAAAGGCGCGCCCGGCTTCAAAGCAGGCGGCCGTCCGTGCCCAGGGCGGTGTCCAGCCGCTGCAGCAGGGCCGCGAGCTGCGCGTTCTCGGCATTGCCGGCGGCGGGTGCGGCCGCCGGCGCGGCAGCGGCGCCCGGCGTGCGCTCGGGAAGTTCAAACGCCAGGTTCAGCGCCGCCAGCACCGCGATGCGATCGCGGGCCTTGATCTTTCCGGCGTCGCGGATCCGGCACATGGCCATGTCGACGCGGTTGACGGCATCGAGCATGCGCGCGTCGCCGTTTTCGGGGCAGCCCAGCAAATAGCTTTGGCCCATGATCTGCACTTCGAGCTGCTTCATGACTCGGTTCCCGCGGTGGTTTTGTTGCCGTGGCCGCTGCTTTCGGGCAGGCGCTCGAGCAGGGCGTCGACGCGGGCGCGGGCCGCGCCCAGGCGCGACTTGAGGGAGTCGCGCTCCTGCGTCAGCAGGCCGACCTGCTCCGCCAGCAGTTCGTTGGTGCGCTGCAATTCCTCGTAGCGCAGCAACAGCCGCTCGACGCGTTCGGTGATCTGGTCGATTTGGGTTTGGTTCGCCATGGCAAGCGTCATTGTAGGGTTTGCGGCATCACATCGGGAAGGGCCGCGTAGAATCGGCCCTGTTGGTGCCCGCAGTGTGGTTCACATGCTGCAGTTCAACGGGAAGCAGGAGAGCGTCAAAGCCAGGCATATCGGGTCAACCCTGATCGCCGGCGCCCAGACCTTCAACCTGCGCTGCCCCCGCAACGGTAAAACGGACGAATGCGCTTTCCGGCTTCACGCCAGAGCAAATTCAGCTTTCATCACTCGCCACTGAGCGCCTTGAACAAGCGCTTGGGAAGGCGATGAAGGCGGTTCCGTCAGCCCGGATACCGGCCAACAAGGTGAACGCGCACGTCCAGTCCCTGGGCTGGGCGTTTGTAACGCTCACACGCCGGCGGGGAAGCCGGCGAGGGCCCATTGCTGACTGTCTGATTCATGAAAATTGCTCCCCCCGCACGCCTTGCCGTGTTCCCGCCGGTGCTGGCCGCCGCATTGCCGCTGGCTTTCCTGGCCGCGTCTCCGGCGCTGTCCCAAACCGCCCAAACAACCCAAATTGCCCAGGCTGCCCAGGTAGTCGCTCCGCGGCAACTCAAGGAAATGGTCGTGAGCGCCACGCGCAGCGCCCAGCCGATCGGTGACGTCGTCGCCGACGTCACCGTCATCGACCGCGAGGCCCTGGAACGCGCCGGCCCGGTCGGCCTGGCCGACATCCTGGCCCGCGTGCCGGGCATCCAGATCACCCGCAACGGCGGCATGGGCGCGAATACCAGCGTCTTCGTGCGCGGCGGCGAAAGCCGCCACACCCCCGTTTTCATCGACGGTGTGCGGGTGGAGTCGCAGGCGACGGCCGGCGGCGCCTCCTGGAACAATATCCCGATCGCGCTAATCGACCGGATCGAGGTCTTGCGCGGCCCCAGCAGCGCCGTCTATGGCTCCGACGCCGTGGCCGGCGTGATCCAGATTTTCACCAAGCGCGGCGAGGGCCCTTTTTCGCCGTCCGTGACGGTGGGTTACGGCTCCTACAACACCAGCCGGGTCGAGCTTGCCGCCAGCGGGTCGGCCGGCGCTTTCGACTACGCGCTGGGCCTCTCGCAGGGGCAAAGCGACGGCTTCAACACCCGGACCATCGCGGGCCAGAACCCCGATGCCGACGGCTACAAAAGCCTGGGCGCCAACGCCAAGCTCGGTTTCCAGCTCAACCCCGACCACCGCATCGAAGCCAACGTGCTGCAAAGCCACACCGACTCCCAGTACGACGGCGGCCCCACCCGCGACTACCGCCGCATCGCCGACCTGCAGACCCTGGGCCTGCAATGGGAGGCCAAATGGTCCGATCGCTACAGCACCAAGCTGGCCCTTACGCAAGGCACCGATTCCGGCGAAGAGGGCCTGAACGGCTCGACGCCGCAGATCTCCTACGACAGGAGCCGCATCAGCACGCTGCTGTTCCAGAACGAATACCGCCTGGGCGCGCACCTGCTGAGCGCGGCGCTGGAAAGCCGGCGCGACGTGTTCCGCCTGGTCGGCTCCACGGCCATACCGGGGGGCGCGAGTGTCCTCAACAAGGATCGCTCGCTGGACGGCGTGAGCCTGGGCTACGGCTGGAGCGGCGGTGCGCACACCGTACAGCTCAATGCCCGCCACGACAGGGACAGCGAATTCGGCGGCAAGACCACCGGCTCCGCGGCCTATGCCTTCGCGCTCACGCCGCAGTGGAAGGTGTCCACCTCCGCCGGCACGTCCTTCCGGGTGCCCACGCTGTACCAGCGTTTCAGCATCTACGGCACCGGGGCCCTGAAGCCCGAATCCGGCCGCAGCGTGGAGGCGGCGCTCAAATACAGCCAGGGGACGTCGCAGTACGGCGTCACGGTCTACCGCAACCGCCTGACCAACCTGCTGAGCTTTGTCAACGGCAACGGCCCCTGCATCAACGGCGGCCCGCCGACCGTGCTGAGCAACCGCGCCTGTTATGCCAACACGGCGCAGGCCCAGTACACCGGCCTGACGCTCACGGCGGCCGAGACCCTGGGCAATGTCCGCCTCCATGGCTCGCTCGATCTGCAGAACCCCAAGAACGTCACCACCAACCGCACCCTGCAGCGCCGCTCGCGCCAGTACGGCACGCTGGGCGCCGAAATGCCGCTGGGCGGCTGGCAGCTCGCGACCGACCTGGTCATGGCCTCGCACGCCTTCGACAGCGACAACACCAACGTGGTGCTGCCCGGCTATTCTGTCGTGAACCTGAGCGCCACGACGGCCTTGTCGCGTGACTGGAAGCTGGCGGCCAAGCTGGAGAACCTGGCCGACAAGGTCTACCAGACCGCCAACACCTACGCCACCGCCCGGCGTACCCTGTACGTCGGTTTGACCTGGGCTCCCCGGTAAACCTGAGGCCACCCATGCAACACACTGTCCGCTGCCCCGCCATCCTCATCGCCGCCCCGGCCTCCGGCCAGGGCAAGACGACGGTGGCCTGCGCGCTGGCGCGGCTGCATGCGCGCCAGGGGCGGCGCGTGCGCGTCTTCAAGTGCGGGCCGGATTTCCTGGATCCGTGCTGGCACGCCCTGGCCAGCGGCGCGCCGGTGTACCAGATGGACCTGTGGATGACCGGCGAGGCCGACTGCAGTGCCCGCCTGCATGCGGCGGCGCAGGAGGCGGACCTGATCATTGTGGAAGGCGTGATGGGCCTGTTTGACGGCGAGCCCAGCGCGGCCGACCTGGCGCAGCGCTTTGGCTTGCCGGTGCTGGCGGTGGTGGATGCGTCGGGCATGGTGGCGACCTTTGGCGCGTTGGCCTTTGGCCTGCAGCACTATCGTCCCAGCATGCCCTGGGCCGGGGTGCTGGCCAACCGCGTGGCCAATGCGCGCCATGCCGGCATGCTGCAGGCCAGCGTGGCAAACGACCAATGGCTGGGTGCGGTGTTGCGCAATGCCGCCATGGCCTTGCCCAAGCGCCACCTGGGGCTAACCGTCGCGACCGAAGTGGCGGACGCCATGGAAAGGCTGGACGCTGCTGCCGATACCTTGGCCGTGACGCCGCTGGGGCAGATGACCCTGGATGATTTACAGCGCTGGGCGGTGGACTTTAAGGCGCCGGAAGCTTCCGCGCCCCTGGTGCCGGCACTTCAGGGCAAGACAATTGCCGTTGCACGCGACGCCGCTTTCTGTTTTATCTACGCCGCCAACCTCGACACCCTGCGCGCGCTGGGGGCTGAGCTGGTGTTTTTCTCACCGCTGGCCGATGCGGCCGTGCCCGCCTGCGACGCGCTGTGGATTCCCGGCGGCTACCCCGAGCTGCACGCGCCCACCATTGCGGCCAACACCGCGCTGCGGGACAGCCTGGCCGCGCACGTCGCCGCGGGCAAACCCGTGTGGGCCGAGTGCGGCGGCATGATGGCGCTGTTTGACACGCTGGTCACGCTGGACGGCCAGCGCCACGCGCAATGGGGTGTGCTGCGCGGCGAAGTGAGCATGCAAAAGCTGCTGGCCGGCCTGGGCCCGCAGCAGTTGCCGCTGGCCGGCGGCACCTTGCGCGGCCACACTTTCCATTACTCGACCACGGCCACGCCCTTGCAGCCCGTTTCCCGGACCTCGCGGCCCAACACCGCGCCCGCACCGGATGCGGGCGAGGCCGTGTGGCAGCATGGGGCGGTGCGCGCCAGTTACTTCCACGCCTGGTTTCCCTCCTGCCCCGAAGCGGTGGCGGAGCTGTTCACCGCACCTGAAGAGGCGGCCGCATGACGGACCTGCTGCATTTCCAGCCCGGCCCGCAGCGCATCGTCTGCCTGACCGAGGAAACCACCGAATGGCTCTACCTGCTGGGCCAGGAGCAGCGCATCGTGGGCATCTCGGGCTACACCGTGCGGCCCAAACGCGCGCGTGACGAGAAGCCGCGCGTCAGCGCCTTCCTGAGCGCGAAGATCGAGAAGATCATGGAACTGCGGCCCGATTGCGTGCTGGGCTTTTCCGACCTGCAGGCCGATATCGCCTCGGACCTGGTCAAGCGCGGTGTGCAGGTCACGATCTTCAACCAGCGCAGCGTGGCCGAAATTTTCTCCATGCTGTACCAACTGGCCGCCATGGTGAACGAGGCGGAGCAGGGTGCCAGTCGCATTACCCAAATGCAGGCCGACCTGCGCGCCATGCAGGCGGCCGTGGCAGCCAGGGTGGCGGCCGGTGCGCGCCGGCCCAGGGTGTATTTTGAAGAGTGGGACAGCCCGCACATCAGCGCGATCCGCTGGGTGTCGGAGCTGGTCGGTATTGCGGGCGGGGACGATTGTTTTCCTGAACTCGCCGCCCAGCCGCTGGGCAAGAACCGCATCATTGCCGACGGCGCCGAGATCGTCCGCCGCAACCCGGACCTTATCCTGGGCTCCTGGTGCGGCAAAAAATTCCGGCCGGAAAATGTGGTGGCGCGTGAAGGCTGGGACGCTGTGAACGCCGTGCGCAACCAGCAATTGTTTGAGATCAAGTCCCCCGACATCCTGCAGCCCGGCCCCGCCGCGTTGACCGATGGCGTTGCCAAAATGCACCAGATCATCCTGCGATGGATGGATGCTGATCTCGCGGGAGCTTTCAAACCATGAATGCGATGACACTTGCCCGCAGTGAGTTGGTCCTCGGCGGCCAGAGAAGCGGCAAGTCGCGCCGCGCCGAGCAGCTGGCGCAGCAATGGCTCGCGCAGTCGCCGGAACACCGCGCCGTGCTGGTCGCTACCGCCAGGCCCTGGGACGAGGAAATGCGCGAACGCATACGCCGCCACCAGCAGGACCGCGCCGAACGTGTGCCCGGCATGGTGACTGTGGAAGAGCCGGTTCAACTGGCCCAGGCCCTCCTGCAGCACAGCGCTGCCCATACCCTGGTCGTTGTCGACTGCCTCACGCTGTGGCTTACCAATCTGTTGATGCCCGCGCCCGGCCTGGAGCTCAAGGATGCCGCCCGGGTCGCGTGGGAACTGGCGGGCTTGCTGGTGGACGCCATCCAATCGGCCCCCGGCCCACTGGTGCTGGTTGGCAACGAAATCGGCCTGGGCGTCATTCCCATGGGCCGCGAAACCCGCTCCTTTGTCGATGCGCTGGGCCAGCTCAATCAGCAGGTGGCCGGCGCCTGTGAGCGCGTCACCCTGATGGCGGCCGGTTTGCCGCTGACCTTGAAAGCCTCTTCGTGAAACGCATTGCATTTCTTTTGCCGCTGCTATGCCTCGCGTTGGCGTGGCCCGCACGTGCGCTGCAAGTCACCGACGACCGCGGCGTGACCGTCACGCTGGCTCAGGCGCCGCAGCGCATCGTCAGTCTGCTGCCTTCGCTGACCGAAACCGTTTGCGAGCTCGGCCGGTGCCAGCGCCTGGTAGGGGTGGACCGCTATTCCAACTTCCCCGCCGGCGTGCAGAAACTGCCCCAGGTCGGCGGCGGGCTGGACCCCAACATCGAGATGATCGTCGCGCTCAAACCCGACGTGGTGCTGATGGCCACCTCGTCGCGCGCGCGCGAACGCCTGCAGGCACTGGGCCTGAAGGTGGTGGCGCTGGAGCCCAGGAGCCATGCCGACGTGCAGCGCGTGATGCTCAAGCTGGGCCAGTTGCTCGAGGTGTCGGATGCCGATCGCATCTGGCGCGCGATCGACGCCGGCGTCTCGGCCGCGGCCCAGTCGCTGCCGGCCGGTGTGCGCGGCACGCGGGTCTACTTCGAGGTCAACCAGGGCCCGTATGCAGCGGGCGAGTCGTCCTTTATCGGCGAGACGCTGGTGCGCCTGGGCGTCAAGAACATCGTGCCGGCCAAACTCGGGCCCTTTCCCAAGCTCAACCCCGAATACATAGTCCGCGCCAACCCCGACCTGATCATGATCGGCCAGCGCAGCGCCGACGGCCTGCAGGCCCGGCCCGGCTGGCAAAGCATTCGTGCGCTGCGCGAACAGCGGGTCTGCATCTTCCCGGCCGAAGAGGCCGATGTGCTGGTGCGTCCCGGCCCGCGCATGGCCGAAGGCGCGCGCCTCATGGCCCGCTGCCTGCTGGACAAGGCACCCAAGGGAGCCAAACCATGATGCAGGCCCGCGTGTGGTGGCTGGTATGGGCCGGTGTTTTGGGCGCGTTGGCCCTGATGCTGCTCGGCATTTGCGTGGGCAGCGCCGGGCTCGAGAATTTAATCGGGCCGCTGCTCAACCCCACGCAGGATCCGTCGCAGACCGCGATGGCACAGCAGATCGTCTGGCAGATCCGCCTGCCGCGCACTCTGGGTGCCTGGGCGGCCGGCGCCTTGCTGGGCCTGGCCGGTGCGGTGGCGCAAGGCCTGTTTCGCAATCCCCTGGCCGATCCCTACTTGCTGGGCAGCGCCTCGGGCGCCTCGCTGGGCGTGGCGCTGGCGCTGGCCGCCCTGGGCGGCGGCGCCGGCATGCTGGGCGGCAGCATGATGAGCGGTGGCGTGGCCGTCAGCGTGTTTTCCAGCAGCCTCTGGGTGCGCCTGGGCCTGACCGGCGCGGCCTTCCTGGGCGCGGTGTTCGCGGTGATGCTCACGCTGGCGCTCTCGCGCGGGGTGGGGCACACGTTACGCCTGCTGCTGGCCGGCGTGGTGGTGGGCGTGGTGCTGGGGGCCATGACGCACCTGGTGCTGCTGTTCTCGCCCGAGTCGCTGCAGGCCATGCAGGCCTTCATGCTGGGCTCGACGGCTTTTGTCGGCTGGACCTCCTGCGTGTTGATGGCCGGCGTGTGGTTGGCCTGCGTGCTGGCGGCATGGCTGCTGGCGCGTGTGCTTGACGGCCTGAGCCTGGGCGACGCCACGGCCGTCAGCCTGGGCCTGCCGGTGGCGCCCATGCGCGCGGCGCTGGTGGCGGTGCTGGCGCTGGCCACCGGCACCGCGGTGGCGCAGACCGGGCTGATCGCCTTTGTGGGCCTGGCCGCGCCGCACCTGGTGCGCTCGGTGGTGAAGACCACGCACGCCCACCTGATGCTGCTCTCCAGCCTGATGGGCGGCGTGCTGCTGATGGCCGCCGACACGTTGGCGCGCGGCCTGATGGCCCCGCAGGAACTGCCCGTGGGCATGCTCACCGCCGTGCTCGGCGGCGGCTACCTGCTGTGGCTGATGCACCGCAGCAGCAACCTGGGCGGAGGGCGCGCGGCATGAGCACCGTGACGAATCCCATCGCACTTCGCGCGCAGGGCATAGCGGCCAGCCTCGGCCATGGCGTGCAAAGGCAGCAGGTGCTGCACGGCATCCACCTGGACATCGCCGCCGCGCGCTGGACCAGCATCGTGGGCCCCAACGGCGCGGGCAAGTCCACCTTGCTCAGGGCCCTGGCCGGCGTGCTGCCGCACAGCGGCGAGGTCAGCCTGCTGGGCCAGCCGCTGCACACCCTGCCGCATCGCGAGCGCGCCCGCCAGCTGGCCTGGCTGGGCCAGAACGAAACCTCGGCCGACGACCTGACCGTGTGGGACGTCGCCATGCTGGGCCGCCTGCCGCACCAGGCCTGGCTGGCGCCTCCCAGCGCCGCCGACCGTGCAGCCGTCGAACAGGCCTTGCGCGCCACCCGCGCCTGGGACTGGCGCGAGCGCGCCCTGGGTCAGCTGTCGGGCGGCGAGCGCCAGCGCGTGCTGCTGGCGCGTGCCCTGGCGGTGCAGGCCCAGGTGCTGCTGATGGACGAACCGCTGGCCAACCTGGATCCGCCGCACCAGGCTGACTGGCTGGACGTGGTGCGTGCCCTGGTGGCCGAAGGCAAGACCGTGGTCAGCGTGCTGCACGAAATCACCATGGCGCTGCAGGCCGACAGCCTGGTGGTGATGGCCGAAGGCCGCGTCACCCACCAGGGCCCCTGCGCCGACCTGGCCACGCATCGCGCGCTGGAAGATGTATTCGACGGGCGCATCGCCGTCCACCCCTTGCAGGGGCAGTGGATCGCGCTGCCCAAAGTCAACCATCCTGGAAAGAAGGCCCCCATGCAGATTGAAACCCCACCTTCGGCCACGCCCTACGAAAGGCCCACCGGCGAGCGCCGCGGTCTCATCCTGGTCAACACCGGCCACGGCAAGGGCAAAAGCACGGCAGCCTTCGGCCTGGCCCTGCGTGCCCACGGCCGGGGCAAGGCCGTCAAGGTCTACCAGTTCATGAAAGTGCCCAGCGCGCGTTTCGGCGAGCACCGGCTGTTCGAGCAACTGGGTGTTCCCATCGAAGGCCTGGGCGACGGCTTCAGTTGGAAGAGCCGCGACCTCGAGCACTCAGCCCAGCTCGCGCTCGATGGCTGGGCCAGGGCCGAGGCCACGATACGCGCCGGCGAGCACTTCATGGTGGTGCTGGACGAAATCATGTACCCGCTGCGCTACGGCTGGATCCCGCTGGAAACCGTGCTCACCTGCCTGCGCGAACGCCCGCCTCACGTGCACGTGGTGCTGACCGGCCGGAATGCGCCGGCCGAGCTGGTGGAGCTGGCGGATACGGTCACTGAAATGACGCTCATCAAACACCATTTCAAAGCCGGCGTACCCGCCCAGCGCGGCATCGAAGACTAGACATGGCCCCCACGCTTTTCACTTCGCCTTCGGCTCCGTGTAATGCGCTGCCCCCCGAGGGGGCGCTGCGCCTGCGGCCCGGCAAAGCCGGTTCCGCGGCCCCGGCTGGTGAAGAGGGATCTCACACGTTTGCCGCGGCGCGTATCGCATTGCGCGTGCTGCCCATGGTGTCATCGCTGGCAGTTCTCGGGCTGCTCTCCGGCTTCGCGATGGCGCAGGGCACGCAGCCTGTCTCGCGCATCGTCACACTGGCGCCTTCGCTGACCGAAGCCGTGTGCGCACTGGGCCGCTGCGCGCAGCTGGTGGGCACCGACCGCCATTCCACCTGGCCCGGGTCGGTGCTGGCGCTGCCCAAGGTGGGCGGGCTGGAGGACGCGCAGATCGAACGCATCGTCACCCTGCGCCCCAATATGGTCTTGCTGGGCCCGCGCAGCCGCGCCGGTGAAAGGCTGCAGGCCCTGGGCGTGCCGGTGATGACCTTTGATGCCCGTACCCACGCCGACCTCAAACGCATGCTGCTGAAGCTCGGCGACATGCTGGGCGAGCCGGCGCGTGCCACGGAACTGGTGGCGCGCATGGAGGCCGAACTCGACGCCGCGGCCGGCCGCATGCCCGCGGCCCTGCGCGGGCGCACCGTTTATGTGGAAGTGGGGGCGGGGTCGTCCGCGGCCAGTGAAAAAAGCTTTATCGGCGAGACGGTGGCCAGGCTGGGCCTGGTCAACGTCGTGGGCGGCGAGCTGGGCCTGTTCCCCAGGATCAACCCCGAGCTGCTGCTGCGCCGCCCGCCCGACATCATCATCGGCCCGCGCGCCACGCTTTCCAACATCGCGGAGCGGCCCGGCTGGAGCGCGCTGCCCGCAGTGCGCCAGCGGCAGCTGTGCCTGCTGGACACCGAGCGCATGGACCTGCTGTCGCGCCCCGGCCCGCGCCTGGGCGAGGCCGCGCAGATGCTGGTGGAATGCCTGAGCGCACTACCACCCGTTAACTCGCCCCGTTAATTTTTTCAAACGAGACTTAACTTATGCAAACCCGAAAAATCCCCGCCACCATCGTCACCGGCTTCCTGGGCAGCGGCAAGACCACGCTGCTGCGGCATCTGCTGGCCAACGCGCAGGGCCGGCGCATCGCGGTCATCGTCAACGAGTTCGGCGAGCTCGGCATCGACGGTGAACTGCTGCGCGGCTGCGGCATAGGCTGCGACGAGAACGGCGAAGAAAACGGGCAACTCTATGAACTCGCCAACGGCTGCCTGTGCTGCACCGTGCAGGAAGAGTTCGCGCCCGTGATGGAAAAACTGGCCGCGCGCCGCGACCAGATCGACCACCTGATCATCGAGACCTCGGGCCTGGCCCTGCCCAAGCCGCTGGTGCAGGCCTTCCAGTGGCCCGCGCTGCGCAACACCTTCACGGTGGATGCGGTGGTGACGGTGGTGGATGCGCCCGCGGTCGCCGCCGGCGATTTTGCCGACGACCCGGTGGCCGTCGATGCCCAGCGCCGCGCCGATGACAACCTCGACCACGAATCGCCGCTGCACGAACTGTTTGAAGACCAGCTCGCCACGGCCGACCTGGTGGTGGTGCACAAGACCGACGGCCTGGACGCCGCCGCGCTGGCCGGCGTGGAAGCCGCCATCCGCGCCGAGACTGCGCCCGGCGTCAAGCTGGTGCATGCGCAGCACGGCCGCATCGACATCGGCGTGCTGCTGGGCCTGGAGCGTGCGGTCGAAGACGTGATCGACCAGCGCAAGACCCACCACGACGAGGAAGAAGACCACGACCACGACGCCTTTGACTCGGTGCAGGTGGCGCTGGACGTGCCCGATCGGGATGCGCTGCTGGCCGCGCTGCGCAGCCTCGTCGAAGGCCATGAGATCTACCGCGTCAAGGGCTTTGTGGCCTTGCCCGGATCGGCCATGCGCCTGGTGGTGCAGGGTGTGGGCACGCGGTTTGACAGCTACTTTGACCGCCCCTGGCGCGACGGTGAAGCGCGGCAGTCGCGCCTGGTGCTGATCGGCTCTGAATTGAATGCCGCCGTCTTGCAGGCTGAGTTGGAGGCTGCCTTGGATAAAACCACGGCCTGAATCGAAATGCACGCTGTAGCTGTACGTTTGTGGAGGGCGCAGGCCGACGGGGCACTCTGCTCCGCGGCTGTCCTCCGCCCTGCGGGCTCCTCCTTTATGCCGCTGCGCAGAATGCCCCGTCGGCCTGCGCCAGGTGCGGTTTGGTTTGTTCAGCCGCTGCACAACCCCAACGCTGATTGCCGAAGAGGGTGGGGTGGGTGGCGTAGCGAAATAAAGGAGGAGCAGTCGGCCTTAGGCCGCTGCGGGGGACATTCGCGTAGCCGCCCATCCCGCCCTCTTCGGCATGCCCAGACTGTTTGAACATTGAAGTAAAAAATGCATTTGCTCTCTACACGCCCAGGCGGCCACGTTGAAGACGGTGGCCAGGGCGTGGTGCGCGTGGAACAAACGCCGGGCGACATCGTGGTGCTCAGCGCGGCCGATACCACGCTGGCTTTGCTGGCCGATGCGGCGCAGCAGTTGCCCGATGGTTTCCCCACTGTGCGCCTGGCGAACCTGATGTGGCTGCGCCAGCCGGCATCTGCCGACATGTATGTGGACGAAGTATTGAAGCATGCGCGCGTGGTGGTGATCGACCATCTTGGGGCAGCCAGCGACTGGGCTTATGTGGTGGAGCGTGTGCGCGAACTGGCCCGCGAACGCGGCCAGTGGCTGGCGTTGTTCTCGGGCGATGCCGCTGAAGACCTGCAACTGCTGATGCGCAGCACCGCCCCGCACGAGGATTGCCGGCAGCTCTGGCGCTGCCTGCGTGAAGGCGGCCGCGACAATGCCCGTACATTTTTTGAATTGATAGGCCACTCTGCTTTTGGCCTGGGCCCGCGCCCCGCACCGCCCGCGGCCCTGCCACCCGCCATGGCCTACCAGCCACGGGAGATAGCGCCATGGCAGGACGGCGTACCCGCCGCGCTGCTGGTGTTTTACCGCGCCCATGTGCAGGCCGGCAACACCGCGGTGTTTGACGCCATGCTGGCGGCGCTTCACGGTGCGGGCCTCAACACCGTGGCCGTGGCGGTGGATTCGCTGAAAACTCCCGCCAGCCTGGCGCTGCTGCGGTCGCTGGCCGCCGAGCACCAGGTCGGCGTGGTGCTCAACGCCACCAGTTTCGCCATCACCGCGCTCGATGGCGACGACGCCGACAGCGTGGACGGCGCGCTGATGGAGCCGCTGGCCGGCGACGCCCCGGTGCTGCAACTGATCACCGCGGGCTGCTCGCAAGAGCAATGGCAGGACGATCCGCACGGCCTGGCGCCGCGCGACCTGGCGATGCAGGTGGTGCTGCCCGAGGTGGACGGCCGCATCGGTACGCGCGCCATCAGCTTCAAGGGCCTGGCCTGGCGCGATGAACGCACCGAGGTCGACGTGGTGCGCTACCAGCCCGAGCCCGAACGCATGGCCTTTGTGGCCGAACTGGCGCGCCGCTGGTGCGTTCTGCGCGGCAAGCCGAATGCAGACAAGCGCGTGGCGCTGGTCCTGGCCAACTACCCCAATGACGATGCGCGCCTCGCCAACGGCGTGGGCCTGGACACGCCGGCCTCCACCGTGGCCTTGCTGCGCGCCATGCAGGGTGCGGGTTATGCCACCGGCGATCTGCCCGAGGGCGGTGACGCACTGATTGCAGCGCTGGTGGCGGGTGTCACCAACAACCTCGACGCCAACGACGTGCGGCCCGCCGGCCAGAGCCTGGCCATGGACCACTACCTGGAAGATTTCAATCGCCTGGACGCCGCCGGCCGCGATGCTGTCAATGCCTTGTGGGGCGTGCCCGAACAGGACCCCATGGTGCGCAGCGGCCGCTTCATGGTGTCCGGCCTGCGCCTGGGCCATGTGTTTGTGGGCATACAGCCCGCGCGCGGGCGCGACCTGGACCTGGTCGCCACCTATCACGACGCCGACCTGGTGCCCACGCATAACTACCTGGCGTTTTATTTCTGGCTGCGCCGCAGTTTTGCGGTGGACGCTGTGGTGCACGTGGGCAAACACGGCAACCTTGAATGGCTGCCCGGCAAAAGCGTGGCGCTGGGCGCGGCCTGCTGGCCCGACGCCATCCTGGGTCCCTTGCCGCACCTGTATCCCTTTATCGTCAACGACCCCGGCGAGGGCAGCCAGGCCAAGCGCCGCACCCAGGCGGTCATCATCGACCACCTGATGCCGGCGCTGACCCGCGCCGAGACTTACGGCCCGCTGCAAAAGCTGGAGCGGCAGATGGACGAGTACTACGAGGCCCTGTCGCTGGACCCCCGGCGCGCGCAGCGCCTGCGCGTGGACATCCTGGAGCGCGTGCTCAGCGAAGGCCTGCACGCTGAGCTGGGTTTTGCCAAACCCGTGGACGAGGCGGCGCGCCAGGCGCTGCTGCAGCGGCTCGACGCCTACCTCTGCGAGATCAAGGAATCGCAGATCCGCGACGGCCTGCACATCCTGGGTAGCTCGCCGCAGGGCCGCCAGCAGGTTGATACGCTGGTGGCGCTGGCGCGTTTCCCTGGTGGCTCGGCCGCCGGCCAGCGCAGCTTGCTGGTGGCATTGGCCCAGGATTTGAAGCTGGATGGCGTCGGGGGCTTCAATGCACTCAGCCCCGAGTGGGCCGCTCCATGGACCGGCCCCCATCCCGCGGTGTTGCAGCAGTTGAGTCCCGAAGCCTGGCGCCACGCCGGCCACACGCGCGAGCGTTTGGAATTGCTGGCCCGGCAACTCGTCGCGGACCATGTCATCGCCGGCGAACCCTGGGATGCGGCCGCCTGGCCGCACACCGCGCCGGTGCTGCAACGCATGCACCAGGTGCTGCGCCCGCGCCTGGACGCCTGCGGCCCGCAGGAGATCGCCCAGTGCCTGCGGGGCTTGTCGGGCATGTTTGTACCCGCGGGCCCCAGTGGCGCGCCCTCGCGCGGCCGGCCTGACGTGCTGCCCACGGGGCGCAACTTCTATTCGGTGGACACACGCGCCGTGCCCACGCAGACCGCCTACGCCATGGGCGCCGCCGCTGCCGAGCGTGTGGTCGAACGCCACCTGCAGGACCACGGCGAGATGCTGCGCTGCCTGGGCCTGTCGGTCTGGGGCACCAGCACCATGCGCACCGGCGGCGAGGACATTGCCCAGGCTTTCGCGCTGCTGGGCGTGCGGCCCAAATGGGCTGACGGCAGCAGCCGCGTGGTGGACATCGAAGTGCTGCCCATGGCCATCAAAAACCGGCCGCGCGTGGACGTGACCCTGCGCGTATCGGGTTTCTTCCGCGACGCCTTCCCCAATGTGATCGACCTGTTCGATACCGCCGTGCGCGCCGTGGCCGCGATCAGCGAAGAGGACGAACCCGACGAGGTGAACCCGATACGCGCCCGCGTGCGGCGCGAAGCGCAAGAGGCGCAGGGCAGGGGCCTCAGCGCCGAGGCCGCCGAGCGCGAGGCCAGCTGGCGCGTGTTCGGCCCGCGCCCCGGCGGCTACGGCGCCGGGCTGCAGGAAGTCATGGCCAGCGGCCGCTGGAACGACGGCGCCGACCTGGCCCAGGCCTATCTGCGCGCCGGTGCCTTTGCCTACGGCCAGGGCGAACACGGCGCGGCCGCACGCCGCAGTTTCGAGCAGCGCCTGGCCGGCCTGGACGCTGTGCTGCACAACCAGGACAACCGAGAGCACGACGTGCTCGATTCGGACGACTACTACCAGTTCCAGGGCGGCATGGCGGTGGCGGTGGAGCAGCTGGCCGGCGCGCCGGCCGCGCTCTACCACGGCGACTTCAGCGTGCCGGGTGCGCCGCGCATACGCACGCTGGGCGAGGAAGTGGCGCGTGTCGTGCGTTCGCGCGCCGTGAATCCCAAGTGGCTGGAAGGTGTGCGCCGCCACGGCTACAAGGGCGCTTTCGAGATGGCGGCCACGGTGGACTACCTGTTCGCCTTTGACGCCACCACCGGCGTGGTGGGCGACCACCAGTACGCGCTGGTGGCCGAGGCCTATCTGCACGACGACACCAACCGTGCATTTTTGCAGCGGCACAACCCCGGCGCGCTGCGCAGCATCGGCGAGCGCCTGCTCGAAGCCGTGCGGCGCGGCCTGTGGCAGGCGCCCGGTGAGCACCGCGAGCGCATTGAAGAACATCTGCTGGCGCTGGAGCGCCGGCTTGAAGAACACGGAGAAGGACCCCTGGCATGAACCACCCTGAACTGAACATTTCCGCTGAGGCCATTGAGCCCGCCGCGCGCGCGGCCTTTCCCTTCACCGCGCTGGTCGGCCAGCCGCAGCTGCAGCGCGCGCTGCAGCTGGCGGCCATAGATCCCGGCATCGGCGGTGTGCTGATCAGCGGCCCGCGCGGCACGGCCAAGTCCACGGCAGCGCGCGCCCTGGCCGCGCTGCTGCCTGACGCGCCCTTTGTCACCTTGCCGCTGGCCGCCAGCCTGGAGCAGCTGGTGGGCACCCTGAATGTCGAAGATGTGCTGCGCGACGGCAAGGTGCGCCTGGCGCCCGGCCTGCTGGCGCGGGCCCACAAGGGCGTGCTGTATGTGGACGAAGTCAACCTGCTGCCCGACGCACTGGTAGACGCCTTGCTCGACGCGGCCGCCAGCGGCGTGAACACGGTGGAGCGCGACGGCATTTCGCGCCAGCATGCCGCGCGCTTCGTGCTGGTGGGCACCATGAATCCGGAGGAGGGCGAGCTGCGCCCGCAGCTGCTGGACCGCTTCGGCCTGTCGGTGGCGCTGGCCAATCCGGTGGATGCGCAGCAGCGCACCGCCATCCTCCGTGCGCGCCTGGGTTTTGATGAAAACCCGGCCGCACTCGGCGAGCAACATGCGGAAGAACAACGCAGGCTCAGCGCCGCGCTGGTGGCGGCCCGCTCCGCGCTGCCGCGCCTCACCTGGCCTGAGGCCGTGCTGAACCATGCGGCGGCCTGCGCAATCGCGGCCGGCGTGGACGGCATGCGCGCCGACCTGGTGATGCTGCGCGCCGCGCGCGCGCTGGCGGCGCTTGAAGGGCGGGGCGAAGTCACCGTGGCCGATGTGGACGCGGTGGCCGAGCTGGCGCTGGCGCATCGCCGGCCCGGGGGCAGCGCCGCGCAGGCACCGGCGAATGCCCCGGAACGGCAGCAGCCCCCACACAGCCCGGAGCGCCCTCAAGATGAACCGTCCGCAGCATCCACGCCGCAAGGTGATTGGGGCGCGTTGCCGGCGCAGCCCGAAGGCATGGCCAAGGTCCAGCGCATCGCGGGGTGGCCGCCAAAAAAAGCCTAGGCCACCCCGGCCGCCGCCCGCGCAACGGGCCCGGCGGCCGGCGGTGGCCTCCACCCCAGCTTCCTCCCGCAAGCGTCGCGGCGCAGGGGGGCGCGCAGCACAGTGCCGCCATCGCCTGGCTGCCCACCGTGGTGGCCAAAGGGCCCGCGCCGCTGCGGCGCGAGCATCTGCGCCGCCAGCCCGTGGCGCTGCGCGGCAGCCGGCTGCATTGCATCGTGCTCGACACCTCGGGCTCCATGCGCGCGCGTGGCCGCCTGGCGCTGGCCAAGGGCCATGCAGCCTTCATGATCGAGCAGGCCGCGCGCCAGGGCGACGACGTGGCACTGCTGCGCTTCGGCGGGCAGGGCGTCGAGTTATTGCTGCCGCCGGGCCGCGCACGCGCCGCCGGCAGCCAGCGCCTGCGTCCCGTCGGCGGTGGCGGTGGCACGCCTTTGGCCGAAGCGCTTGTCCAGGCCGAAAGGCTGCTGCAGCGCAGCCTGCGCAAAAGCGGCCCCACCGAATGCTGGCTGTGGCTGCTGACGGACGGCCGCACGCTGGAGAAGCCCCAGGCGCCGCTGGCGGCGCAGCATCTCGTGATCGTGGACTTTGATGATCCGCACAAACCCCTGGGCCGCTGTGCCGCCTGGGCCGCGCGCTGGGGTGCGGAACACCACCTGGCGCCAGCTTGACCTCCCCATTGCAAAACGAACCCTTAACAATGTCCGATACCGAAATCATTGTCTGCACCACTTGCCGCCCGCCGGGCGCATCGCGCGAACTGCCGGCCCACGGCCTGGCCCTGTTCGAGGCCGTGCAGGACGCGTTGCTGGTGTGCGAGCTCGACACCGGGGAACACAAAGGCCTGCAGCTGCGCGGCCTGGCCTGCATGAGCGGCTGCTCCCGCGCCTGCACCGTGACCTTGCAGGCGCCGGGCAAATTCAGCTATTACTTCGGCGATCTGGTCCCCGACGCCGAGACTGCGGCCCAGGTGCTGGCCTGCGCCCAACTGCACAAGCACAGCGCCGACGGCAACCTGGCCCGGAACTCGCGGCCCGAGCGCCTGCGCGGCGGTATCCTGGCGCGGCTGCCCCCCGTCGGCCAGGGCTCGACATGACGCACCGAATCCATTACGTTTGATTTATTTCACCCTCCCTTCCATTTACCACTTACTTCAAGGAGATCGCCATGACCGAACCGACAACGCTGACCCACAGCCCTTCCCACACCCTCAACCCCGGCCTGGCCGTGCTGCGTCCGCTGTTCGGCGCCGCGGCACTGGGCTTTGTCGTCCTCTACGGCGTGGCCTTTGCCGAGAGCCCGCTGGCGCACAACGCCGCGCACGATGTGCGCCACATCACCGTCAAACCTTGCCATTGAGCTGTACTTTCACCGGGAGACATCCATGATTTTCCAACGATTGATCTGGGCTGCCCTGGCCACCGCGGTGGTGGTGGGCAGCGTGCAAACCGGCATGCAGCGCTGGCAAGCCGCCCCACTGATCCTGGCGGCTGAGGTGTATGAAGAGCAAAAGGCCGAGGCTCCCAAGCCTGCCGAAGCGCCCGCTGCCCACACGCATGCCGAAGGCGCGGCGCCTCACGAGCACGGCACCGCCAAGGAATGGGAGCCCGCAAACGGCGCCGAACGCATTGGCTGGACCTGGGTGGCCAACATCCTGCACGCTTTCAGCATGGCATTGCTGCTGTTTGCGGTCATGGGCGTATGGCTTTACCGGCGCGGCGGCGCGGTGGCCTCGCTGCGCCTGGCCGGCCTGGTGGCGGCGGCCGGCTGGCTGAGCTTTCACCTCTGGCCCTCGCTGGGCCTGCATGCGGAAGTGCCCGGCATGGAGGCCGCGCCATTGCAGGCCCGCCAGGTCTGGTGGGTGCTGGCGGTGGCCAGTGCGGCCGGCGCTTGCGCCGTGGCCGGTTTTGCACGCGCATCCTGGCGCTGGCTGGTGGCCGCTGCCTTGCTGGCGCTGCCCTTTGTGGTGGGCGCGCCCAAGCTGCAGGGCGATGCCCTGGCCGGCTTCGGCCCTGAAGCCCATGCCGCGCTGGAGCAACTGGGCACGCAGTTCATCTGGGCCACCACCTGGGTGTCCCTGTCGTTCTGGGTCTGTATGGGCCTGGCCGGCGGATGGGCCTTCCAGCGCTGGGTACGCCCGGCCTTGCTGGCGGTGCTGCAACGTACTGAGGCGCCTGCTGTCGGCGCCGTGCAAGCACCGCAGTGAGCGCTGTGACGGGTTTGGTCCCGGCCGGGGGTCCGGCCACGCCCGGCCACGCCTTCAGCGCCGCTGAGCAGGAGGCGGTGTACCGGGCCATCTTCGAGCGGCGCGACATGCGCCACTTCAGCGGCGGCACGGTGGCCGATGAACTGCTGCAGCGCCTGCTGTCGGCAGCGCACCATGCGCCCAGCGTGGGCTTCATGCAGCCCTGGCGTTTTATCCGCGTGCGCAGCCGGCCCCTGCGCGAAGGCATCCATGCGCTGGTCGAACAGGAACGTGTGCTTACCGCGCGGGCCCTGGGCGAGCGCGAAGACGAGTTCATGAAACTCAAAGTGCAGGGCGTGCTGGATGCCGCCGAGGTGCTGGTGGTGGCGCTGCCGCCGGGGCGGGAGCAGCATGTGTTCGGCCGCCGCACGCTGCCCGAGATGGACCTGGCCTCGGCGGCCTGCGCCATCCAGAACCTCTGGCTCGCGGCGCGTGCCGAAGGGCTGGGCATGGGCTGGGTCTCGATCTTTGATCCGCTGCAACTGGCCGCGCTGCTGCACATGCCCGAGGGCAGCCAGCCGATCGCCGTGCTGTGCCTGGGACCGGTGCAGGCTTTTTACGACCAGCCCATGCTGCAGGCCGAAAAGTGGGCGCGCCGCGCGCCGCTGGCCGAGATGGTGTTTGAGGACCGATGGGGCGCCGCCCCCACTTCCCAAGAGGTGCCATGACGATTCCCGACGAGCCCCGACGGTCTGCCTCGCTTTGCCGCCGTCCATGATCTGGACCGGTTTTTACCTTTCACCCGGCCTGCCGTATGCCGCCGGTTGCCTGGCGCTGGCCCTGGGGCTGGCGCTGTGGATAGATCGGCACATGGGCGAGCCGCCTTCGCCCGTCCACCCGGTGGTCTGGATGGGCAACTACCTGAAACTCTGCGGCGGCGTGACGGTGCACTGCCCACCCGCGACGGCATTCTGGCTGGGCGCGCTGGCCTGGTGGCTGGGCGTGGCACTGGTGGGCGTCGTGGCCTGGGGCGCGCAGGCACTGGTGTTCTGGCAACTGGCCGGCTACGTCGCGGCGCCGGACTGGCAGGGCGCGGTCGACACCGCCTTGCTGGTGGTGCTGATGGCCTGGTTGCTCAAATGCATGATGTCCTGGCGCATGCTGCGCGAAGAGGTCGGCGCGGTCGAGCTGGCGCTGGGCCAGTCGCTGGAAGCCGGGCGCGAGCGCCTGTCCTGGCTTGTGAGCCGCGACACCAGGCAACTCAGTGCCAGCCAGGTGCGCGAAAGCGCGATCGAATCGCTCGCCGAAAACCTCAACGACTCCGTGGTGGCGCCCCTCTTCTGGTTTGTACTGTTCGGCCTGCCCGGCGCCGCCATCTACCGCTTCGCCAACACCGCCGATGCCATGTGGGGCTACCGCGGCACTTATCGCGGCAAGCACTGGGAATGGGCCGGCAAGTGGGCTGCGCGCGCGGACGACGTGCTGTCGTGGGTGCCGGCGCGCCTCACCGCGCTGCTGCTCGCGCTGGTGGCACGCGGCCTGCCGTTTCACGCTTTGCATCAAGAAGCGCGCAAGACCCCATCGCCCAATAGCGGCTGGCCCATGGCGGCCATGGCCCTGGCGCTGGGTGTTTCGCTGGGCAAACCCGGCGTCTACACGCTGAACCCTGAAGGCCGGCCGCCCGCCGCGGCGGACACGTCGCTGGCCCAGGGCCTGGCCGCCAAGGCAGTGTTTGCGCTGGTCGTCCTGGCCACGGCGGTGCTGCTGCTGGCCGCGGTGCTGGTGGAGTCGGCATGAGCGCGAAACACCGCACCCATGGCGGACCCGATGGCCTGGGCATTCCGCTGCATGACTTTTCAACCAACAGCAATGCCTGCGGGCCTTGCCCTTCGGCAATCGTGGCCGTCCAGCGGGCCGATGCCACGCGTTATCCCGACGCCTGCTACACGGTTTTGCGCCGGCAACTGGCGGCCTTCCATGGCGTGGACGAGGCGCGTGTGCTGCCGGCCGCGAGCGCCAGTGAATTCATCTTTCGCATCACGGCTCTGGCGGTCGGGCAGGGCGCGCGTGCCATCTGGCTGCCGCCGCTCAGTTATGGCGATTACGCGCAGGCCGCGGATGCGCAGGGCATGGCGGTGGCCGGCAAACCTGAGGATGCGCAACTGCTCTGGGCCTGCGAGCCTTCCAGCCCACTTGGGGCCGCACAGCAAGGCTTGAGCGCGCTTGTCGACGGTCGGGGCACGCAAACGCTTGTCGTGCTGGACCGTGCTTACGAGCCGCTGAGGCTTAGCGCCGCGCCTACGCTTTCGCCGCAACAACTCAACAACACCTGGCAGCTCTGGACGCCCAACAAGGCGCTTGGCCTGACCGGCGTGCGCGCGGCCTATGTGATTGCGCCGCTGGGGCAAGAGGGCAGCGCTGCTGCGCTCGAGCAGCTCTGCCCCTCCTGGCCGGTGGGTGCGCACGGCGAGGCCATGCTGATGGCCTGGACCGGCCACGAGGCGCAGGACTGGCTGGCCGCCAGCCTCGAGACCTTGCGTGAATGGAAGGCCCGGCAGATCGCGGTATGCGAATCGCTGGGCTGGCGCTGCCTGCCCAGCGACGCGAATTTTTTCTGCGCGCAACCGGCCTTGCCGGAAGGCCAGAACCTGCAACAGGCCCTGGCCGCGTTGCGCGCCCAGGGCATCAAGCTGCGCGACACGGCTTCCTTCGGCCTGCCCGGCCATGTGCGCCTGGGCGTGCAGCCGCCCGCCGTGCAGGATGCGCTGCACAATGCGTGGCAACAACTTTTTAGAACCACATGAGCGCAAAAAGTGTCATGGTGCTGGGCACCACCAGCGGCGCCGGCAAAAGCTGGCTGACGACCGCGCTGTGCCGTTATTACGCACGGCAAGGACTCAAGGTTGCGCCGTTTAAAGCGCAGAACATGAGCAACAACGCCAGGGTGGTGGAGCAGGGCGAGATCGGCAGCGCCCAGTATTTCCAGGCGCTGGCGGCGAGAGCCGTGCCCGACGTGCGCATGAACCCGTTGCTGCTCAAGCCCGAAAAAGACACCCAAAGCCAGGTCGTGCTGATGGGGCAGGTCAATGCCGAACTGTCGCGCATGGAATGGCGCGGCCGCAGCGCCTCGGTCTGGCCTGTGGTGTCGCGGGCGCTTGATGAACTGATCGCCGAGAACGACGTGGTGGTGATGGAGGGCGCGGGATCGCCGGCAGAGATCAACCTCAAGGCCAGCGACATCGTCAACATGCGCGCCGCGCAGCACGCCCATGCGGCCTGCCTGCTGGTGACCGACATAGACAGCGGCGGCGCGTTCGCGCATCTCTACGGCACCTGGGCCATGCTGGACGAAGCCGAGCGAAAACTCATCAAAGGCTTTGTGCTCAACAAATTCCGCGGTGACGCCAAACTGCTGGCGCCGGGACCGCAGATGCTGCAGGACATGACCGGCATTCCGACAGTGGCCACCTTGCCCATGTGGTGGCAGCACGGCCTGCCCGAGGAAGACGGGGTCTTTGACGACCGCAGCGTGGCTTCGGGCGCGATCAGCACCACGGTTGCCGTGGTCGCCTATCCGCGCATCAGCAACCTCGACGAATTCCAGCCGCTCAAGAATGTGCCCGGTGTGCGCCTCAAGTGGGCGCGCAGCCCGGCGGAGCTGATGGGCGCCGACTGGGTGATCCTGCCCGGTTCCAAACACACCAGCGGCGACCTGGCCTGGCTGCGCGCGCAGGGGCTGGACCAGGCCGTGGCAGCGCACGCGGGCCGGGGCGGCGCGGTGCTGGGCATTTGCGGCGGCCTGCAGATGCTGGGCGAGGCGCTGATAGACCCGCACGGCATAGACGGCAACGCGCCCGGCCTGGGCCTGCTGCCGGTGGTCACGGTGTTTGACGAAGCCAAGACCGTGCGGCACCGCCAGGCCGGGTTCACACCGCTGCGCGGGCTATGGGCCGCCTTGTCGGGTGTCGAAGTGCAGGGTTATGAAATCCACCACGGCCAGACGGCCCCGCATTCGGCCATGGCCGCGGCGGGGGACATCGCGCATGCCGTGATGCCCGAGGGGCTGGCCTGGCAGAACCATGCCGGCAATGTGCTGGGCCTTTATTTACATGGCATGTTTGAAGACCCACGCGTGCTGCAGGCGCTGTTCGGCGCGGCCGCGCCCACGCTGGATTCGGTGTTCGACGGCCTGGCCGACTATATCGGCGAGCATTTCGCGCCGGATGTTCTGCAGTCGCTGATAGACGCCCGGTAGGGCGTCAGGGCACGCGCCTGAGCGGCCCGAAACAGGCCTCCAGTGAAGCGGTCTTGCAGACGATGAACTGGTCCTGCTTGGGGCTGAACTGGATAAAGCGGATCACGCTTTCGTCCCCGTCCGCATGCAGGTCCCCCGAGCAGTCGCGCTTGCCGTTGCTGTTGGTCACGGTTTCGGTCAGCGGGTAAAAACCCGTGGTCGTGGGCTTGGCCGACACCTGGTAATCGCCCTGGGTCACTTCCTCGCCGCTGGTGCCCAGGCGCCTGCCGTCGGCGCGGTATTGCCAGGTTTCCGTGCATGGCTTGCCGGGCAAGGTCCAGCTCCAGGTGCCCAACAGAGGATGGGTGGCTGTGGCACCCGCGGGTTTGGCGGCGGAGGCCGCGCGGGCTGGGCCTGCTGCCTGGGCCTGCGCAAGGCCGCAGCACAGCAGGGCGGGAAGCACAAGGGATGCGAGAAGGACAGGGGACCGCGGGAAACGGCGTGAAAGGCTCATGAAGGCAAGGGGCGGGTGTGTGGCTGTCATCACGCCATTATGAAGACGCGGTGAAAAGGACTGGCAAGCCGAAACCCCTCAGCTGGTGACGGAAATTCCCTGCCGGTGCTTTTCCGGCAGCCTTGGCGTCAGCACAGCGCCCACGTCTGAAGACTCACCAGGATTTCCGCGCCAATCGCCTGCGCCGCTGGTTGCCTCATAGTTTCCGGTTTTGACTCCCTCCCCCGCTGGGGGAGGGCAGAGGTGCGGGCCGGCGGCCTTCAAACAGGCTTCAGCATCCGCCTTTAGCGCTACTGCGATGCACCGCCGCCGGCTCAGCCATAGGCGCCGAAAAATAACGCGCCGAAACTTCCAGCACACGCCGGGCATTCACCTCCATATCGCCGCAGGGCCGCCACGGCGCCTGCACATAAAAAGGCCAGGGCGCGGGCACGCGCGCCGGTTGCGGCCGGGGCTGCGGCGTGACGCGCGCCCAGAGCGGAGGGTGGTGGTTTGACAGCTGCATCTTGGTCCTTTGTTCTCATTGGCTTGGGTATTTAGGTGAGGCAATACTACTGTACATGCGTACAGTTAACCACTCTGATTTACCCATGGAAACAATGAACCAGGCCTGGTGATTGCCCCGCTGTGGTCCGCTGTGCGCGGCCTTCTTTCCAATTGAACTCCCTCTCCCCGATCCAGCTCCCTCCCCCGCTGGGGGAGGGCAGGGGTAGGGGCCAGCGGCCTTCGAACCAGCACGGCGAAACATCCACCATCGCCGCCCCATCCCAACCTTTCCCCAGCGGGGGAAGGCGCGAGAGCACCAGGCACAACCCGCCTCATGACCCCTGCCACAAACGCATGACAGGCCAACACGATTCCGAAAGCAAACCCAACTATTTGCAAGAAATCGTCACAACAATGCCCGCAAAAAGGCAATGTGAACTCGCGGTTTTTCCAGGCCTTGCCTAAGCTCAGGCTCAAGGTGTGTACCACTTAGAGATTACTAATCGGTGTGCACCTATGGGCTTATTAATGGAAAAGGCGTCTCATATTTCGAAAAATATACAACTTAAGTAAAAGTTGAAGCAAAGACAGATACAGGCAACACGGTGGGTTTAGGGCACCAGGTTTGTATCGCGAGACGCCAGTCGATGAAGCAGCGAGAACCGGCATGAACGCGTTGGCATCTCTCTCCCCGCAGGGCGGCTCCCGCCCCGCACGCCCGGCAAAGGCCGCACGGCCTTTTAACGCCGGCAGCGGCAGCGCTTTCGCCGCCGCCCCGCATCCCGCCCACCAAGGGCCCACACCCACCACCCCAAGGAAACCCGCCATGACGCAGGACCGCACCCCCATGCCCACCGACAAATTCACGGTGCTCGGCAAGCTCGCCTGGCTGTGGATGAACTCCCCGCTGCACCACTACTGGGAAGTTGATCTGCTGAGCCGCTTCGCGCTGCCGCCGATTGAACTGGGCCAGTACCTGCTGCTTGAGCGCGACGGCATGCCGGTCGCCTATTGCAGCTGGGCCCACCTGGACAGCCGGGCCGAGGCTGCCTACATGCTGGACGCCTCCCACATCGCGCTGGCCGACTGGAACGGCGGCGACCACCTGTGGTTCGTCGACTGGGTCGCGCCTTTCGGCAAGGCCGATTCGTTTGAACTCAAAAACCGGCTGGCCGACAGGTTCCCCACCTCGGTCGCGCGCGCCATCCGCGTCAAGCAGGGCAGCCGCACCGGGCGGGTCATGGAGTTCAGGGGGCGGGACACCGACAGGCGCGCCACACAGGCCTTGCTGGCCGGCTACTACCGGGAGTTCCTGCAAGCCATCGAAGGACAGAAAACGTACCAGGTGCGCATGAAGAACAAAAACGGGTATGCCGCTGCGGCAATTGAGACGGCCTTGTAAGCACAGGCCGCCGCCCATTTCATTTAACGAAGGAGACAAACCACCATGGCCACTTCCAAAGCAACACTCCAAGCCATACTCGACGCAGCCAAGGGGCGCTCTCAAATGAGTGTGTACAAAAAACTCATGGACCCGGTCAATCCCTATGCGGCCTACAACAACACCGACAGGGCGCTGAATCTGGTGTACCGGTGTTACACCTTGTCCGGGTTGGAGAACCTCTACAAGAAGCCGGCCATAGCTATGGGCAAGCACAGCGATGTACTGGATTATCTGTACGAGTCGCAGACGAACCAGATGTCGCAATATTACTGGGCCTCGACGGCGATAAAAGGTGTGGGCTATGCCGCCAACCGGACCCAGTTCGGTGCGGAAGATCCTGCCGATCGGGCGCTTGCGAGCATGATTCTGCTTCGTTCCGTCATCAATGCTTTGGACGAGACGCTGCTTGCGTTTGCAAATGACTTGCGATGGTCGGCGAAGCGGTTTGGGCGCGTGCCTTACACCGCTGCAGTTGCCGGGGCAGGAATTGGCCCGGCAGCTGCGCCAGCAGCTGCAGCTCGACCAGCTCGACCAGCTCAACCAGCTCAACCAGCTGGCGTACCCGCATTCCAAGTTTTCTCTCAGATAGTGCCGCAGATTGACCTCGCTCAGCAGGTGCCGAATGCTAACCTTTTACCGGTACAGTTTGCTCCCGGAGTTCCTTTGCCTGCCTCATACATGGTGCAGCGGCGGCTGGGGAATCTGGGTTGGGATAGTGATCATGTGTACCAGCTAGATCCGAGCGACGGCGTATGGAAAGTCATCGCCACGGGGGCCGTAGGTCTCCCCTATAGGAATCAGATGACTGGGCGCTATTACCAGTTGTTAGCGAACGGCTTTATCCTGGACTTGGGGCCAAACTTCCAACCCGTGATTGGCAGAACCGGGCCCGCGCTTGCACCTTCAGGCGTGAGTGGGTCCGGAACCGTGCCTGGGCTCGTGCCCCCAGGCGCGGGTGGGTCCGGAACCGTGCCCGGGCGCGTACCTCCAGGCGTGAGCGGAGCCGCGGCCGTACCCGCAGCCGTGCCCATGGTGGCACCGGCCGCACCCTCCGCCGTAGGTTCATTCACTCGTCTGGATCCCGTCACCGCACCAATGCGTAACAACGTAAAAAATTACCGTAACTGGGGCGGCGCCGTCGGCAGCGCTACTTTTACGCTCAATGCGGTGTTGGCCGTGGGGGTGGCGATATGGCAGATCAATAACGCCGCCGCGAAAAAAGACGGTGACAGGAGTGGCGCGGAGGTTACGTCAGCGATTTTTGGGCTGGTGGGTGCCCTGGCCAACATCGGCGCCAATGGTTTCAAGGCGCTGGACAGCTTTGGCAAGATTTTGGTCAAAGACCCTGGTTTTGTCCTTGGCAATGATGAACTCATCGGGCCTTTGGCGCTAGGCCAGACTCGCACCCCCAAAAAAAGCAGATGGGACGCGAACACAAGCAAGATTTATGGCCGTCTGGGTACCTATGGAGGCGGGCTTGTCAATGGGTTGGCAGGTATCTTTGCGCTGGCGCCCTACTGGGGCAGTGACAAGCTCACCAGCGAACAAAAAGGGGTTATGGCGGCGGAGGTTACAGCCCAGTTTTTGGGCGCCGGTCTGCAGATCGGCGGCAATGTCTGGCTGGCGCAAGCGGTGGGCAGAGGCATCGCATACCCCTCCGTGCTGGATGCAGCTACTGGAAACATGATACGTGTCGTGCGCCACAGGGCTTTGATGGGACCCATGGCGTTAACGGCTTCGGCCGGCTTACTTTTAGCGATCAGCCCGCTGGAGATTTACGCCCTGGCCAAGCAAGGCGAGTATGCCGCCGATCTCGACAAACTGAACTCCGTCGGCTATGCCGGTCACGGCCTGCTCGCGAATTTTTACCGTGACAAAACTGCAGTGCAAGCCGGTATTTTCGCGGGAAGCGCGTTTCTGGACATCGTTGGCTCGTTGGCCGTGGCTGCCTGCGTGGTCAGCGGCGTCGGCGCTCCCTTAGCCATTCCCGTAGGCCTCGCGGTCACGGTAGTCACCGCGATATTCAGGATCGCGGAGTATGGTTTTATCCGAATAGCGGTGGAGAAGGCTGTCAATGCTATCCGCGACTACGTCGACCCCAACGACGCTTCGCGAAGAGGCGCGGTAGCTTATTTCGAAAACAGCCTGAACGCGCAGCATGCGTTGCTTTCCGACTCGGCGGAACTTAGCGTATATCTGACGGGGCTGCAGGCAAACCTCGGGGAGGGTAGTAGTGTGGTGTGGGTGGACACCCAGACGATGTCGCCGCAAGCCATGGAGCTGGCGGCGTTGACCCGCAGCTCCGTGGATGTGGTGACCGCAAAAGCCTATATCAAGCGGTTTCGTGACGGTATTTCGAGGCCCGATGCGTCTTTGAGAATTAACGCGGTAACGGGCGTGCTGGACCTGGATGCCGATGGCACGGCCCCGTATCTCCGCAAGCAATTGATAACCTTTCTCAATCCTTTGCTGGCGCCGGGCAAAGAGACGAGCACAACGGTGGCGGTGGGCGGGAAGACCAATGTAACCACCCTGAAGATCACCGCTGAGAACGGTAATGCGTATACCGTCACCAATAAGGGCTGGACCATCAATGACGGCAATGCGTCAAGCACCATGGATTTGAGGAACGTGGTGACCCATGTCGCGGACCGGGACAACACGAAGGTGTTGGGATTGCCGATAACAGTCAATGGTGGATTCGGTAACGACACTGTGATTGCCAATGCTTCGGCGATGAAATTTGATGGAGGGGGGGATGAGGATACCGTTGACTACAACGATTTGAAAGGCAGAGGCATCTCCATCCACAGTGAGTTGAAGGATGGGTACCGTATCGTGACAAAGGATGTGAACGGCCTCGAGTCCTACCATGAAACAATCACACAAAACAGCTTTGCGGCCACCAACGTGGGCATCAATGCGACAGGCCGTTATATCCGCATTTACCATATCCAGCCGGGTGCCTATCTGTCTCCCGCTGAGTTCCCGCCCAGATATCTCATCTATCCGTATAACTCGACAACCCTGTCGTTGACGGAATTGAAAGTGTTTAGCGGTGGAGTCAACCGGGCTGCCGGAAAAAGTATCGCGGTGAATGCCGATCAGCAATCCCCGTTTTATCACGATGACGTGCCCTTTCAGAAGGTGACTTTTGATTCCGCAATTAATGACAAGGCGCTCACCGATGGCCGTTTTGGGAGCGGCGCTGAGCCGGTCGTCGCCAAGGCGGGCCGCATTCTCAATGAGGACGACGCTTTTGGGATATACATCGAGCTCGATCTCGGTGCGTCGTATGCGATTGACTCAGTCGCCCTGTGGGGGAATGCAGGCCAGCCGGAGTGGAGCAACAATTTACGGGTCTATGTATCGGATAGCCCTTTTCCGTCAAATCGTCATCAGACTTACTACAACCTTGAGGTCGATTCCGATGTCGCCCAATTCGACGTCGCGAAAGTGGGCGCTGGATCCGTATCGCTCTTCACCGATACGCTGATCGGCATTGAAAACCTCATCGGCACGGAGCTGGGCGACAGCCTGACGGGCAACGGTGGCGGCAACGCGCTGTCCGGCGCCGCCGGCGACGACACCATTGACGGCAGCGGCGGCGCCGACACCTTGTACGGCGGAGATGGAAAAGATATCGACGTGGACCTCGGTGACTCCTACGACATCGACTCGATCGCGCTGTGGGGCGCGTCCGGTTATGCCGGCGCGAACAGCAATCTGCGGGTGTACGTGTCGGACACCAGGCCCGCCGTATCCTCGCCCACGGCCTACGCCGACCTGGCGGGCAATTCCGCGGTGCTGAAGATCGACCTGGCGGCGATTGCCGCAGGCACCGCCACGACGGTATACGACACGCTGACCAGCATCGAGAACCTGGTGGGCACAAAACTGGCCGACAGCCTGACGGGCGACGGCAACGCCAACGCACTGGTAGGCAATGAAGGCGATGACGTGCTCATAGGCGGGGCCGGCAATGACGAGCTGCAAGGCGGCGACGGTGACGACAACCTGGATGGCGGCGCCGGTAATGACACGCTGAGCGGAGACGGCGGCAAGGACAGCATCCAGGGCGGAGACGGCAACGACATGATCCAGCAGGACATCGACGCTTATACCGCCGGCAGTTCGGGCGTCTGGAGCACGCTGGACGGCGGCGAGGGCGCCGACACCGTGAACTACGGCTTCACCATCTTCCCCGGGGCTACCCGCACCGGCGCCGATGGCGCGGGAACGGAGGTGGGCATTGACGTCAACCTGCTGACCGGCCAGGCCGTCAAGTACCGGGGAACCGCCGACGGGACCACTTTCAGTGTGTATGACGTGCTGATCGGCATCGAGGGCGTGACGGGCACGCGCCTCAAAGACAGCCTGACCGGCGACGACAACGCCAATGCGCTGGACGGAGACGCCGGCAACGACGTGCTGGCCGGCAATGGCGGCGACGACATCCTGATGGGCGGCGAAGGCAAGGACACCGTCATCGGCGGTGCCGGCAACGATGACCTGGCCGGCGAGGCTGGCTTTGACAGCGTCAGCGGCGGCGACGGCGACGACGAGATAGAGCAGGACATTGAGGCCGTGAGCGACACGCTCGATGGCGGGGCCGGCCGCGACACGGCGGACTACAGCGGCACCGACCTGAGGGGGCTGGCCACAACCGGCATCGTGGCCAAACTGGATGCCGACGGCAAGGGCCTGGGCAATGGCACGGTGGTCAAAACCCTGGACGGCACCTTTGCGGCTGTTGGGGCCAAGGGCCAGTACATCCGCATTTACCACAACGATGATGCGCCAAATGTCCTTGGGTCGCTTCACCTGTCGTTGACCGAACTGAAAGTGTTTGCCGGAGGCAAGAACGTGGCCGCCGAGATCGCGAGTACGTCCGGCGCCGACGAGGGATTCGTTGCCGACGAAGGCAACAACCCTGGTGCACTCACGAATGCCAAGGTTGGTGGCGCGTGGAACGGAGAACTGTCCACCGGAAGTAATGTTGCTTATGCGTATGGAACGAAGAAGGCCTATATCGAGCTGAAGCTGGACAGCGTGCAGTACATCGACTCGATCGCCCTGTGGGGCCGGGATGGCACGCCGCTCTTTAGCGACAACCTGCGCGTCTACATCTCGGAAACACCGTTCAATCAGGACTTCCCCGCGCCGGGCAGCAGCCTCAACCCGTCTTACAAGGACTTGGCGGGCAACCCGAAGTTGACCCGTATAGATATCGGGAAGGTAACGACACCTTGTTGGGTGGTGGAGGCAATGACAAGCTATACGGCGATGCCGGCGCCGATACGCTCTACGGCGAGGATGGCGATGACGAGTTGAACGGCCAGGATGGCAACGATTACCTTGAGGGCGGCGTAGGCGCCGACACTCTGGTCGGTGGGAAGGGTTCGGATTCCTACATATTCGGACGCGGATGGGGCCGGGACGTGGTGAAGGAAAACGATACAACGCCCGGCAACACGGATGTGCTGAAGTTCTCCAATATCAGGGCCAACGAACTGTTTTTGCGCCGGGTTTCCGACAACCTGGAAGTCAGCGCCCTAGGCAGCGACGACAAGGTGACGATCGACGGCTGGTACCGGGATGGCAATGCTCATCATGTGGAGCAGTTCAAATCAGGCGACGGAAAAACCCTGTCGGACTCCAATGTGGACAAACTGGTCCAAGCCATGGCGGCCTTTGTCGGTACGCCGATGTCCACAAGCGCACTGCTGTCGAATTACCAGACAGTGATATTTCCTGTGCTGGCCGCTAACTGGCAGTGAATGGGCGGCCCTTGCGGCTGGTGCAAGGGCCGTAATAGAGGAATGAGCGGGGGCTTGCCCGTAGGGCCCGGCCCCTGCCCGCTCCGTGGCTTGTACGCCTTATTTCTTCATCTCGTCCTTGCCCATGGCGTCTTTTTTCATGCCGTCCTTGGACATGTGATCCTTCTTCATCTTGTCTTTTTTGGCCATCTTGTCGTCGTGCTTCATGCCGTCTTTGGCCATCGCGTCCTTGCCCATGGCGTCTTTACCCATCGCGTCCTTGCCCATGGCATCTTTCTTCATGCCATCCTTGGCCATGGCGTCCTTGCCCATGGCATCTTTGCCCATGGCATCTTTGCTCATGGCATCTTTGCCCATGGCGTCTTTTTTCATGGCGTCCTGCGCCAGGGCGCTGCCGCCGGCGGCGAACAGGCAGGCGGAGAGAAGGGCGGTGGTCAAAGTTTTGGTGTTGATGTTCATGATGATGTTGTCCTTGATGAAAGAGTGTTGGAAAGGTTTTGAAAAAAAACGGCAAGGGCTGGAGAGATACATGAATGCCTTGCCGGCGTTGCGGGGTCTCTGAGCGGGCTCAGCTACCTCCGAACCAGTTGTAGCCCTGGTCTTCCCAGTAGCCGCCAGGGTAGGTGTTGGTGACAAAAATCGCCTGGATGTGTTTGGGGTTCTTGTAGCCGAGCTTGGTGGGCATGCGCAGCTTCATGGGGAAACCGTATTTGGGCGGCAGCACCTGGCCGTCATACGTCAACGCGAGCAGGGTCTGCGGGTGCAGGGCGGTGGCCATGTCTATGCTGGTGAAGTAGTCGTCGGCGCATTTGAAACCGACGTATTTGGCTGTCGTGTCGGCGCCGACCTTGCGCAAAAAGTGAAAGAAGGGCACACCGCCCCATTTGCCGATGGCGCTCCAGCCTTCGACGCAGATGTGGCGCGTGACCTGGTCGGCCTGGGGCATGGCGCGCAGTTCGGGCAGCGACCATTTGCGCCTGTCGGCGACCAGGCCGGCGACTTCAAGGCGATAGCTTTCTTCCTCGACTTCGCGCACCTCGTCTTCGCCGTAGTAGGCGTTGAAGGGAAAAGGCCGCGTGATCATGGAATCGGGATAAGTGGGCGCCAGCCGGTTCGGGTCGAACAGTGATGCCTGCACGTCGTCGTTGAGGCGCGAGATGCGGGTGAGGGCGGTGTTGACGGATTCGCTGTCGTCGAGCATGCAGCCGCTCAGCATGGCCAGGCCGCCGAGGGTGAGGGAGCCGCGCAGGAAGTTGCGGCGGGCCTGGGAGAGCTTGTTTGCTGTGGCGATGCGGTCCACGGCTTCTTGAAGGATGGCGTCACCGTCGATGTGGGTGAGGCGCCTGGGGCGTTGGATATTCATGTTTGTTCCTTGAGGCTTGCGGGAATTGATCAGCGGCCGCGCAGCATGTAGACCAGCGTTTTGGGCACCAGGGCCACCATGACCAGGTGCACGGCGACAAAGCCGGCCAGCGCGGCCATGGCAAAAAAGTGGACGAGGCGCGCGCCTTCATAACCACCCATCAATTCACGCAGCAGCGGGAATTGCACCGACTTCCACAGCACCAGGCCGGACACGACGATGAGCACGCTGTCGGCCATTACAAAAAGGTAAGCCAGGCGCTGCACCATGTTGTAGTGGCGCGGGTCGGCGTGGGCCAGCTTGCCTTTGAGGGCGGCCAGCAGGTCGGCCGCGATGCCTTTGATGGAAAGCGGAAAGAATTTGTGGAACAGCCGCCGCGTGAAGAGGTTGAAGGCCAGGTAGAGGATGCCGTTGAAGAACAGCAGCCACATGGCGGCGAAGTGCCACTGCAGGGCGCCGCCCAGCCAGCCGCCCAGGGTGAGGTCTTTGGGAATCGCGAAGCCCAGGAAGGCGGTGGCGTTGTAGATGCGCCAGCCGCTCATCATCAGCACGACGACGGCCAGCGCGTTAAGCCAGTGCATGGCGCGCAGCCAGGCTGGGTGTATGGCTTGTTGTTTGCCTGTATTCATCAAGTGCTCCTTAAAGTTACCCGCAAAGCTCGCTGTCCCCGTGAGAGGGCGGGTATTGCGGCCGCGAAGTTGTTGCGCGTTGAGGTTTGGTCGGGCGGGGCGCGCTTTTCTTACAGTCCCCTGGTATTTATTTGCGGGCAAGGAAACTTGCGCCGGCAAGTGAGGCTGGATCAGCGCTCGCGTTGCACGGCGAAGTCCACGAGCTGGGCCTGGCGGACCCGGACCGTGGTTTTGAGGGGATCGCGAAGCGTTGGGCTCCAGGGCAGGGGAATGTTGTCCGGGGAGATCTCGAGCAGGTGTTCGCCGGCGGCGACCGACGGGAATTCATAGCGGCCCTGGGCGTCTGTTTGCGTCACGTAGCGCCGGTCAAGCATGACGGTGACGCCGGGCACGCCGCCTTCGGAAGCTTCGCGCCGGCCGTTGGCGTCGGCGTCAAAAAACACGGTGCCGGCCAGGCTGCCGGCGCCGGTTCCGGGCAGGCCGCCCAGCGGCGCGGTCGGCACTCCGGCATGGTCCTGGTAGCGCAGCAGTAACTGGATGCTGCGGTTGGCCTGGGTGTTGGCCACCGGTTGTAGCGTTGCCGCGGTCAGGGCCGAGACGACCAGCGCCTGCGGGGTTTCCCGGCCGCGCGACTCGGTGTAGCGCAAGGCCAGCGACCATCCGGCGGAAGCCTGCCAGTTCAGGCCGACGTTGGCGTTGAGTGATTCGCCGCCGTTGCCGCGCGTGCCGCGCAGGGAGGCATCCAGCGACCATTGGGGCCAGGGCGACACGGTGCCGAGCACGCCCCAGACCAATCCACTGGTGGGATTGGCGCTCCCGCGTATGCGCTCCAGGGCCAGTGAGGTGCTGAGAAGGGCCGTCCACAGCACGGGCCAGCTGTGGTCGACGCCCAGGCGCAGGGTGTGCGCGCCGCCGGAGGCCTTGGCCAGGTCGGCCCGCCACTGCGTCTGGCCCCAGTCGCCGTTGCGGTTCCATGACAGCTGGACGGCCTGGCCCGGGCTGGTGGTGGTGCGAAAACTCAAAGCGGCCCCGACGGTGTTGCTGATGTCCAGCAGGTAGCGGCCGTTCAGGTTGACGAACGCGCTGCGCCCGGAAGCACCACCGGCCAGCTGGCCGCCGCTGACGGTGTCGCTCAGTTCGGCGGCAAACCCGGCCTGCCACTGGCGTGTGGCGGTGTCGCCTTGCCAATACAGTCCCTGCAGGTCGCCGGCCAGCCCTGTGGCGCCCCAGCGCAAATTGGGCTCGAAGCGGAAAACGCCTGCGGACTGGCGCCAGCGTTCGGTGCGCCAGGCGGCGTCGAGCCAGAGGCCGGTTGCGCCACCGCTCTGTGTGGCCGTGCTTTGCACCATATTGCCCTGCAGGCGCAGGCCGCCAACACGTTCGTTGGCCGTACCGTAGCCGGCGGCCAGGCCGGATCCCCAGGGGGACGGCCCCTCCCAAGAGGCGGCGGCGAACCAGGCGCTGGTGTTTTGGCTGATGCCGGCGCCCGCGCTGTCTGGAATGTCCTTGCCGGTGATCAGCTGGAATGCCACGTCGCTGCGCTCACCCGTTTTGGCCGCCTTGCCGGCGGGCAGGCGAAATTGCGCGCCTGCCGACGTGATGCTGCTTGCCGAGCTTTCAAATCCGTTGCTGTTGAAGCCGGTGAAGAGGCCGGTGCGGCCGGTTGCCGCGTTGAGGGCTATGGAATCAGCGAGGTACCACTGGCCGCCCACGCCGTGGATCGGGGTTGACGGTATGGACACCCGGCCCGTGCCGCGCGCCAGCCGGGTACCGGTGGTGTTGATGTTGCCGGCGTTGTGGTTGGCAAGCCATCCACCGTCGAGCGGCAAGGCACGCTGGTCTATGCGCCAATCGCTGTCGCCGCCCTGCGCCCGGCCACTCGATGCGCCGGAGCCTTGCCGGGACAGGCTGGCATGGACGGACAGGGCGCCGTGATTGGGCGTTTCCATGAACCCGCCGAGGTCCAGTGCGCGGGTTGCGGTGTTTCCGTTTCCTGATTGCTTGAAGACGGCGTAGTCCGCGTGCCAGCTTCGCGGCCAGCCGGTTTCGTTGTACTCGCTGGCTTTGAGTTGGAGGCCGCCGTCGAGGCCGGGCTGGCCGTCCATGACACGGTCAACGTAAGAGCCTGCAGCCTGCGTGCTTGCCGGCTGGCCCAGCGCCGCGGCGCTTGTGAAGAGCATGCCCAGGCCCGCGAGGCCGCGGCGGCACCATGGCGTGAAAAGAAGCAGGAGGGCGGCGGGCGAATGCGCCTGCCCTTTCATGGCGCGAAGCGCTGTTCGAAGTTGTGTGTCTTGCCCTTGCCCCATTCGAGCTTTCCGCGCACTGTGACGGGAAAGCGGATGGTCGCAGTGCTGTCCTGGTCGCCGGGGCTCGTCGCATTCAGGGCAATGCTGCGTGTTTCGCCGGGCAGTATCGGGGTGTTGGCGGGCGAGAATTCGAGCGCGGTGTTTGACGCGTCCGTGCCGCTCAGGAAGCCGCCGACGCGGCCGTGGGCCGTGCCCTTGTTGCGTATTTGCAGGACGGGTGTGGGCTGGCCGTTCACGGCCTGGACTGACGCCCCGGCGATGCTCAAATCCGGTGCGGCGCCGCCGACGGCCACATAGACCACGATGCCCAGGCGGACTGAAAACGGGATGGGCGGACCGGACTCCATGCGGGTGAGCTGCTCCTGGCCTTCGAGCAAGATGGCAAAACGGCACTCCCCGGCTGGGGTGTCGGGTGGGACGTCGATTTCGAAACGGAAACGGTAGGGCCGCCCGCCCGCCATGATGAGCTCGCGCCGCTCGATGGCGACCCATGGCCGGCAACTGCCGGGCTGCAGTTCGTCGGAGAAGGTGGCCGCGTTGTCCGCTCCAAGGCGCCAGTCGGCCGTCTTGATGCCGAAGCTGGCGGAGGTGGGCGACACATTGGTGATTTCGATGACCTGCCGGCTTCGCTCACCGGGTTTGAGTTCGAGTTCAAAGCGCGGGGGAGATACTGCCAGCGCGAACTCACCGGCCGCGGCGTTGGATGTGATCAATATCATCGCAAAGAAAAAAAGGCCCATCGCGCAGCACCGGACGGGCGCCAACCGGGGATTGGTCATGGGGTATCCACCTCAAAATAAAACTGCAGCGACTGCGGCGACACCAATGCCCTGCCGTCGGTCCTGAGCGTCAGCTCGAGGGTCTCTTCGAGTGACGCCACGCCGGCTCCTTCAAAAACCAGCGTGCGCGCGCCCGAGCGGACGGTTCCCGGCAGCAGGCGGCCTTGGGTACGCCACGCGGCATGGACGGGTTCGCCTGCCACCGGTGCCAGCCCCATATAAAGTTTGACGGGCTGGTTCAGCCAGCGCGACAGGTTCAGGCGCAGGGCCACGCGCACGCCGGCCTCGACCGAGTTGTCGGCCCCGCGGCCTGGAACCAGTTGCCGCCAGCGCATGGGGACAACGCCCTGGCTGACGACGGTGCCGCTATCGTCCACACGCGTTGTGCCGGCTAGCGCGCATTGCTGGGTGATCAGGCCCGCCGCCAGCAGGCCTGTCGCGAGGATGATTCGCGCCAGGCGCGATGGCTTGATCATCATGGCGCCGTCAGGGTGTAGCTGACCCTGCCCGTGAAGCTGCCTGAGCCCACGAACTGCGCATTGGCGTAGCTGAACTGCAGGCAGCTTTCAAACCAGGTGTTGCGTGCGATGCTCAACAGCGTTTGCGATGCGCCACCGACAAATGTGCCGCTGGAGATGGTCGGCGCCGCGTCGGATGTGCCGGCTGAAACCCATGACACCGTGCTGAAAGGAATGCTGTTTCCGCTGGCGTTCACCAGCGACGCCGGCGTTGTCGCGCTGAGGGTAGCGTTGGTGGCCGAACCCGGCGCGCGGTAGAAGCCGCCGACATAGACCTGTGCGGGTATCGTGCAAAACGCGCGGCCATCGTAGGGACTCGTCGCCACGGTGCTATCGCTGGTCATGGCAATGGAGCCGCCACCCAGATTGGCTGCTGGAACAGTGACACTGACGCTGTTGATGGTGGCGTTGTTGCCGGGCGTGCCGCCTGAGTTGAAGTTTCCCCCCGTCATGGCGCCGGAACCTACTTGCAGAAACAGTGAACGGGTACCGGGTGTAATGCTGAAGGAAAAGGCTTGGACAGCGGTGCACAGCAAGGCGCTGCCGATGCCGATGAGCCCGCTGCGCGCGACCGGTGTACCGCAGCGAAAAGGCGATGCGAAGGCAAGGGGGCGCATGGGCGTCGCTTTAAGCTGTTCAGGGCGGGATCAAGGAAATGGCCTCACGGAGGAGGCCATTTTTTTAGGAATAAGGTGAAAGATCAGAGCTGGGTGGCGGTGTAGGTGACGCGGCCGTTTTTGGCGATCGTGCCGCCATAGGTGCCGGCGGCGGGAATGTTTGCATTGAGGTAGCTGTAAGTCCACTTGCCTTCGACGCGGACCAGGCGGTTGGTGGCCGTCAGGGTGGCGGCCGTGCCGGTGCCGCCGGAAGCGCCGGTGTTGAAGGCCGGGTGGGTGATAGAGGCGTTGGTGAAGCCGGACGTGGTGGCCGCCAGGGCCGCGCCCGCGACACTGATCTGGCTCCAGGGAATGGTTTCGCCGGCAGTGCCGGTCGTCAGGGGGCCGGTGGTGGTGGAGTTCAGGCTGATGTTGCCGCCGTTGCCGTAAACGCGCACCGTCACGGCGCCCAAGGTCAGGTCGCCGCCGACACCGGCAATGACGCTGGCATCGCCCACATTGGCAGCGGGCACCGTAAAGGTGGTGGCGTCAACGGTGCCGTCAGTGGCCGTATTGCCGGTGCTGGTGCCGACGCGCAGGAACAGCACCTGCGGGATGATGATCGTCACGTCCACGCGCGCAGCGGCGGTTGAACCGACGATGGCCGGAGCGGTGTAGGTGGATTCAGCGTGAGCGGGCGCCGTCAGCACGCCGGCGAGGCTCAAAAGGCTGGCAAGAAGTATCTTTTTCATCATGATTTCCCTGTTCAAGAAGTTAGAGTTGGGTGGCGGTGTAGGTGACGCGGCCGTTTTTGGCGATGGTGCCGCCATAGGTGCCGGCGGCGGGAATGTTTGCATTGAGGTAGCTATAAGTCCACTTGCCTTCGACGCGGACCAGGCGGTTGGTGGCCGTCAGGGTAGAGGCTGTGCCGGCGCCACCGGAAGCGCCGGTGTTGAAGGCGGGGTGGGTGATAGAGGCATTGGTAAAGCCGGACGTGGTGGCCGCCAGGGCCGCGCCCGCCACGCTGATCTGGCTCCAGGCAATGGTTTCGCCGGCAGTGCCGGTCGTCAGGGGGCCGGTGGTGGTGGAGTTCAGGCTGATATTGCCGCCGTTGCCGTAAACGCGCACCGTCACGGCGCCCAAGGTCAGGTCGCCCCCGACACCGGCAATGACGCTGGCGTCGCCCACATTGGCGGCGGGCACTGTGAACGTGGTCGCGTCAACGGTGGCCGTCGTCGAGGTATTGCCGGCGCTGGTGCCGACGCGCAAAAACAGGACTTGCGGAATGACAATGGTGAAGTCCAGGCGTGCCGTCGCTGTCGAGCCGGTCGTGGCGGGGGTGGTGAAGGTGGATTCGGCCGTGGCTGGCGTGGTCAGCAAGCCGGCGAGGCTCATGGCACTGAGTGCAATGACTTTTTTCACAAAACTCCTCGGTTGAAATTGAAAACGGCAAACAATGAGTGAGCGCTGATGTGAGGTTAGTGAAATTTGTTGCGAAGTTGTAAGCAATAGTCCGCCCAAAGACAATCTTTGCCTTTTTTTTATGTCGAATTAGTTGGTGCGCAAGTGTTGAGGCTGGATGCCTAGAATCGGCAGCAAGCTCCGGCACCGCCAAAACCATTCGATCCCAGATGCACCGCTACAAACACAAGCGCCTCTTCGCCGTGCTGGCCTTCCTGGGCCTGCTGTTGGCGGTGTTCCAGCTTTCGGGCCTGCGCGACAACCTCAGCCTGGCGTTTCTGCACCAGAAGTTCCTGGACAACGAGGCCAGCGGGCTGCTGATTTTTATCGCGCTGTTCGCGCTGGGCAATCTGATCCAGATCCCCGGCTGGATATTCCTGGCTGCCGCGGTGCTGGCGCTGGGCGAGGTCTGGGGCGGCGTGGCGACCTACCTCGCGGCGGTGGTTTCATGTGCCTTTACCTTCTGGCTGATACGCCTGCTGGGCGGCGACGCCTTGCGGCAGATCAAGGGGCAGTGGACGCAGCGGGTGCTCGCGCAGTTGGATGCGCGGCCGGTGGCAAGCATCGTGGTGCTGCGCATGCTGCTGCAGACGGTGCCAGCGCTGAACTATGCGCTGGCGATGTCGGGCGTGAAGTTTCGCGACTACATGCTGGGCACGCTGCTGGGCCTGCCGCTGCCGATCGCGCTGTACTGCGTGTTTTTTGACTACCTGGCGCGGATGCTCAAGGTGCCAGGGTACTGAGAGCTCATGCGATGCCGCAAGGCACTGAACTAGCGCCAGAGGCAGGACAGTTGTGGGGTCCCTTGGGTCAGGGCGGCGCAATACCCGAACAGCACCAGGCAGGCGATAAACACAAAAAAAGCGGTGCGTGAACGGTCGCCCATCTTCACCAGTCCTTCATCGCTCAGCGATTTGTACTCTCCCCAGATAAGGAAGCGCTGGGCGGCTGCGTAATGCTTGTCGCCGTCTTCGGTCCACATCTTTTTTCGGGAGCCGAGTTCCGTCCATACGGCGGGGAGCGTTTTCTCGAGGCACTTCACGAAGCGGTGTTGCAACACGCCCGAGGGAATGGCCGCGAGCACTACCAGGCCAAATGCCATGGTGGAGACAAAGTCCGGATTGCTGCACATGGCTTGTGATGGGTCAGGGTCCGGGCTTGTGGGGCGCCCGCCGGCGAATGAAGCGAAGCATCACGGCCAGCGCAAGCGCCAGAAAGATCCCCGCAAGGATGAATTTCCCCACGGCCACGGCGATCGCCGCCGTAGTGATCAATCCGAAGCCAACGGCCATCTCGAGCAGGTGTAGCCCGCTTTCAAAAAGTTTGCCTCTCCAGGTCTTGGATCAGAACATCAAGTCTCCGCATCACCCAGCAGCCGCTCATAAACCGCAAGGTCTTGCGCCGAAAAGCAGCAGAACACCACTTCCTTCAAGGAGGAGGGCTGCTGCAAGGCCTGGCGCACGCTGGCCACCGCGACCTGGGCGGCCAATTCGACCGGGTAGCCATAGATGCCGGTGCTGATGCTGGGGAAGGCCAGCGAGGTGAGGCCTTTGGCGGCCGCGATTTCCATGCAGCGCCTGTAGCAGGACGCCAGCAATTCAGGCTCGCCGTTATTGCCGCCGCGCCAGACCGGGCCCACCGTGTGGATGATGAATCTGGCGGGAAGCTTGTAGCCTTTGGTGGCCTTGGCCTCGCCGGTTTTGCAGCCGCCCAGCAGCCGGCATTCATGGACCAGCTCGGGGCCGGCGGCGCGGTGGATCGCGCCGTCGACACCGCCGCCGCCCAGCAGCGATGAATTGGCGGCATTGACGACGGCGTCAAGCTGCAATTTGGTGATGTCGGCCTGGACGGCCCTGAGGGTGGCGGTCATGGCGAAGTCTCCAAGGGAAGAAGAGGCCCGCAGCGCATGCGGACCCCGGCTCACAAGACCTTGCTCAGGAAGCGCCGGGTGCGCTCTTCCTTGGGGTTGTCGAAGATTTCGGCAGGCGAGCCTTCTTCGATCACCAGGCCTTCGTCGATGAACATCACGCGGTCGGCCACCTGGCGGGCAAAGCCCATCTCATGCGTGACGACGACCATGGTCATGCCTTCCTCGGCCAGCGCCTGCATGACGGCCAGCACCTCGCCGACCATTTCGGGGTCCAGCGCGGAGGTGGGTTCGTCGAACAGCATGATGCGCGGCTGCATGGCCAGCGCGCGGGCAATCGCCACGCGCTGCTGCTGCCCGCCGGAAAGCTGGTTGGGATAGGCGTCTATCTTGTCGAGCAGGCCGACCTTGACCAGCAGTTCGCTGGCGCGGTTGCGCGCTTCGAGCGCCGTGAGCTTGCGCACCTTGGTGGGCGCCAGCGTGATGTTTTCCAGCACGGTCTTGTGCGGGAACAGGTTGAAGCGCTGGAACACCATGCCGATCTCGGAGCGCAGTGCGTCGACGTCGGTCTTGGGTTCGTGCACCGAGACGCCGTGCACCAGCACCTCGCCGCCGCTGGCGTCTTCCAGGCCGTTGAGGCAGCGCAGAAAGGTGCTTTTGCCGGAGCCGGAAGGGCCGATGACGCAGACGACCTCGGTGGCCTTGATGGCGCAGTCGATACCGCGCAGCACCGGGGTGTGACCAAACTGCTTGGTCAGGCGCTTAACGCGAATCACCTCGTCCATAACGAGCCTCCAGTTTCTTGACAAGGTAAGCCAGGCCCAGCGTCAGCACCCAGTACATGACGGAGATCGTGAGGTAGGGTTCCCAGTAGCGTGAATAGGCGCCGGCGACAGTGCGCGCGGCGTAGGCGAGTTCGGCGAGACCAATGGCCGAGATCAGCGACGAATCCTTGAGCAGCGAGATCGCGTTGTTGCCCAGCGGCGGCAGCATGCGGCGGAAAGCCTGCGGCAGCACGACGTGGTACATGGTGCGGGGGAAGGACATTCCCAGCGAACGGGACGCCTCGACCTGGCCCTTGTCGATGGACTGGATGCCGGCGCGGAAGATCTCGGAGATGTAGGCGCCGGCATTGAGCGTGAGGGCCACGATGCCGGACAGGAAGGCGCCGTAGTTCTGCTTGATGTTGCGCGCGGTTTCACCCGAGATGACCAGGCCGTCGGCCGGGTTGATGAACAGCGGCAGCACGGCGAAGTGGATCAGCAGGATCTGCACGAACAGCGGCGTGCCGCGGAAAAAGCTCACGTAGACGGTGGACGGCCAGCGCAGGGCGTATTTGCAGATCTCGCGCGCGGGCGAGTGGCGGGACTCCGCCACGCGCGCCATGCCGACGGCCAGGCCCAGCAGGGTGCCCTGCACGATGCAGATCAGCGTGACCGTGATGGTCATCTGCAGGCCGCGCCAGAACAGCACGCTGTACTCGGCGATGATGTCGGCCCTGAACCAGCCGAACCAGAGGACTTGCTCCATAAGGGGACAACCTCAGCGGTTTATTGCGCGGGCAACGCGGGTGCGTCGGCCTGGAACCACTTCTTGTAGATGGCGGCATAGCTGCCGTCGGCCTTGACGGCGGCGAGGCCCGCGTTGAGCTTGTCCAGCAGCGCCTTGTTGCCCTGCTTCACGACGATGCCGAAGTATTCCTTGGGGAAGCTGGCGTCGGACACGGTCTTGAGCTGCTTGTGTTCCTGGGTGCGGAAGGCGATCACGCCGTTGTCGCCGATGGCGGCGTCCAGGCCGTTGTTGGCCAGCTCGGAGATCACCACGGGGGTGCTTTCAAAGCGGCGGATGTCAGGGTTGGTCTTGCCGAACTCGCGCGAGGCCATGTCGTCGCCGGTGCTGCCGGTGACCACGCCGATCTTCTTGCCGGCCAGGTCTTTCAGGCCCTTGGCCGTGCTGTTGCTGTGCACGGCGATCAGCTGGCGCGCCTCGAAGTAGGGGGTGGTGAAGTCGTAGGACTGCTTGCGCTTGTCGTTGATGGTGACGCCGGAGATGACGAGGTCGACGTCGCCGTTGTTGAGGGCCGCGAAGATGCCGGTCCAGGGCGTGTTGACGATCTTGATCTGCAGGCCGGCCTTTTGGGCGATGGCCTTGATCATGTCCACGTCGTAGCCGACGATCTCTTTGGTCGGGCTTTCATAGGCAAAAGGGCGGTAGGTGGCGCTGGAGCCGACGACCAGCTCCTTGTTCTGGGCGTGGGCGGCGCCGAAGGCGAGGGTCAGCAGGCCGGCGGTGGCGGCGATCTTGTGCAGGAGGTTCATGGTGATTGTCCGGAAAGGAGAGGTGAAAAATGCTTGCCGGCCCCGCATGGGAGGCGAAAAAGCGAAAGTAGCCAATGGTAACGCCTGCAAAAGCCGTGCCCGGCGGCCGGCGGGCAGGGTTTTCGCTGAGAGGGATGGGCGGAGGGGGAAAGAGCTCAAGGAGGGGCCCCAAAAGGGGGCCCCGGGGGCGCTCAGGCCCTGAGTTGCCGGTTGAAAAACGCCACCGTGCGCTCCCAGGCCAGTTTGGCGGCGGTGGCGTCGTAGCGCGGCGTGGTGTCGTTGTTGAAGCCGTGCTGGGTGCCGGGGTACTGGTAGGCGGTGTAATTGGCGCCGGCCGCCTTCAGGGCCGCCTCGTAGGCGGGCCAGGAGGCGTTGATGCGCTCGTCGACCGCCGCGAAATGGATCAGCAGCGGGGTTTTGACCTTGGCGGCGTCTTCCACCGGGGGCTGGTTGCCGTAGAAGGGCACGGCCGCATTGAGTTCGGGCAGCCGGGTGGTCAGCGTATGTGTCATGCCGCCGCCGTAGCAGAAGCCGACCACGCCCAGCTTGCCGCTGCAGTCGTCCCTGGCTTTGAGCCAGGTAACGGCGGCCACGAAGTCCTCCGTGCACTTGCGCTGGTCGAGTTTGGCAAACAATTCGCGCGCCTTGTCCTCGTCGCCGGGATAGCCGCCCAGGGGCGTGAGGGCGTCCGGCGCGAAGGCGAGGAAGTTGTCCAGCGCCAGGCGGCGCGTGATGTCTTCTATATGAGGGTTCAGGCCCCGGTTCTCATGGATGACCAGCACGGTGGGCAGCTTGCCGGTGGCGTTGGCCGGCTTCGCGAGGTAGCCCTTGACGGTGCCGGTGCCGGCGGACGACGGGTAGCTGACCATCTCGGTCTTCAGGCGCTTGTCGTCTTTGGGGATTTGCTGCCCCGCAGCAAAGTTCGGGCTCAAGGCGGCCAGCAGGGCGGTGGCCGTCATGCCGGCGGTGGCGAATTTCTGGGCGCGTTCCAGGAAGCCGCGCCGGTCCAGGGTGCCGTGCACATAGGCGTCAAACAGAATCAGCAGTTCCTGGTCAAAGTCCTGGGCAGTCTTGAGTGGCATGGCGGCTCCTGCAAAAAGTCCAGCATAACGATTCAGGCGCCGCCTTGCAAAGAGTGCCTTGCCCGCCACACCGCGGCGGGGTGGCCGATGCTGGCCTGCTATGAAACAAATAGCTGCTGGCGCTCATGCCGGCTGGGCTGGGAGCCTTGTTATGCCTGCGGCGGGCGGAAAACCGGCAAAAACCTGTTTTAATAATGCCTTGGCCGCCGGCCGCTCAAATTGACACGGCGGGCTTTCTGTGACTCACTGGCTCACCGGCCTGCCGGCCGCACTGCCTCCGGCAGCGGCGCCCCACAACGAGGAGAACCGCATCTTGAACCTGATTTCATGGCTGATGGCATTGCTGGGCGTGGCCGTGGGCGCGCTGGCCGGGATCCTGTTGTACGCCCGCGCCTTGCGCAAAAAGGCCGGCGAAAATCTGCGCGTTCCCAAAAAATGGCCGCTGACCGCGCGCGGCGTCGTGACCAACGATGAATATGAAGTCTGGAAATGGATGCGCAGCACCTTTCACGACCACGTGGTGATGCTCAAGCTCCCGGTGCTGCGCTTCACCATTCCTGTCGAAAAAGACAAGGACAAGGAAAAAAACAAGGAAAAGAAAGAACGCCTGCTCGAACTGCTCAACGGCGTCTATACGACCTTCACCGTCTGCACGCTGGACGGCAAGGTGGTGGGCTGTGTCGACCTGCGCGGCAAGCGCGATGTGAGCCGGGCCAGCCGCGAACTCAAGGAAAACCTGCTGTCCGATTGCGGCATCGCCTACACCACGGTGAAGGCCAGCCGACCGCCCAGCGTCAGCGCCATGCGCGCGGCCTTCCTGGGTGAAATCCCCGAAGAGCTGATCCAGGAAGACCAGGAGACGCGCGGCGGCGACAGCAGCTTCCATGCCGACCTGGAGTCTTTCACCCGGGAGCGCATGAAGGCCGCCAAGGACGCCGCGCTCAAGGAACTCAACAAGGAAACCAAGCAGGAGGCCGCCCAGGCCGCCGCCAATCGCAACATCGGCTTCAACCCCGACGGCACCGGCGGCCTTCGCATCGACAAGGGAGACCGTTTTGCCATGCAGTGGGAGGACTCCTTCATCGAACCCGCGGATGCGCGGCCCGCCAAGCTCGAATAAGGGCCGGCCTATGAGCGCGGGCCCCCAGCAGGTGTTTGCCCCGGCACGCCTCCAGCCTTTCAGTCTTGTCCCCCTCGCCATGAAAAAGCCATCGTGAGCAGGCTGGGCCATACCCGCGACAAGATCTACAAGACCGTGGCGCGGCAGCTTCATGGCGTGGTGCCGTGCTGGATCTGCGGCGAACACGTCACGCCCGAGGCTGCGACTCTGGAGCACATCCAGCCGCTCAGCGAGGGCGGCAACAGCCACGCGGAAAACCTCGCCATCAGCCATGAAGTCTGCAACGGCCAGCGGCATGCCGTGGGCACGGTGCCAGCCTCGGCCGCCGCGCCCGGGCGCGTGCTCAGGCGCGCGGCGGCGGACCCTGGCGTTACCGCATGAGGCCGGGCTGGTTGCGGGGTGTGTTGGTGCTGCCGGCCGTGTTGCTGGCCGGCCTGGCCTTTTCGGCCCCCGCGCAGAAGCCGGGCCCAGCCAGGGCGCAGCCGCCCGCCGCCGCTGTGGCGGAGGCCGATGCGGGCCCCGGGCTCGCCATAAGCAACGAAAGCCGCTACGCGCTGTCGCGTTCTTTTACCTACCTGGAGGACGCCGGCGGCGAACTGGTGCTGGCCGATATCCTGAAGCCCGAGGCCCAGGCGCGCTTCCAGCCGGTGCCGCAAACCGGCCCGGCCACCAATTTCGGGCTGACCCGTTCGGCCATCTGGCTGCGTGTGACCTTGCGCGCCGCCCGCGACGCGCCCGCCGACTGGATGCTGGAGCTGGCCTACCCGCCGCTGGACAGGCTGGAGCTGTACGCGCCGGACGGCAAGGGCGGCTTCAGCCGCCAGGTCGGCGGCGACCTGTCTCCTTTTGCCGAGCGGGCCGTGGTGCACCGCAACCACGTGATGCCGGTGCGTCTCAAGCCCGGCGCCGCCAGCACCTTGTACCTGCGGGTCAGTTCGGGCGGGACGGTGTCGGCGCCGGTGAACCTGTGGCAGCCCGCGGCGCTGTGGCGGCACGACCAGGCCGAGTACGCCACCATCAGCCTGTATTTCGGGCTGCTGATTGGCTTGCTGCTGTACAACCTGCTGCTGTTTTTCTCGGTGCGCGACCGGGCCTATGTGATTTATGTGGCCTTCGTGGCCTGCATGGCCCTCGCGCAGGCGGCCCTGACCGGCTTCGGCGCGCAGTTTCTCTGGCCGGGACAGCTCTGGTGGAACAGCGTCTCGCCGCCTGCCGGCATGGCCTCGACCGCGGTCTTCGGGCTGCTGTTCGCGCGCAGCTTTTTGTCCAGCGCGCTCAGGATGCCGCGCCTGGACCGGCTCATGCTGGCGCTGGTGGCCGGTTGGCTGCTGACCTTGCTGGCGGCGCTCACGCTGCCTTATGTAGTGTCTTCGCTGATGGTGACGGTGCTGGCCGTCTTCAGCGTGGTCACCCTGGTGGTGGTGGGCGTGCTGAGCGTGCGCTCCGGCCACCCGGGCGCGAAATACTTCCTGGCGGCCTGGGCGCTGCTGCTGGTGGGTGTGGTGACGCTGGCGCTGCACAACACGGGCATGCTGCCATCGCATGCGCTGACGGCCAATTCGCTGCTGATAGGTTCGGCGCTGGAGATGGTGGTGCTGTCCTTCGCGCTGGCCGACCGCATCAACGTCACGCGACGCGAGAAGGAGCAGGCGCAGGCGCGCACCCTGGCCGAGCACGCCATGGTGGAGGCGCTGAGCGTTTCGCAGGAGAATTTCCGCACGCAGCTCAAGGAGCGCGAGATGATCCTGGAAAACTCCATCGTCGGGATCGCTTTCCTGACGCCGGACGGGCGCTTTCGCTGGGCCAACCAGGCCATGCTGGAAGTCTTCGGCGCCGGCAGCAATGAGTTGACCTCGATGGAGCCCTTTTACCTCTCGCGTGAGGAATACATCCGGGTGGGCGGCGAGGTGGCGGCCTGCGTCAGCCGCGGCGAAAACTACGAGGCCGAGATCCAGGTGAAGCAGTTCGACGGCACGCTGATCTGGGTGTCGCTGTCGGGCAAGGCCGTCAGCGAGCGCGACCTGAGCCAGGGCACGGTCTGGGTCATCATCAACATCACGCGCCGCAAGGAACTGGAAGCGCAGCTGGTGCGCACCTCGTCGGAGCGCGGCGCCATCCTCAACAGCGCGCTGGTGGGCATCGTGCTGTCGGTGAACCGCCGCCACGAGTGGGTCAACGAGAAGTTCGCGCAGATGATGGGCAGCCGGCGCGAAGACCTTATGGGCCAGCCTTCGAGCTACATCCATCCCGACCTGGCGACCTGGGAACAGTTCGGCAAGGAGGCGCGCGAAACCCTGATCGCCACCGGCAGCTACATCAGCGAACGCCAGCTCAAGCGCCGCGACGGGCAGCTCTTCTGGGTGCAGATGGCCGGCAGCTGCGTGCAGCCGAAAGACCCCGACTCGGGTGTGATCTGGGCCTTCCTCGACATCACCGAGCGCAAGAAGTCGGAAGAGGACACGCGCGAGGCGCTGGAGCAGCAGCGCGCGCTCAACGAGCTTCGCACCCGTTTTGTGGCTATGACCAGCCATGAGTTCCGCACGCCGCTCTCGGGCATTCTTTCGGCCGAGGAGTTGCTGCGCCACTACGGCAACCGGTTGCCCGAATCCGAGAAGCTCGAGATCCTCGACAGCATCGCCGCGGGCGTGAAACGCATGACGCGCATGCTGGACCGCGTGCTGCTGCTGGGCAAGGCCGATGCGCAGATGCTGGAGTTCGAACCGCATCCGCTGGACCTGCAGGCGCTGTGCCGCCAACTGGTCGAGGAAGCGCGAACGCAGCAACCCGACAGCCTGTGCGAGCTGCGCCTGGACTACGAAGCCGGGACAGGGCAGGGCCTTTACGACGAGAAGTTGTTGCGCCACATCTTCAGCAACCTGCTGTCGAACGCGGTCAAGTACTCGCCGCTGGGCGGCCTGGTGCTGTTCCGCGTGCGCACCGAGCAGGACGTGGTCATCCTGGAAGTCGCGGACGAAGGCATAGGCATTCCGGAGGACGAGCTGCCGCACCTGTTCGAGTCCTTCCACCGCGCCAGCAATGTCGGCACCATCCAGGGCACGGGCCTGGGCTTGGCGATCGTGCGCAACGCGGTCGACATCCACGGCGGCACCATAGACGTGCGCAGCAGCGCGGGCTCGGGGACCACGTTTACCGTGCGCCTGCCGGTGCGGCATTGACCGGGCCAGCATGACCTCGCCGCTCATGATCCAAAGGCGCCGGCTGCTCCAGTCGCTGGCGCTGGCCGGTGCCGGCTGCTACCTGCCGGGCAGGGCGGCTGCGCAAGTTCGGCTCTCCGGCAATCCCTTCACGCTGGGCGTTGCCAGCGGTTCACCCACCCATGACTCGGTCGTGCTCTGGACCCGGCTGGCCCTGGACGGTGAAGAGGCCCTGCGGCTGCTGTCCGCGCCGGTGGCCGTGCGCTGGGAACTCGCGCATGACGAAGCTTTCACCCGCATCGTGCAGGCCGGCCAGGCGCAGGCCGTGGCGGAACTGGCGAATTCGGTGCATGTGGAGGTGCAGGGACTGGAGCCCGACCGCTGGTATTTCTACCGTTTCGCCGTGGGCGGCGCCCTCAGCGCCACCGGTCGCACGCGCACCTTTCCCGCGGCCGATGCGGTGGTGGCGCGGCTGCGGCTGGCCTATGCGTCCTGCCAGCGCTGGGAGCACGGCTATTACAGCGCCTACCGGCACATGCGGGATGAGAACCTCGACCTGGTGATGTTCCTGGGCGACTACATCTATGAATACCCCAATGCCGGCCAGGCCGTGCGCGTGCCCACCGGCGGCTGGGTGCTGACGCTGGACGACTATCGCCGGCGCTATGCCCTGCACAAAAGCGATGCCGACCTGCAGGCCATGCACGCGGCCTGCCCCTGGCTGGTGACCTGGGACGACCACGAGGTGCAGAACGACTACGCGGGTGCATCGCCCGGCAACAGCGGGCCGCCGGCGGCTGATTTCGCGGCCCGGCGCGCGGCGGCCTACCAGGCCTTTTATGAGCACATGCCGGTGCGCGCCTCGGTGCTCACGCGCGCGGTGGCCGGCCTGGCCGGCGGCGCCGAGATGCGTATCTACCAGCGCGTGCCTTACGGCCGGCTGGCTTCGCTTTACATGCTGGACGCGCGGCAATACAAGGACGCGCAGGTTTGCACGCGTGACTGGCGGGCCGGCTCCAGCACGCTGAACCCGGCCGGCTGCGCTGCCTGGAAAGACCCGGCGCGCAGCATGCTGGGCGCGCAGCAGGAAGGCTGGCTCGATGCCGAATGGGGCGGCGGCGCCGGCAAGGCGACGGGCTGGAACCTTGTGGGCCAGCAGTCGCTTTTCGGCCGGCGCGATTTCCGCCCCGGGCCCGGCCAGGTGCTCTGGAACGACGGCTGGGACGGCTATGCGGCGGCGCGGACACGCTTCACGGATTCGCTGCGCAAGCACGCCGTGGCCAACCCGGTGCTGCTGGGCGGCGACGTGCACGAGAACTGGGTGGGCCACATCAAGGCCGACTATGAGGACGCGGCCAGCGCGGCCGTCGGCACCGAATTTTGCGGAACCAGCATCAGCTCGCGCTCGTCCAGCGGCGCCAAAACCCCCGACACCCTGGCCGAGAACCCGCACTTCGTGTTCGCCGATTCTGAACGCAGGGGCTATGGCGTGGTGGAGTTGACGCCGGGCATGCTGACGACCACGCTGCGCGCGGTGGACGATGTGACACGCGCCGACAGCGGGGTGCAGACGCTGGCGCGTTTCGCGGTGCAGGCCGGGCGGCCGGTGGTCGAAAAAGCCTGAGTCCGGCGGCAGCCGGCAGTCTTGCCGCCTAGGCCTTGTAGTTCGCCGACAGGCCTTTGTCCAGGAAGGCCTTGTTGGCCTCGCGCACCTTCGCGGCCTCATCGTCATAGAGGAAGGGCAGGAAGGCATAACGCCGCCCCTGCGTCACCGTGGACACGGCATGCAGCAAGGAGCAGGAGAACACCACCGCGCCACCCACGGGGGGTTTGTACGACCGGGTGCCGTATTCCGGGAAGCAGACCTCGCCGCCCTCGAAATCATGGTTGAGGTTGATGGACACGGCGAAGCGCCTGTGGGCCGTGCCGCGGGTGGTGTTGTCGCGGTGGGCGCGGAAATGAGCCTCCTGGTCGGCCCTGTAGCAACCGATGATGTAACGCTCCATCCGTGTAGCCTTGAACTGGTGCACCTTGGCGATCTCGGGAACCACCCGGCGGTGAATCCAGGCTTGCGCCGCTTTCATGGTGGCGGGATCGATGATGTCGTAGTCTTCGCGTCGCTTGTGTTCGTGGTCATGGGCCAGGACGGTTTTGCCGTTCTCCTCGCGCATAAAACCCGACTCCCGGCCTCCATGGGTTTCGTAAAGTGCGATGAGCTCGCGGCAAAACTCCGGCGGAAAAACATTGGGCAGCACGAGGATGGGCGCCTGTAATTCGATGCCCGCGAAACACGAGGGCGCCGGCAGCCCGTCGAGGTATGACAAAAGCGCGAGGATGTCGCCGGTATCACCGAGAGGCAGCACCTTCAGCACCCTGAGCGTCGGGTCCAGGACAAAGCACAGGCGGCGCGTCCCCGCGCGTTTTTGTTCCAGGTCCGCATCTACCGGGACCGCCCCATAAAGCGCACTGACCTGCGCGTCAAAGTCCCAGAGAAAGCGGTAGCCGGGGTAGCGGTCGGTGACGCGCTGCTCGCGTTCGTCGCCGGGGTCCAGGCTGACGCCGAAAAAAGAGCAGTGCGCGTCGTTGAAGATATCCGGCCGCTTCAAGGCCATGTCGATGGCCGCCCGGGCCAGGGGATGCGCGGCGCTCCCAAAAAAGCACAGCACGATGTAGCGGCCGGCCGCGGCATGCAGGGCATAGCGCGGGTTCGCAAAGGATTTTTGCCGGAACCAGGGCGCCGGATCGCCGGCGAGAAGATTGGAGTACCTGGCCATTTGCTGACTTGAACTTCAGAGCGGGCCGGTTTCCAGCATCCCGTTGATGACGCTTAGATCGGCCTCGTCCAGCGTGGCGTTCGCGGCTTTGAGGCGCAGTCCCTGGAGCAAGGTTTCGGCCCGCGCCTTGTACCAGTCGCGCTGGGCCGCGTACAGCTGCTGCTCGGCGTTGAGCACGTCCATGTTGATGCGCGTGCCGACGAGGTAGCCGATCTTGTTGGCGTCCAGCGAGCTTTTGCTGGACGCGATGGCCGAAGCCAGCGCCTGGACCTGCGCCGTTCCGTTGACGACGCCGGCGAAGGCCTGGCGCGCCTGGGTTGCCGCCTGGCGGCGCGCCGCTTCCAGGTCTTCCCCGGCTTTGCCCTTCAAGGCCACGGCTTCGCGAACGCGCGCCTGCACGCCGCCGCCGGCGTAGAGAGGAATGGTCAGGCTCATGCCGACCTGGCCGGAGCGTGAACGCACCGAAATATCGGCCGGGGAAGTGATGCTGCCCGAGGTGTAGTTGTTGCCGTAAGAAGCGGTCAGGTCCAGGGTCGGCGAATGCGCCGCCTGGCTTTTGGCGATCTCGCGGTCGGCGACTTCCAGTGTGGCCTGGGCGATGCGCACCTGGATGGATTGTTCGCGGGCGCTGTCCAGCCAGGGCTGGGCGCCTTCGGGCTGGATCCGCGGCAGAGGGCTGTCAGCGCGCAAAGCCGCCAGGCGGGCATGGGAAATCCCCAGGATGCGCGTCAGTTCGGCCAGCTTGTTCTGCAGTTCGTTGCCCGCCACCACCGCCTGGGCGCGAGACAGGTCCAGCCGCGACTGGGCCTCGTATACATCGGTCACGGTGCCGGTTCCGCCTTCGAAAGTGCGCCGGGCCAGGCTGCGTTGCTGCTCCATGGCGCCTGTCTGCAGGTGGGCCACCTGCTCGGCTTCCTGGGCCACCAGCACGTCAAGGTAGGCCTGCGCAGTGCGCAGGATCAGGTCCTGCTCGGCCAGACGGAACTGCGCCTCGGCCAGCAACTCCTGCTGCCCCACCTGGTCCAGGGCCGCCCGGCTGGTCGCGCGCCACAGGGGCTGGGTCAGCTGCAGGTTCCAGCTGCGGTTGTGCACGTCGCGCGCCACCGGCGCCAGTTCATTGAAAGAGGCCTGCCCGGCCTGGCGGCTGGCGGCGCCGACCAGGCTGACCGCGGGCAGCAGGGCGGCGCGCGCCTGGGGCAGCCGTTCGCGTGCGGCCTGCAGCGCATAGACGGCGCCCCGGTAAACAGGATCGCGTGCCTGGGCCTGGCGGTATACCTCCAGCAGGTCGGCGGCCGGCGCGTTGAAGGCCGCGAACAACAGCGGCAGGCCGGCCAGCCACAAGCTGCCGCGCACGGCATTTGGCGGCCTCCGCTTGTTCGATGTTTTACGTTTGAAGTGCGCCGGATGCACCGGCTCAGGTTCGGGGTGATGCACCTCGACCTCCCTGCAGTAGTGTTCAAATTTGAACCATACGGGAGGCCATGGGCGCTTCTCGGGTCAATTGTCCGCAGCCGGACTTTCATTGCGGGAAATACCCGCCCGGAACGCGATCGTGTGCCGCAGCTCAGGCCGCCAGTTCCGCTTCTTCCTCGAGGTTGTCGCTCAGGAAGCCGCCGCTCTGGTGCGCCCAGAGGCGCGCGTACAGGCCGCCGTTGGCCAGCAGCGTGCGGTGGTCGCCTTCCTCGACGATGCGGCCCTGGTCCAGCACGATGAGGCGGTCCATGGCGGCGATGGTCGAGAGGCGGTGGGCAATCGCAATCACCGTCTTGCCCTGCATCAGCGTGTTCAGGCTGCTTTGGATCGCAACTTCGACTTCAGAGTCGAGTGCGCTGGTGGCTTCGTCCAGCAGCAGGATCGGGGCGTCTTTGAGCATCACACGCGCGATCGCGATGCGCTGGCGCTGTCCGCCGGAAAGCTTCACGCCGCGTTCGCCCACGTGGGCGTCATAGCCGTGGCGGTTATGCGGGTCGGTCAGGTCGGCGATGAAGCCGTCGGCTTCGGCGCGCCGCGCGGCCATGCGCATGTCTTCGTCGCTGGCGCCGGGACGGCTGTAGGTAATGTTGTCGCGCACCGAGCGGTGCAGCAGCGAGGTGTCCTGCGTCACCATGCCGATGTGGCCGCGCAGGCTGTCCTGCGTCACGGTGGCGATGTCCTGGCCGTCGATCAGGATGCGGCCGCCGTCGAGGTCATAAAACCGCAGCAACAGGTTGACCAGCGTCGATTTGCCGGCGCCAGAGCGGCCGATCAGGCCGATCTTTTCGCCCGGCCTGACGGTCAGCGTCAGCTGGTCGATCACCGGCTTGTTTTTTCCGTAGCTGAAGTTCACGGCTTCAAAGCGCACTTCGCCGCGCGGCACGTCCAGCGCGGCCGCACCGGGCGCGTCCACGATGGTGTGAGGCCGCGACAGCGTATTGATGCCGTCCTGCACGGTGCCCACGCTTTCAAAGAGGCTGGTGGTCTCCCACATGATCCAGTGCGACATGCCCTGCAGGCGCAGCGCCATGGCGGTGGCCGCGGCCACCGCGCCCGCGCCGACCTGGCCCAGGTGCCAGAGCCACAGCGAGGTGCCGGCCATGCCGAGAATCAGGCCCATGCTGAGCGCGTGGTTAACGATCTCGAAGGCGCTGACGAGGCGCATCTGGCTATAGCCGGTCTTCATGAACTCGCTCATGGCGTCGCGGGCGCCACCAGTTTCATGTCGAAGGCAGCGGCAAGCACCGTCATGGTGGCGATGTAGACCCCCATGGCGACCAGCACGTCGGCCAGCACGAAGAGCGTGTCGCGCACGGCCAGCGCGGTCTGCATGACCTTGGTGGTCAGCCGGCCGGCGAACTCATCCTGGTAGAAGGACATGCTTTGCCCCAGCATCAGGCGGTGAAAATTCCAGCGCAACCGCATCGGGAAGTTGATGGCCAGCGTCTGGTGCTTCACGGTGGTCTGCAGCGCCACAGCCGCGATGCTGCCCACAACGATGAGCGCGAGCCAGGTCAGCGCGGTGCCGTGCTCTGCCCACAGATTGGCGGGCGCGGTTGCGCCCAACCAGTCGACGATGCGGCCCAGCATGGCGAACAGCAGCGCCTCGAAAATCGCCAGCACCGCCGAGAGCAGCGCCAGCTGCAGGATGTAGCCGCGCGCGCCTTCGGTGCAGGCCCACAGAAAGGCCATGAAACCCTTGGGCGGCAGGGAGGGATCGGCTTCGGGATAGGCGGGAAGCTGGCTTTCGAATCGCTTGAAAAAAACCATGGATGTCGCTTGTCTTTGGATGCAGGTTCCTGCTTATAAGGCCTTATGGCTGCGGGATCGTTGACTTATTCTGGAGGGATTGATGCGCCGCAGGAGATGTGGCCGTGTGTGGGCGCCTCAACTGAAAAGCTCCAGCAGGCGGTCCAGGCCCCCCTCGTTGATGGCCACCATGGCCTGCTCGCGCACGCGCGGCTTGGCATGGTAGGCCACCGAGAGGCCGGCCACACCCATCATGGGAAGGTCGTTGGCACCGTCGCCCATGGCAATCGCCTGCAGCGGGTTGATGCCCAGCTTGCCGCAGGTCTCCAGCAGCATCCTGCGCTTCTCCTCGCCGTCGCAGATGTCGCCCCAGGGCTGGTCCACCATGCGGCCGGTGAGAAAGCCGTCCTCGACTTCCAGCACGTTGGAGCGCGTGTAGTCGATGCCGAGCTCGTCGCGCACGCGGTCGGTGAAGAAAGTAAAGCCACCGCTGACCAACAGCACCTTCATGCCGGCTTCCTTGCAAGCGTGCACCAGTTCGGCGGCGCCGGGGTTGAGCTTGAGGCGCTCGTGGTAGACCTGGTCCATGCTGGCGACGCCGACTCCCTTGAGCAAGGCCACGCGCTGGCGCAGGCTCTCCTTGTAGTCGGCGATCTCGCCGCGCATGGCCGCCTCGGTGATGGCCGCCACCTCAGCCTTGCGGCCGGCGGCATCGGCGATTTCATCGACGCACTCGATGTTGATGAGGGTGGAGTCCATGTCGAAGGCAATCAGTTTGAAGCCGTCGAGTTTCAAATCAGGCGTGGAGACGTTGACGACAAGGCCGGGAGAGATTTCTGCGGGGGTCATGCGGGAGTGGCTTCCGTGGTGGGCGTGGTGGGTTGTCCGAGTGAACGCAGGACGTCGCGCACCATCTGGGCGCGGTCCTTGGGGTTTTCGAGCTCGCGCTCTATGCGCAGCTTGTCGTTGCCGGCCAGCCGGATGTGCCGGTTTTTCTGGATCAGCTGCATGATGGCCATCGAGTCGATGGGCGGGTCCTTCTTGAAGGTGATGCTGATGGCGCCGGGCGCGGCATCGACCTTGACCACGCCGTAAGGCCTGGCGATCACGCGCAGGCGGTGCACGTCGATCAGCGTCTGTGCCTGCGGCGGAAGCTTGCCGAAGCGGTCGACGATTTCCTCGAGCAGCGCGTCGATCTGGTCGGTGTTCTTGGCGGTGGCCAGCTTTTTGTAGAAGGACAGGCGCAGGTGCACGTCGCCGCAGTAGTCGTTGGGCAGCAGGGCCGGGGCGTGCAGGTTGATTTCGGTGGTCACGCTGAGCGGCGACAGCAGGTCCGGCTCGCGCCCGGCCTTGAGCGAGGCCACGGCTTCGCCGAGCATCTCGTTGTAGAGCTGGAAACCGACCTCCAGCATGTTGCCGCTCTGGTTTTCGCCCAGCACTTCGCCGGTGCCGCGGATTTCGAGGTCGTGCATGGCCAGGTAAAAGCCCGAGCCGAGTTCTTCCATCTGCTGGATGGCCTCGAGCCGCTGGCCTGCCTGCTTGGTCAGGCCCTCGATGTCGGGCACCATCAGATAGGCATAAGCCTGGTGGTGGCTGCGGCCCACGCGGCCGCGCAACTGGTGCAGCTGCGCCAGGCCGAACTTGTCGGCGCGGCTCATGACGATGGTATTGGCGGTCGGCACGTCAATGCCGGTCTCGATGATGGTGGAACACAGCAGCAGGTTGTAGCGTTGGGCGATGAAGTCTTTCATCACACGCTCCAACTCGCGCTCGGGCATCTGGCCGTGGGCCACGGCGATGCGCGCCTCGGGCAGTATCTCCTCGAGTTTCTCGCGCCGGTTCTGGATGGTCTCGACCTCGTTGTGCAGGAAATAGACCTGGCCGCCGCGCTTCAACTCGCGCAGCACGGCCTCGCGGATCACGCCGTTGTTTTCGCTGCGCACAAAGGTCTTGATGGCCAGGCGGCGCTGCGGCGCGGTGGCGATCACGCTGAGGTCGCGCAGGCCTTCGAGCGCCATGCCCAGCGTGCGCGGAATCGGCGTGGCCGTCAGGGTCAGCACGTCGACCTCGGCGCGCATGGCTTTCATGGCCTCTTTGTGGCGCACGCCGAAGCGGTGCTCCTCGTCGATGATCAGCAGTCCCAGGCGCTCGAACTTCACGTCCTGGCTCAGCAGCTTGTGGGTGCCGACCACGATGTCGACCGTGCCGTCGGCCAGGCCCTTGATGGCGGCGGTGATTTCCTTGCCCGACCGAAAGCGGCTCATCTCGGCGATCTTGACCGGCCATTTGGCGAAGCGATCCACCAGCGTCTGGTAGTGCTGCTCGGCCAGCAGCGTGGTAGGCGCCAGCAGCGCCACCTGTTTGCCGCCGGTGACGGCGATGAAAGCGGCGCGCAGCGCGACCTCGGTCTTGCCGAAGCCCACGTCGCCGCAGACCAGCCTGTCCATGGGCCGCGGGCTGATCATGTCCTGGATCACGGCGTGGATGGCGGCGCGCTGGTCGGCGGTCTCTTCAAAACCGAAGTCGTTGGCGAAGGTTTCGTAGTCGCCGGGCGAGTAGCGGAAGGCATGGCCTTCGCGCGCGGCGCGGCGGGCATAGATGTTGAGCAGCTCGGCGGCCGAGTCGCGGATCTGCTCGGCGGCCTTGCGTTTGGCTTTTTCCCACTGGCCGCTGCCCAGCTTGTGCAGTGGGGCTTCCTCGGCGCTGACGCCGGTGTAGCGGCTGATCAGGTGCAGCTGGCTGACGGGTACGTAGAGCGTGGCCTTGTCGGCGTACTCCAGGTGCAGGAACTCCTGCAGCAGCGGTGTGCCGTCGGCATTCACGCCCTGGCCCAGGTCCATGTTGATGAGGCCGCGGTAACGGCCTATGCCGTGGGCGCTGTGCACCACCGGGTCGCCGACGTTGAGTTCCGAGAGATCCTTGATCAGCGCTTCGACATCGCTGACCTGTTCCTGCTTCTTGTTGCGGCGGCGCACCGTGACGCCGGCCGCGAACAGCTCGGTCTCGGTGATGAAGTCAATGCCTTCCTCTAGCCAGCTGAAGCCGGTGTTAAGCGCCGCGGTGGCGATGCCGAGTTTTTCGTCGCTGGCCTGGAAGTCTTCGAGGGAATCGAACGCGGGCGGGCTGACGCTGCTGGCGCGCAGGAAGTCCAGCAGGCTCTCGCGCCGGCCCTCGCTTTCGGCCAGCACCAGCACGCGGTGTGCCGTGTTGCGCACATGGCCCTTGAATTTGGCCAGAGGGTCTTCGGCGCCGCGCACCACGGCCATTTCGCCGAGCTTCTGGAACTGGGCGTTGTCGGCCACGTCTTCGACCGTGGCGCGTATCGCCAGCTGGGCGTAGTCGTTGGCGCGCGCGTAGAACTGCTCGGTGCCCAGGAACAGCGATTCAGGCGGCAGCGCCGGGCGGTCGGGTGCGTCGCGCACCAGCCGGTAGCGGTCTTTGGTGTCCTGCCAGAAACGCTGGAAGGCCGGCTCCAGGTCGCCGTGCAGCACCACGGTCGCATCGTTGCCGAGGTAGTCGAACACCGTGGCGGTTTCTTCGAAGAAGAGCGGCAGGTAGTACTCGATGCCGGCGGTCGCTACGCCATTGCCCATGTCCTTGTAGATGCGGCTCTTGGTCGGGTCGCCGTCCAGCAGTTCGCGCCAGCGGCTGCGGAATTTGGCGCGCGCATCGTCGTCCATGGGGAATTCGCGGCCGGGCAGCAAGCGCACTTCGGGCACGGGATAAAGGCTGCGCTGGCTGTCGGGGTCGAAGGTGCGGATGCTGTCGATCTCGTTGTCGAACAGGTCGACGCGGTAGGGCACGGCCGAGCCCATGGGGAACAAATCGATCAGCCCGCCGCGCACCGCGTATTCGCCGGGGCTGACGACCTGGGTGACGTGGCTGTAGCCCGCCAGCGTGAGCTGGGCCCTCAGGCGCGTTTCGTCGAGCTTTTGCTTGACCTTGAAGTGGAAGGTGTAGCCGGCCAGGAAGCTGGGCGGCGCCAGCCGGTACAGCGCCGTGGTGGCGGGCACGATGACCACGTCGGCGCCGGTTTCCTTGTCGCGCTGCTGGATGCGCCACAGCGTGGCCAGGCGCTCGCTGATCAGGTCCTGGTGCGGCGAGAAGGTGTCGTAGGGCAGGGTTTCCCAGTCGGGGAACAGGGCGCAGCGCAGCTCCGGCGCGAAAAATGCGATCTCGTCCATCAGGCGCTGGGCCGTGGTGGCGTCAGAGGTGATGATGGCGGTGAGCTTGCCGGCGGCTTTTTCGCGGGTGCCCAGGCGTGCCAGCAGCAGGGCATCGGCGGAACCGGCGGGCTGGGGCAGGGTGTAGCGTTTGCCGGAGGCGAGTGGAGGTAGGTGCATTGAGCTGTGCGCGGCTGGCCAGGTTTTCAACAAGTCAATCGGAAAATCATTCGGCAAAAGGCAGGCACCCCAAACCATCCGGAGTGGGGTGCCTGCGTGTATTCAATCCCCTGATTTTAGAATCTATGATGAAGTTATGACGACAAGCCGCGCCAATATCCATTCCGGGTCCCGTTTTTTTGCCCTGATCCCCTGTGCCGGGCAGGGCAGCCGTGCCGGCACGGTCCAGGCCAAGCAGTACCAGGTGATCGCCGGACTGCCCATGGTGCGGCACACCGTGGAGGCTTTTCGGGCGCTCTCGGGCACTTTTGCCGCGCTCTGGGTGGTGATTTCGCCGTCCGACAGGGAATTTCTCAGCGTGTTCCCCGATTACAAGCAGCAAAACGAGCACCTGCTGCCGGGCGGCGGTGCGACGCGGGCGGCGACGGTGCTCAACGGCCTCAAGGCCATGGTGGCGCAGCCCGGCGGCGCCACGCTGGACGACTGGGTGCTGGTGCATGATGCCGCGCGCTGCCTGGTCATGCCCGAGCAGATCGAGGCCCTGATCGCCGCCTGCCGCAACGATGCCGTGGGCGGCCTGCTGGCGCAAAAACTGCCGGACACGCTCAAAAGCGAGCGCGGCGGCCGTGTGGCGAGCACCATAGACCGCAGCGAAAAATGGCTGGCGCAGACGCCGCAGATGTTCCGCATCGGCATGCTGATCGACGCACTGGAGAAAACCGGCGACCGCGTCACCGACGAATCCAGCGCGATGGAGGCTGTGGGCCTGGCGCCCCGGCTGGTGAGCAGCAGCGCGGAGAACTTCAAGGTCACCTACCCGGAAGATTTCGCGCTGGCGGAAGCGATTTTCGGGCGGCGCGGCAAATAGGCCCCGAATTCCACCACAACTCCGACAAAGGCATCCATGAGCAGCGTCAACTTTCGAATCGGCGAGGGCTGGGACACGCATGCGCTGGTGCCCGGTCGCAAACTGATCATTGGAGGGGTTGATATTCCCCACTCCGTGGGCCTGCTCGGCCATTCGGATGCCGACGTGCTGCTGCATGCCGTCACCGACGCCTTGCTGGGCGCTGCGGCCCTGGGCGACATCGGCTCCCATTTCCCCGACACCGATGCGCGTTTCAAGGGCGCCGACTCGTCGGTGCTGCTGGCGGAAGTGGGGCGCCTGCTGAAGGAACGCGGCCACAGCATCGCCAACATCGACAGCACCGTGATTGCCCAGGCGCCCAAGCTGGCCCCCTACATCGTGGCTATGCGGGCGAACATCGCCAAAACCCTGGGGCTGGACGTGGGCCAGGTGAACGTCAAGGCCAAAACCGCCGAGAAGCTGGGCCCGGTCGGGCAGGGCCTGAGCATGGAAGCGCGCGCGGTGGTGTTGCTGTACTGAGCGCTTAACTACGGCGCAGCTTGATGTGCGCGGCCAGTCCGCCCGAACCGGTGTTGGCCAGGCCGAACACGCCGCCCATGCGGTGAACGGTTTTCTCGACAATCGCCAGGCCCAGGCCCGCGCCCGTGGCCGCCGTGCGCGCCGCATCGCCGCGGAAAAACGGCCGCGTGAGCTTGGACAAGGTTTCGGGCGCCACGCCCATGCCGTGGTCGCGCACCTTGATCAGCACCCACTGGTCGCGGCTCTTGGCCGCGATGTCCACCAGCGCGATGCCGGTTTCGGGCGTCTTGCCGTAGCGCCTGGCGTTTTCCAGCAGGTTGGAGATCACGCGTGACAGCTCGACCTCGTCGGCCAGGACTGCCATGTCATCGGGAATGGCGACGGTCACGCGCATGTCTTCGTAGTCGGCCACGGCATAGACCGCGGCATCGACCACGGCATTGAGCGAAACGCGCTCCAGCCGCGGCGGCTCGGGCCGGGCGTAGTCGAGGAATTTGTCGATGATGGCGTCGAGTTGGGTGATGTCGGCCGCCATGTGTTCGCGGGCATCGGCGTCGGTGACGCTCATCTCGGTTTCCAGGCGCAGGCGCGCCAGCGGTGTGCGCAAATCGTGCGAAATGCCGGCCAGCATGATGACCCGGTCCTGTTCGATCTTGGAGAGCTGCTCGGCCATGCGGTTAAAGCCGATGTTGACCTCGCGGATCTCGCTGGTCGCAACTTTTTCGTCGAGCAGGCTGGCATCGAAGTCGCCGTCGCGCATGCGGCTGGCCGCGAAGGACAGCTGCTTGAGCGGCCGGTTGATCAGCCTGGCGATAAAGGCCGCGCCCGCCAGCGACAGCGCCGCGGCGGTGATCAGCCAGATGACCCAGGTGCTGTTGCGGGACGGGCCTATCTTGGAAGGGTCGGTGAGCAGCCAGTAGGAGTCGCCGTCGATGGCGAAACCCACCCACAGGCCCTTCTGGCCATTGACGTTGCTGGCCACGACGGTGCCGCTGCCCAGCCGGGCCTTGAGCTCTTCGGCGGTGCGCTCGCCGAGCTCGTCGCTCTCGAACAGTTCGAACTTGTCCTTGGGCTCGCGTGGCGTGATGCGCACGCGTTCCTCGTCGGCCAGGGTCTTGATCAGCGAAACGCGGGCGATGGCGTCGGAATAACGCAGGGCGGCCCGGCTCAGGTTGACCAGCGAGGCCAGCTGCTGCGCGCTCTGGATGGCGCGCGGCTCGGATTCGAGTGCCCGGAAGGTCTGCAGCCAAGCCACGATGGAGCCGAACAGCAGCAGCGACAGGAAGAAAAACGTCCGCCAGAACAGGCTGAAGCCGCGCCGCGGGCGCATCTCCAGCGGTGCCGGGGCGGTTTCAAGGGGGACCGGGTTGGTGGCGTCCATAAAAAAGTGGGTACGTGCCGCGAATGCGGGCGATCAATCGATGGACGTTAGCACGATGAGCCAGCGCGGCGGCATGCAAGCTGTTGCCGCCTGTTGCGGGCGCGCGTCATGTGGGCCAGTGGAAGCATTTGTTTTTACCAGCATGAGCCGCAGGGCCGGCTTTGCCGGACTGCAGGCGGGCGGCCCCCTCGGGGGGCAGCGCATTACACGAAGCCGAAGGCGCAGTGAAAAGCGTGGGGGCTAGTTAGTGCCATCCGGCACGAACACGTAGCCTATGCCCCAGACCGTCTGGATGTAGCGAGGCACCGCCGCATCCACTTCGATCAGCTTGCGCAGGCGGGAAACCTGCACGTCCAGGCTGCGATCGAAGGGCTCGAACTCGCGGCCGCGGGCCAGCTGCGCCAGTTTTTCGCGGGACAGGGGCTGGCGCGGGTGGCGCACCAGGGTCTTCAGCATGGCGAATTCGCCGGTGGTCAGCGGCAGTTCTTCGCCGTTCTTGTGCAGGGTACGCAGGCCCATGTCGAACGAGAAGGGGCCGAAGGTGATGACTTCCTGGTCGCTGGACGGGGCGCCGGGCACTTCGGCTGTCGGCCGGCGGCGCAGAACCGCGTGGATACGGGCCAGAAGCTCGCGGGGGTTGAAGGGCTTGGCGAGGTAGTCGTCGGCGCCGACTTCCAGGCCGACGATGCGGTCCACGTCCTCGCCTTTGGCGGTCAGCATGATGATGGGCGTGCGATCGTTGGCGGCGCGCAGGCGGCGGCAGATGGACAGGCCGTCTTCGCCGGGCATCATCAGGTCCAGGACGATCAGGTCGACGGCATCACGCAGCATGATGCGGTTCAGGGCCTTGCTGTCTTCGGCCAGGATCACTTCGAAACCCTCCTGGGCCAGGTAGCGGCGCAACAGGTCGCGGATGCGGGCATCGTCGTCAAGAATCAGGATTTTGTCGGCACGGGCGTTGGGTTGGGCTTGGGTCATAGTCGTCTGGTAATTTGTAACAGAGCCATTTTGAAGGCTGAAAACACGCGATGTCTCGTTTTTCAGTCACTTTGACACACTGTTACATAAGTTGCGGCTGCATGCACGCGTGGGATTTGATTGTGGAAATCCTCCTACACCTCCTGGGAAAAGAGCATGTGAAAATCGCGGCCCACGCGTTGTGCGAAACGCCTGTGGCCCTTCAAAACGGTCACTTGCCAAGCGGAAAAATCCGGCGGACCGAGCGGCTGCCGGCATGCACGTGGCAGGCACGACTTGCCAAATCCCCAAATTCCTGGCCTTTATTCCTGGCCTCCCCAACCCCTTTTTGTTTTCTTTTTCGTTTCATGTCTTTCGCGGCCGCACAACTGTGGCCAAAAGCAAGATCAACCACCTGAAAGGTAAATTCCAATGCGAACTTCCAAATTGATTGCTGTCTGTGTTCTGCTGGCGGGCGCTGCCATCGCCTCCGGCGTGATGGCCCAGACCATGCGCCCTGAAACCCTGCAGAACGTGGCCCAGCTGTCGGCCACAGGCTCTGTGGAAGTGCAGCAGGACCTGCTGTCGATTTCGCTGAGCACCACGCGCGACGGCACTGATGCCGGCGTCGTGCAGACCCAGCTCAAACAGGCGCTGGATACCGCGCTGGCGCAGGCCAAGCAGGCGGCCGCGCCGGGCCAGATGGACGTGCGCACCGGCAACTTCAGCCTCTACCCGCGCTACGGCAAGGATGGGAAGATCAACGGCTGGCAGGGTTCCACCGAACTGGTGCTGGAGGGCCGGGACTTTCCGCGCATCACCGGCACGGCGGGCAAGATCCAGACCCTCACGATGAGCAACGTGAGTTTTGCCCTGAGCCGTGAACAGCGCGCCAGGGTGGAGGGCGAAGCCCAGGCGCAGGCCATTGAGCGCTTCAAGGCCAAGGCCGGCGAAGTGGCGCGCAGTTTCGGCTTTTCGAGCTACAGCCTGCGCGAAGTTTCCATCAACGCCAACGACCAGAATCCGCCGCCGCGTCCCCGCATGATGGCGATGTCGGCCAAAGCCGAAATGGCCGATTCATCGGTTCCTGTGGAAGCCGGCAAAAGCACGGTGCTGGTCAACGTGTCGGGCTCTGTGCAGATGAAATGATGAACGGGGCGGTGCCGCCCCGGGTTGCGCAGGCCGCCGAGGCACATGCTTTCTGCTTCTGGCGGCTGTTGCGGGCGACGACCTTGGCACGCAGGTGGTCGTATGCCCAGTTGAAGCAGAAGGTATAGGGCAGGAAGAACAGCACGATGGCGATGTCCAGCACAAAGGCTTCCCAGAAGCCGATGTTCAGCCACCAGGCGGCCAGCGGAACCACCGCGATGATCAGGCCAATTTCAAACAGCACGGCGTGCACGGCGCGGGCGCCCAGCGTGCGCTGAAAGCCCATGCGTTGCTGCGCCCGGTCGAAGAGGGCGTTGAACGCCATATTCCAGCTCATGGCCATGAGCGAGACCATCAAGGTCAGCAGGCCCATGTGCGCCAGCGAATAGCCAAGCAGCCAGGCGCCCAGTGGCGCACAAATGGCGATGGCCAGGATTTCGAACCCCAGGGCGTGGAAAAAACGTTCCTTGACTGATTTCTGCGGACTCACGGTGCACTTCACTTTCTGCTTGATGTCGGGGCCCCAAGCTCGATATTGGGTGGCGATGGTTGTATTTTTATCGTTATTTTGGATGGATTAAAATCAATAATCATCTATTAAATAGATAGAAAGTCGCGCCATGCGCCATTCCCCGGAAGCACTGACCGCCTTTGCCGAAGCTGCCACCCTGGGCTCGTTTTCGGCTGCGGCGCGCAAGCTGGGTAAAAGCCAATCGACCGTGAGCACCGCGATCGCCAACCTGGAGATCGACCTGGGCATCACCCTGTTTGACCGCAGCACCCGCAAGCCGGCGTTGACGGAGCATGGCCGGGTGATGCTGGGCAAGGTGCAGGAAATCCTGGCCGCCAGCGACCGGCTGGACCGCGCCGCCAGCCAGCTCGGCGGCGGCATGGAGCCCAAGCTCAGTGTGGTCTGGTCGGACACCTACCAGTCCGACCGCTTCGAGGAAATGCTGCTGGCTTTTGAGCGGCACTTTCCCGACCTTGAATTCGAATGCCTGATTGCCGAGCACGGCGACCTGGTCTCGCTGGTGCAGACCGGGCGGGCGCACATCGGCGTGGTGGCCGCGCAAAACGCTTACCCACCGGACATCGGCTCGGCCACGATTGCCGAGCAGTCTGAAATCACCTTGTTCGTCGCCACCGCCCATCCGCTCGCCAGCCTCCAGGACCTGACGCCCGACCTGCTGGCCGACTACCGCGAGCTGCGGCTGGATACTTATATGGAGCAGGGCGCCCAGGGCCTGCCCCAGTCGCGCCGCGCCTGGTCGGCGCCCAGCTACCTCATGCTGATGGAAATGGCGGTGCTGGGTTTTGGCTGGGCGGCGATTCCGCGCTGGATGGTCACGCGCTTTGCCACCGGCAAGCTGGCGGAACTCGACGCGCGCGGCTGGCCGCGGCGGGTGCCGGTTGATGCCGTATGGTCGCGCCAGCGCCCTCTGGGGCGTGCCGGCACCTGGCTGCTGCAGGAAATGCTGGCGCCTGCGAGGCCCGCGAACCCAGGCGGGAGCCTGCCGGAGATGTGAAAAAGCCCGCGGCCTGTGAAGGCGTGCGGGCCGGTGGCAGGCGGGTGCGGCGGGCGCGCCCGGAGGCCTATCAGAAGCGGTAGCGCAGGCCCAGGCTGGTGGTGCTGACGCGCTCCTTGCCGGTGCCGACGAACTTCAAGTCATGCTCGTCCCATGCCAGCACGGCCGACAGGGCCGGGGTGAAGGCCCATTCGGCACCTATGCCGTAAGAGATACCCCAGTTGCTCTCGCTGCCGGAGGCGAGGCCGGAAGCCGGCAAGGCGGACACGCGGGTGTGCCCGTAGGTCGTGCCGACCTTGCCCAGCAGGTTGAAGGAGTTGCTCAGGGGCAGGCGGCCTACCAGGCTCAGGTTGATGCCTTGCGCCTCTGTCTGTCCGCCGCCGCGGTTGGCCTTGCCGAAATCGGTATAGCCGAGTTCCAGGCCGAAGTTGTTGTTGAAATAACTACCGCCGTAGAGGTTGTACGAGGTGTCCTTGTTGTCCGAAGGGAAGGCGCCTGCGCCACTGGGCAGCGAGAAGTCCGATTGGCCGACGTTGAGCCCGAAATAGCGAGAGCCCGGTGCATAAAACGAATAGTTGCTGCTCGACATGCCGGAGCTGGACGTGGAGCTTTGCGCTTGTGCGCCAGTGGCTGCCGCCAACGCGGCGACGGCCATTACGGTGGCTGAAAAGGTTCGAGTCAATGATGGCATGTTGCTTCCTTCAAGAGATAAATGGACGGCGTCACGCTTGTGGCGAAACAGCCGCGTGTTGTTGCTTTCCGTCGTGAAATTTAAGGGCCGTGCGGGCCCACTTTTGTGGGTGCAACAGTTAAATCCCTGTAGGACAAACGGAAGTTTGCGCGCGGCGGGAAAGCGATGGTGTGCCGCCTTGCGCGGCGCTGGCGTCGGTTTTTGCGGTGCTAAAGTCAAGGTCATGCAGCTCATTACCCACCTGCCCGGAAGCACCCCGCTGGTCCTGGATTCTCCCCACAGCGGGACGGTGTACCCGGCGGATTTCAGGCACGCTTGCGCGCTTGCCGTGCTTCGCAGCGCCGAAGACACCCACGTTGAAAAGCTCTACGACTTTGCCTCCGGCCTGGGCGTGCACTGGATTGAGGCGCATTTTCCGCGCAGCTATCTCGATGCGAATCGCAACACCACCGAAATGGACGTGAGCTTGCTGGACGGCCTGTGGCCCGGGCCGGTGGAGACCGATCCCAAAATATTGTCCAAGGTACGGTTGGGCAAAGGCCTGATCTGGCGTACTACGGACGAGGGCGTGCCCTTGTATGACCGCAAGCTGGGCGTGGCGGAAATCCAGGCACGCATTGAACAGTGCTGGAAGCCCTATCACGCGGCCGTTGCGAGGGCGATTGACACCGCCCACGCGCAGCACGGCTACAGCATTCACATCAATTGCCATTCCATGCCCGCGGTGGCGTCCAGCAGCGCCACGGATTTTCCGGGTGAGGCGCACGCTGACTTCGTGGTGGGCGACCGTGAAGGCACCACCGCGGGCAAGGCCTTGTCCAGGCTGGTATGCGAGCACCTGAAGGCGCGCGGCTACAGCGTGGCTTACAACCATCCTTACAAAGGCGTGGAGCTGGTCCGGCGCTACAGCCGGCCGGCCGAACACCGGCACAGCATCCAGCTCGAGATCAACCGCAAGCTTTATATGGACGAAAGCACCTTCGCGCTGGCGCCGGGCGCCGAACCGCTCAAGGCCAGCTTGCGCTCGCTGGTCGAGCTGCTGCTCAGGACCGACCCGCGCAAGCTCTGAAACCTGTCAGCGGTCGCCTGCACTTTTTACCCAGGTACGTTCACCATGCTCACCTTTTTCAGCGACAGCCACCACGCCCATGCCCCGCAGTACGAGTTTTTCCGCGGTGAGCGTGTGCCCTGTTTTGAGACGCCGGCGCGCGCCGAGTACGTCAAAGCCCGGCTGAGCGAACGCGGCCACGTCCTGCGCACGCCGCATGCCGACAGCCGCGGGGTGCTGGCCAAGGTGCACACCGCCCGCTACCTGGCATTTCTGGAGCATGCCTGGCGCGATTGGGTGGTGCTGGAGGAAGGCAACGATGGCCGCCAGCCTTTTCCCTCGGTGTGGCCGGTACGAAGCTTGCGCAGCGACGTGGAGCCCGTCAATTTCACCGCGCGGCTGGGCTTGTATTCGATGGACAACGGCTCGCCGTTGTCGGCCGGCACCTGGCAGGCCGCCAAGGCCGGCGCGGACGCCGCCGCCAGCGCCGCGGCCTTGCTGGGCAGCGGCAGTGAGCGCGCCGCCTTTTGTTGCAGCCGCCCACCCGGCCACCATGCCGGGCCCGACTTCATGGGCGGCTATTGTTTCCTGAACAATGCCGCTGTGGCGGCCCAGGCCTTGCGCGACGGCGGCGCGACGCGCGTGGCGGTGCTCGATGTCGATTACCACCACGGCAACGGCACGCAAAGCATTTTTTACAACCGCGCCGACGTGCTCTTCGTGAGCGTGCACGGCGACCCCATGACCGAGTACCCGTTCTATCTGGGCCATGCCGACGAGACCGGTGCGGGCGAGGGCGCAGGCTTCAACCTGAACCTGCCGCTGCCGGCTGGCTGCACGGTGCCGCGCTGGTTCGAGGCGCTGGAAGCAGCCTGCCTGCGCATCAACACCTTCAGCGCCGACGCGCTGGTGGTGTCGCTGGGGCTGGACACCTTTGCCGAAGACCCGATTTCCAAGTTCGCGCTGCAGCCCGGCGACTTTATCCGCCTTGGCGAACGCCTGGGCAAGCTGGGCCTGCCCACGGTGTTCGTGCTGGAGGGCGGCTATGCGGCCGCCGCGCTGGGCACCAATGCCGTCAACGTCATTGAAGGTTTTGAAGGCCGCTGATGGACAAAGTCGATTGTGTGGTGATTGGCGCGGGCGTGGTGGGCCTGGCCGTGGCACGCGCGCTGGCGCTGCGGGGCAGGGAAGTGATGGTGCTGGAGGCCGCCGATGCGATAGGCACGGGCACCAGTTCGCGCAACAGCGAGGTGATCCACGCCGGCATCTATTACCCGCAAGGCTCGCTCAAGGCGCAGCTGTGCGTTGAAGGCAAGGGCTTGTTGTACGCCTACTGCGCCGAGCGCGGCATAGGCCACAGGCGCTGCGGCAAGCTGATCGTGGCGACCAATGAGGCCCAGGTCGCGCAGCTGCAGGGCATACGCGACAAGGCAGCCGCCAACGGCGTGAACGACCTGGTGCTGCTGACGCGTAAGCAAGCCCTTGCGCTGGAGCCGCAACTCGAATGCGTGGCCGCGCTGCATTCTCCCAGCACCGGCATTGTCGACAGCCACGGCCTGATGCTGGCACTGCAGGGCGACCTGGAGAACGCGGGCGGGCTGGTCGCGCTGAGTTCGCCGCTGGCCCGTGCGGAATGCACACCAGGCGCCCTTTATCTCACCGCGGAAGACGGCACTGAACTCGAAGCCACCACCGTCGTCAACGCCGCGGGCTTGCAGGCCCAGCACCTGGCCGCGCGCTTTGCGGGCCTGCCCGCGCAGCATGTGCCGCCCAGCCATTACGCCAAGGGCAACTACTTCACGCTGCCGGGGCGCTCACCTTTCAGCCGCCTGATCTACCCGGTGCCCGAAGCCGCGGGCCTGGGCGTGCACCTCACAGTGGACATGGGCGGCCAGGCCAAGTTCGGCCCCGACGTGCAATGGGTGGATTCGCCCGACGACCTGGTGGTGGACCCGGCGCGCGGTGACGCCTTTTATGCCGAGGTACGCAAATACTGGCCCGCGCTGGCCGACGGTGCGCTGACGCCGGGCTATGCCGGCATACGCCCCAAAATCCAGGCGCCCCATGAGGCCGCCAGGGACTTCATGATCCAGGGCCCGCGCGAGCACGGGGTGGCGGGCCTGGTCAATCTTTTTGGCATTGAATCGCCGGGGCTGACGAGTTCGCTCGCGATAGGCGAATACGTCAGCCGGATGCTGTAACGAGAAAAGAGAAAAGCGAAGGCGCTTACTGCGCCGCCCAGCCGCCGTCCATGTTCCAGGCCACGCCGCGCACATTGTTGCCGGCCGGCGAACAGAAAAACACTGCCAGCGCGCCCAGCTCTTCGGGCGTGGTGAATTGCATGGAGGGCTCCTTTTCACCCAGCAACTGCCTGGTGGCGGCCTCGTTGCTGATGTTGCCGGCGGCGGCCTTGGCGTCCACCTGTTTTTGCACCAGCGGCGTGAGCACCCAGCCGGGGCAGATGGCATTGCAGGTCACGCCCGTGGTGGCGTTCTCGAGTGCGGTGACCTTGGTCAGGCCGACGATGCCGTGCTTGGCGGCGACGTAGGCGGATTTTTCGGCGGAACCGACTAGGCCGTGGACCGACGCCACGTTGATGATGCGGCCCCAGCCCCTGCCGCCGTTGGCCGCCAGCATGGCGGGCAGGGCCAAGCGGGTGGCATGGAAGGCGCTGCTGAGGTTGATGGCGATCACGGCATCCCATCGTTCGACCGGGAAGTTCTCGACGCGGGCCACGTGCTGGATGCCGGCGTTGTTGACCAGGATGTCGACCTGGCCGAACTGCGCGGCGGCGTAACGCATCATGTCCTCGATGTCGGCGACCTTGCTCATGTCGGCGCCGTGGTAGGCCACGCGCGCGCCCAGCGCTTCCACTTCGGCCTTGGGGCCGTCCACGTCGCCGAAGCCGTTGATGACGATGTTGGCGCCTTGCGCCGCCAGCGCCTTGGCGATGCCCAGGCCTATCCCGCTGGTCGAGCCGGTGACGAGGGCTGTTTTACCTTTGAGCATATTGTTTCTCCGGATGATTTACGATGGTTGAACTGGGAGACCGGGCCTCGCGTTGTGCACGCCGCGCCTGGTTGATTTCTCAAGCAATTATCAAGCCTTTGAATTGAACTGCCGCGCCATGACCCAACCTACGCTGAACTACGTAAATTGCCCCGACGCCTCGGGCGGCCACCGCATGGCGTACTGGCAATGGGGCAGGCCGGACAGCGAGCACCTGGTGGTGTGCGTGCATGGCCTGTCGCGCCAGGGGCGCGATTTCGATACGCTGGCGCGGGCCTTGTCCGAGCAGGCGCGGGACGGCATACGCGTGGTCTGCCCCGACGTGGTGGGCCGCGGGGAAAGCGACTGGCTCAAGGAGCCTATGGGCTATCAGTTGCGCACTTATGCGGGCGACATGCTGGCGATGCTGGGCCAGTTGCACGCCCAGGCGCCAGTTACCTCGTTGGACTGGGTGGGCACCAGCATGGGCGGGCTGATCGGCGTGGCGGTGTGTGGAACGCCTGACTTGCCCCTGCCGGCGCCGGTGCGTCGCCTGGTACTTAATGACGTGGGGCCGGCCATCGAGTGGCAGGCGATCGTGCGGATCGGCACCTATCTGGGCCAGGCCGGCCACTTCGGATCGGTGCAGGAGGCGGCCGATGCGATGTGGGCGATTTCCCAAAGCTTCGGCCCGCACACGCCCGAGCAGTGGCTGGCGCTGTCGCGTCCCATGCTCAGGCGCGTCTCGGACGCCGCCGATGCCAAGTGGCGCCTGCATTACGACCCGGCCATCGCTGTGCCTTTCAAGCTGGAAACCGAGGAATCCGCACGCCAGGGTGAAACCATGCTCTGGCAGCTCTACGACAATATCAAGGCTGAAACCCTGGTGATACGGGGCCAGCAGTCCGACCTGCTCAGCATCCAGACAGCCCAGGCCATGACGCAGCGCGCGCCGCGCGCCCGCCTGGTGGAATTTGCGGGAGTGGGGCACGCGCCCACTCTGGTTGCCGCCGACCAAGTCGCCGCCGTGACGGGATTTCTGCTGGGCTGAGGCCCGCCAACTTATTTGACTGAAGTTACATGAAAAGCAATGTGGTCGGGCCCGGTGGCCCGACAGCCTCCCAGGGGGCGAATGCCTCCATCGTGACCGCCACGGCCGACAGCCTTCCGGACCAGCCGCATGCGCTGGCCCGGGCCCGCGCGTTCGCCGAACCCCTGATCGCCACTGAAACGCACGACACGGGCGAGAACATCCTGGTGCACGCCGATGCGGTCGCCTCCATCCTGAAAACCATAGGCGGCTCGGAAGCCATGCAGGCGGCCACCTACCTGGTCTATGCGTGCCAGCACCTGACCAAGCCGCAGGAAGTGATCACCAAGGCCTTCGGCGCCAACTATGCCGCGCTGGCGATGGAGACCACCAAGCTGGTGCAGGTGCAGCGCCAGGCGCGCAGCGCCAATGCGAAGGCGCAGTTGCTGGACGACCCGGCCGCGCAGACCGAGAACGTGCGCAAGATGCTGCTGGCGTTCTCACGCGATTTGCGTGTGGTGATGCTGCGGCTGGCATCGCGCCTGCAGACCCTGCGCCACTATGCCGCGACGCGGCAGGCCGCGCCGCTGTCTTTGGCTTATGAGTCGCTGCACGTCTTCGCACCGTTGGCCAACCGCCTGGGCATCTGGCAGATCAAATGGGAAATGGAAGACCTGGCCTTCCGCTTCCTGGAGCCCGAAACCTACAAGCAGACGGCGCGCCTGCTCGATGAAAAGCGTGTGGAGCGCGAGGGTTTCATGGAAGCCCTGCGCGCGCAGCTGGAGCGTGAACTGAACCAGAACGGCATCGCCGCGCTGGTGCAGGGCCGGCCCAAGCATATCTATAGCATCGTCAAGAAAATGCGCGGCAAGTCGCTGGACTTCGAACAGGTCTTCGACATCCGCGCGCTGCGCGTGATCGCCGCCGACGTGAAGGGCTGTTACGCGGCGCTCGGCTTCGTGCATTCGCGCTTCACGCCGGTGGATGGCGAGTTCGACGACTACATCGCCAAGCCCAAGACCAACGGCTACCAGTCGCTGCACACCGTGGTGCGCGACGACGCGGGCAGGGCGGTGGAAATCCAGGTGCGCACCCAGGCCATGCACGACCACGCCGAGCACGGTGTGGCCGCGCACTGGGCCTACAAGGAGGCCGGCACCAAGGGTTATGGCGGTGTGTCGGCCAGCAGCGAATACGACGCCAAGATCGCCGTGCTGCGGCAACTGCTGGCCTGGGAGCGCGATCTCTCGGGCCCCGCCGCCCAGCGCGCGCGCGATGACAAACAAGGGCTGTTTGAAGACCGCATTTATGTGCTGACGCCTGACGCCGCCATTGTGGAGTTGCCGCAAGGCGCGACCACGGTTGACTTCGCCTACAGCGTGCACACCAGCTTGGGCCACCGCTGCCGAGGCGCGCGCATCGACGGTGTCATGGTGCCGCTCAATACACCGCTGCAGAACGGCCAGACCGTGGAGGTCATTACCGTCAAGGAAGGCGGGCCTTCGCGCGACTGGCTCAATCCTGAACTGGGCTTTCTGTCCAGCCACCGCGCGAAATCCAAGGTGCGCGCCTGGTTCAACGCGCTGGCGATGGAGCAGACCGTGGCTCGCGGCCGCGAGGCCGTCGAAAAACTGCTGCAACGCGAAGGCAAGACGGCGATGAAGCTGGACGACCTGGCGGCGCAGCTCGGCTTCAAGGCGGCGGAGGACTTGTTTGAGGTCGTGGGCAAAGACGAGTTGTCCCTGCGCACGATAGAGAACATGCTCAGGCCGCCCGAGCCGGTGTTGAGCCAGGACGATTACGTGCTGGCAAAAAAGGCGCGTGCGCCCAACGCGAATGCAAAGAAGGCAGGGGGCGGCGTGCTGGTTGTCGGCATGGGATCCCTGCTGACGCAACTGGCCAAGTGCTGCAAGCCCGCGCCGCCCGATGAGATTCTTGGCTTCGTCACCAAGGGCAAAGGCGTCAGCATTCATCGCAGCGACTGCAGCAACTTCCGCAACATGGCGGCCGGCAGCCCGGACCGCGTAATCGAAGTGCAATGGAATTCGCCCAAGACGCCCGACGGCGCGGTCTATCCGGTGGACGTTGCCGTGGAAGCGGCCGACCGGCAGGGCCTGCTGCGCGATATTTCCGAGGTGTTCGCCAAGGAAAAAATGAACGTCATCGGCGTGCAGACGCAGTCGGTGAAAGACAACCGCGGCGGCACCGCCTGGATGACCTTCACCGTCGAAGTCGCGCAATCAGGCCGCCTCAACCAGGTGCTGGGCATCGTGGCCGAGGTGCCGGGCGTGCGCTCGGCGCGCAGGCGCTGAGTGCTCCCCTCATGGAATGCGGTGAGCGAACGTGGGGGCAAAAATAAATGCTATACTGCTAGCTTCGAACAGTCCTTAGGCGCGTAGCTCAGCTGGTTAGAGCACCACCTTGACATGGTGGGGGTCGTTGGTTCGAGTCCAATCGCGCCTACCAATTCCCTCAGAATGGTTCCTGTCCAGGCTTTCGCATCCACGGTGATGCGGGGCCCATCACACAGGGTAAACCAAGGGGATTGAGTACATCAGAATTCCTAGAATGTATGGAACTCCGGCATCTCAATGCCGGCCGTCATTCAGAGGAGAAATCAGTGCCAAAAAGCAAATCCACCAGCCCGGCATCCGGCCTTCCGCCTTCACAAGGCGAAGCGGTTGCCGACGGCAATTCCGGCGCCAAAAGCGGCCGGTCTGCCGGCAAGGCTGCGGCGTCCCGCGTGATCAAGAAATACCCGAACCGCCGGCTCTATGACACCGAAACGTCGACCTACATCACGCTCACCGAGGTTCGCCAGCTGGTGATGGACAGTGCTGATTTTGTGGTGCGCGATGCCAAGACCAATGAAGACCTGACGCGCAGCATCCTGCTGCAGATCATTCTTGAAGAAGAGAGCGGCGGCGAGCCCATGTTCACAGAGGCCGTGCTGGCCAACATCATCCGTTTTTACGGCAATGCGATGCAGGGTTTCATGGGCGCCTACCTGGAGAAAAACGTCCAGAGCTTCATGGACCTGCAGGTCAAGATGGCTGAGCAGTCCAAAGGGCTGAGCCCTGAAATGTGGGCGCAGTTCATGAATGCCCAGTCGCCCATGATGCAGGGCATGATGGGCACTTACGTGGAGCAATCCAAAACCGTTTTTACGCAGATGCAAGAGCAGATGCAAAAGCAGAGCGAGCAGATGCTGCAGGCCTTCGGCTTGAAAAAATGAACTGAATGCCGGGCAATGTGCCCGTGCGTTGACAGGCCGTTGAAGGCCATCCGGGGTCCACGGTTCGCCCTGATGCTTACCCTGAGACAATAGACCCCATGAGCGAAGTTATTTTCCCACCCGCACCCGCCACTCCCAAAGCCGCCCCTCGCGTCGGCTTTGTCAGCCTGGGCTGCCCCAAGGCCCTGACTGATTCCGAATTGATCCTCACGCAATTGAGCGCCGAGGGTTACCAGACCTCCAAGACCTTTGAAGGCGCGGACCTGGTGATCGTCAACACCTGCGGCTTCATCGACGATGCAGTCAAGGAAAGCCTGGACACCATCGGCGAGGCTCTGGCCGAAAACGGCCGGGTCATCGTCACCGGTTGCCTGGGCGCCAAGGCCGGCGACGACGGCGGCAACCTGGTGCGCCAGATGCATCCCAGCGTACTGGCCGTGACCGGTCCGCATGCGACGCAGGAAGTCATGGACGCGGTCCACCTGAACCTGCCCAAGCCGCATGATCCCTTTGTGGACCTGGTGCCCAACGCCTTCGGCATTGCCGGCATCAAGCTCACGCCCCGGCACTACGCCTACCTGAAAATCAGCGAAGGTTGCAACCACCGCTGCACCTTCTGCATCATCCCCTCGATGCGCGGCGACCTGGTGTCGCGGCCCATAGGCGACGTACTCAATGAGGCGCGTGCACTGTTTGAGGGCGGCGTGAAGGAGCTGCTGGTCATCAGCCAGGACACTTCGGCCTACGGCGTGGACGTGAAATACCGCACCGGCTTTTGGGATGGCAAGCCCGTCAAGACGCGCATGCTGGAGCTGGTGCAGGCTCTCGGCGAAATCGCCGAGCCCTACGGTGCCTGGGTGCGTTTGCATTACGTGTATCCGTACCCTAGTGTGGACGAGGTGCTGCCGCTGATGGCCACCGGCAAGGTCTTGCCTTACCTTGATGTTCCGCTGCAGCACAGCCATCCGGATGTGCTCAAGCGCATGAAGCGGCCGGCCAGCGGCGAGAAAAACCTCGAGCGCATTGCGCGCTGGCGCGAAATCTGCCCAGAGATCGTGATCCGCAGCACCTTTATCGCCGGTTTTCCCGGTGAAACCGAAGCGGAATTCGAGCACCTGCTGGACTTCATGCGCGAGGCCAAAATCGACCGCGCAGGTTGCTTTGCCTACAGCGCCGTGGAAGGCGCGACGGCCAACGACATTCCCGGCATGCTGCCGATGGAATTGCGTGAAGAGCGGCGCGCCCGTTTCATGGCGGTTGCCGAGGCGGTGTCCAGCCAGAAGCTTCAGCAACGCATAGGCGCGACCATGCAGGTGCTGGTGGATTCGGCCCCGGCGCTGGGCCGAAAGGGCGGCACCGGGCGTTCCTATGCCGATGCGCCCGAGATCGACGGCGTGGTCAAGCTGCTGCCGCCCGAGAAAATCAGCAAGACGCTGAAAGTCGGTGAATTCACCCGGGCCCGCATCGTCGGGACCCAGGGCCACGACCTGGTGGCCGTGCCCGTTTGATCAAGATTGAGGGCGAAAGACCGGGCCGGAAGATGAGGCCCGGAAATTCCAGCAATAAAAAAAGCCACTGGGTCGCAGTGGCTTTAATCTTGCTTTCTTCCAGAGCTCGTTTCAGAGTCTGGCAAAGCTGTTTGGTGTATCTGGTGCCCGGGAGAGAACTCGAATCTCCACATCTTGCGATACACGGACCTGAACCGTGCGCGTCTACCAATTCCGCCACCCGGGCACAGCTAGCAGTGTACCATTACTTGAATGCTTTCTGAGGCCTCGGCCCGCAAATTTTCCTGAAATATTTCGGCTGCATACTCAAAGCCAGCAGCCTCCAACAAATAGAGACTTTTTATCAAAACAACTCACTCCCATGCGGGCGGATCGTCCGCCCATTCCTCCGGTCTGCTCGCTGAATTCGAGGGCACCGTTTCCGGCCACCGCGACGGCCATGGTTTCGTATTGCGCGACGACGGCGAGGCGGATATTTACCTGCCGCCCAACGAAATGCGCGCGGTGCTGCACAAGGACCGCGTCAAGGCGCGCATCGTGCGGCATGACCGCAAAAACCGGCCTGAAGGCCGCGTGACCGAGATCATCGAGCGCTCCTCCAACCCCATCATTGGCCGCCTGTTGCAGGAAAGCGGCGTCTGGCTGGTCGCGCCCGAAGACAAGCGCTACGGCCAAGACGTATTGATCCCCAAGGGCGCCACCGGCACGGCTAAAGTTGGCCAGGTGGTGGTGGTGCAACTCACCGAGCCACCGGCGCTGTTCGGTCAGCCTGTGGGCCGCGTCAAGGAAGTGCTGGGCGAGATCGACGACCCCGGCATGGAAATCGAAATCGCGGTGCGCAAATACGGCGTGCCGCATGAATTCAGCGACGAAGCCCTGGCCCTGGCCCGTTCCCTGCCGGACGCCGTGCGGCCGGCCGACAAAAAACACCGCATCGACTTGACCGACGTTCCGCTGGTCACCATCGACGGCGAAGACGCCCGCGACTTTGACGACGCCGTGTACTGCGAGCCGGCCAAGGTCGGCCGCGGCAAAGGTTGGCGCCTGCTGGTGGCGATTGCCGACGTGAGCCACTATGTGGAAACCGGCAGCGCCATCGACATCGACGCCTACGACCGCGCCACCAGCGTGTACTTCCCGCGCCGCGTGATTCCCATGCTGCCGGAGAAACTCTCCAACGGCCTGTGTTCGCTCAACCCCAACGTCGAGCGCCTGTGCATGGTCTGCGACATGCTGGTCAACGCCAAGGGCGAGGTCCATGCCTACCAGTTCTACCCGGCCGTGATGTTCAGCCAGGCGCGCTTCACCTATACCGAGGTCGCCGCCATCCTGGCCAACACACGCGGCCCCGAAGCCGCGCAGCGCAAGGCACTGGTGCCGCATTTGCTCGACCTGCACGACGTCTACCAGGCCTTGCTCAAGGAGCGCGGCGTGCGCGGAGCCGTGGATTTCGAAACCACCGAAACGCAGATCGTCTGCGACGAAGCTGGACGTATCGAAAAAATCGTGCCCCGCACGCGCAACGTGGCCCACCGCCTGATCGAGGAGGCCATGCTGGCCGCCAACGTCTGCTCGGCCGACTTTATTTCCCAGAGCAAGCATGTGGGCCTGTACCGTGTGCACGAAGGCCCGACGCCCGAGAAGAAGGAGATGCTGCGCAACTACCTGAAGGTGGCCGGCGTCGGCATGACCATCAGCGATGACCCGGAACCGGGCGAGTTCCAGCGCATCGCGCTGGCCACCAAGGACAGGCCGGACGCGCAGCAAATCCACTCGATGCTGCTCCGCTCCATGCAGCAGGCCATCTACACGCCCATGAACAGCGGCCACTTCGGCCTGGCTTACGAGGCCTACACGCACTTCACCAGCCCGATCCGGCGCTACCCAGATCTGCTGGTGCACCGCGTCATCAAGGCAGTGCTGAACAAGGCCAAATACCAATTGCCGACCCTGCCCACGCCGGGAGAGGCCGAGGCCAAGCTGTCCAAACGGCTGGCCTCGCGCGTCAAGGAGCCGACCCAGAAGCCGAAAAAAGCCAGTGCCGACGAACTCGCCTGGCAAGCGGCCGGCTTGCACTGCAGCGCCAACGAACGCCGCGCCGACGAAGCCAGCCGAGACGTCGAGGCCTGGCTCAAGTGCAAATACATGCGCGAGCACCTCGGTGAGGAGTTCGGCGGTGTCGTCACGGCGGCCACGGGCTTCGGCATCTTCGTCACGCTGGATGCGATGTACGTCGAAGGCCTGGTGCACATCACGGAACTGGGCGGCGAATACTTCCGCTTCGACGAAGCGCGGCAGGAGCTGCGCGGCGAGCGCACCGGCATCCGCTACGCCATCGGCACGCGGGTAAGGGTGCAGGTCAGCCGGGTGGACCTGGACGGCCGCAAGATTGATTTCCGCCTGGTGAACGAGGGCCAGGACCTGGTCGGCCGTGCCATGAAGGACAAGACCGGCGGCCATGCGACGGAGTTGCCGGCCCAGGAACGCGGCGCCGCGCGCCACGCCGGCGAACCCCGAACCGGCAAGGCCGGCAAGAAGCCGGTGGGCAAGCACGCGGAAACCCGCTCCAGTAGCCGCAGCAGCGGTTCAGGCCGGAGCACCGGCGGCGCCGGCAGCGAACGCACGCCCAAGTCGCCCATCCAGGCGCTGAAGGCGGCCGTCAAGAAAGCCGCCGGCAGCGCCGGGCGCAAACAGGGCAAGAAGCCGCGCCGCTAGGAATCCGGAAATAGCCATGGATTGTTTTTCCCATCCTTTCTCGTCCAGGGCAGGCCGCGCATGCTGATCCGTATCCTGTCGTTTCTTCTTGAGACCATTTTTTTCCTGCTGATTGCGGCGGCACTGCTGCGTGCGTGGATGAACTGGGTCCGGGTCAACATGAGCGCCCAGCCGGGCAGTTTTGTGATGGCGCTGACCGACTGGCTGGTCAAGCCCCTGCGCCGCGCATTGCCCAGGTCGCTGGCGCAGTCGCGGGTGGACTGGGCCAGCGTGATCGCCGCCGCCGTGTTGGCGCTGGCCTATGCCCTGCTGTGGGCCTTGTTGTCCGGCGTGCTGCCGGGAGCGCTTGACGTGGCGCCCCTGCTCTTGCTGTCGCTGTTGTCGTTCGCGCTCAAGATGCTGGTCCGTGTGGCATTGCAAACCCTGTTCATCCTGGTGCTGGGTTTTGCCATCCTCTCGTGGATACAGCCCGGCTCGCCCGCCTATGCCTTGCTGGGCCGCCTGACGGAGCCCGTGCTGGCGCCGTTGCGCCGCGTGATCCCCGTCGTGGGCGGGGTCGACATCTCGGCGCTGGTGCTGATCGTGCTGCTGCAGATTGCCTTGATGGTCATCGTCTAGCAGCCGGCCAGCGCCGACGCCGTCAGCGCCTGGCCACCGTGGCCCGCCGGCCATTCATCGGCCTTGCGGCCGTGGGCAAACACGGCGCTGCAGGCCGCTTCGAAAGCCTCCAGGCCTCCGGCCATATGGGCGCCCAGTATTCCTGCCAGCACATCACCCGTGCCGGCAGTGGCCAGCAGGGCATTGCCGCTGCTGTTGATGGCGCTGGCCCGGCCCGGCGCGGCGATCACGGTCCCCGAGCCTTTGAGCACCACGACGCACTGAAAGCGCTCGGCCAATTGACGGGCGGACGCCAGCCGGCCGGCCTGCACCTCTTTGGCGCTGCTTCCTGCCAGCCGGGCGGCTTCGAGCGGGTGGGGCGTGAGCACTGTCGCATAGCCGCGGTGGTGGCGGGACGTGAGCTGGGTTTGCAGCTGCGTATCCGCCGCGATCGCGTTGAGCGCGTCCGCGTCCAGCACCAGCCGGGGAGCCGCCGACAGCACCTTGGGCAGCACCGCGCGCACGGCGTCACCACCGCCGCAGCCGCACACCACCACCTGCTGCGCCAGGTCCAGCGCCTCGGGGGCGCGGAACATCAATTCGGGTTGCTGGGGATCCACACTGAGCGCCGGCTTGCCGAGCAGGGCCACATACACCCGGCCCGCACCCGCGTGCAGTGCGGCCCGCGCCGCCAGCAGGGCGGCGCCCGCCATATGACTGTGGGCGGTGGACTCGCCGCCCAGCACGGCCACGTCGCCAAAGCTGCCCTTGTGGCTGGCGTGCGGGCTGGTATGCCTTGGTGCTTGCGAGGCCCGGTCGGCACCCAGCAGCCAGGCCTCCGGTGCGTCGGCCGTCGCCGTGCCAAGGCCGTCAAACCATACCTGGCCCGCGCGGTCGCGGCCGTTCGCGGTGAACAGCCCCGGCTTCAGGGTCAAAAGGCTCAAGGTAAAGATATCTGGTGCCGCCGCAAGTTCAAGCTTGAACACCCCGGTGTCGGCGTCCAGGCCGGTCGGCACGTCCACCGCGAGCCGCGGTGCGGCACCGGCCTGCATGCGCGCCAGCCATTCCAGCATTAGGGCCATGCCCGGCCGGGCCGGGTCCAGCGTGCCGCCTATGCCCAGCAGGGCGTCTATGCAGAAATCGAAGCCTTCAGGCGGCTCCGCGGACATGGGCACGCCGGCCGCCAGGGCGCGTTCGCGCGAGGCCTGGGCGTCGGGTGGCTGGCCGGTTTTCCCGGGGGATGGGCCCGTCCAGGTGAGGGTCACGTTTTTGCCCCAGCGGTGCAGGTGCATGGCGGCCTCGAAACCGTCGCCGCCGTTGTTGCCGGGCCCGCAGGCAACCCAGATGCGCTGCGCGTGCGGCGCCAGGGCCAGCGCCAGGCGGGCGACCGAAAGGCCGGCCCGTTGCATCAGCGTGTGCGGCGGCAGGCCGGCGGCGGCGAGCTGCTCAAGTTCGCGGGTAGCCGCCACGCTGTGAAGCGGCTCGCTGAGGGCGCTGGAAATTCTTCGCATGGCCCGATTGTGCGGCCCCCCGGTGTCTCGCAGGAACGGGACTCGCCGGGTTTCAGGCAAGGCGGGCGACGTCCAGCCCTTCCATGTCGATGTCCGTGCTTTTCCCTGCCATCAGATCGGCCAGCGCCCGCGCGCTGCCGCAACTGAGTGCCCAGCCGCTGGATCCGTGGCCCAGGTTGAGCCAGAGTCCGGGAATGCCGCTGTCGCCGATGATGGGCGGCCCGTCAGGCAGCATGGGCCGGGCGCCTTTCCACTCCTGCACGCTGGCGCCGATGTTGGAGAGCTGGGCCGCACCCGGAAACCAATCATGTAAAACCTTGTAAAGGGTTTGCAGGGAGCCGGCCCGTTTATTGTCCAGCGAGCCGCCGATTTCGGCGCTGCCGGCTACGCGCACGCGATTGCCCAGGCGTGAAATCGCCACCTTGTAGCGTTCGTCCATCAGCGCGCTGCGTGGCGCGTTCAGGGGTTCGCGAATCGGTGCGCTGATGGAGTAGCCGTAAACCGCCGCCATCGGGATTTTCAGGCCCAGCGGCTTCAAGAGCTGCGCCGAGGCCAGGCCGGCGCACATCACGACGCGGTCGAAGCCGCGCGGCGTGTTTTCACCAGCGATGACCAGGCTGGCGGGCTGTGCCTGCTCCAGCCCAGCCACCGTGGTGTTGAACTCAAAGTTCACGCCCAGGCGCTGGGCTTCATTTTTGAGCAGCAGCGCAAACTGCCGGCAGTTGGCCACCTCGTCGTTCGGCAGGTGCACCGCGCCCAGGAAGGGTGTGTCCGTGTTCAGCGCCGGCTCGATCTTGAGGACCTCCTCGGGGCCGATTTCCTTGAAGGCCACGCCGGCCTCGCGCAGCACCGCCAGGCCGGGTTGCACCAACTTGCTATCCTTTTCGGAGCGGAGCAAAACCATGTAACCGGGGCTGCCGTCGTATTCGAGTTGCAGCTCGGCGGTCAGGTGGTGCAGTCGTTCCCGGCTGTAAAAGGCCAGGCGCTGCATGCGTGCGCGATTGGCCAGGTAGGTATCGAGCTTGCAGGCGCGAAACCATTTCCACATCCAGGCCAGTTCACCGGCCGACAGCGGCAGGGCGAGCTTGACGGGCGCGTGCCGGCTGAACAGGTGGCTGAGGACCTTGCGCGGCATGCCGGGCGCTGCCCAGGGTGTGACGTAGCCGGGCGCGACCAGGCCGGCGTTGGCGAAGCTGGTCTCCTCGGCCGCCGCGCCGCGGCGTTCGAACACGGTGACGTCATGGCCGTCCAGGGCCAGTTCGTAGGCGGTGGTGATGCCGATGATGCCGGCACCAATGACGGCGATCCTCATACGAGGGCGCCGCGGCGGCGTGGGGTGGAGGCGGAGCGCTCGGGATGGTGAAACGTGTTCTGCATTGTTTTTATGAAGTGAAGCAGGCCGCTGGCCCGAACTGGATGGGTCGGCGGCGGTTATTGCTGCAGCGACAGGGCCAGGGCGGCTTCCACCTGCATGGCCAGGTCCAGCACATCGTCATCATGCAGCGCCGCGTGCCACAGCATCAGGCCCACGGGCAACTGGCCGGGCGTGTGGCAGGGCAGGGAAATCGCACAGCCGTCGAGCATGTTAACCACGGAGGTGTTGCGCAGCAAAAGGCCGTTGACCCTGAAGAACTCGGTGTCGTCGTTGAGCAGGCCGGCAATCGGCGGCGCGACAAGGGGCACGGTGGGCGACAGCACGGCGTCAAAGCCGTCCAGGCGGATTTCCATGCGGGTGATCCAGGCCTTGCGGGCCGCCACCAAGTCGATGTAGTCGGCTGCGCTCATGCTGGCGCCGCGCAGGATGCGCTGCGCGACACGCGGGTCGTAGCTGGCCTGGTGTTCGGCGATCAGGCTGCGGTGCCAGGCGTAACTTTCCGCCGCGGACAGGCCGCCGGTGGCGTTGATGGCCCCCAGTTCGGAGATTTCCTCCAGCGCGATCTCCTCGATATGGGCGCCGGCCCGGCGCAAGACCTGCAGGCTGCGCTCAAACGCCTGGGCCACGGTGCGGCTCAACGCATCCTGCATCTGCGTGCGGGCCACGGCCAGGCGGCAGGCGGACAGCGGTTTGCCGGCCAGCCTCACCTGGCGTGCCGCCAGCACCTCGTGCACAGTGACGGCGTCGCGCACCGAGCGCGTCAGGGCGCTCACGGTGTCCAGGCTGATGGACAGGGGCAGGGCGCCGGTGGTTGGCACCAGGCGGGCCGTGCTCTTGAAACCCACGATGCCGCACAAGGCCGCGGGAATTCGGATCGAGCCTCCTGTGTCCGAGCCCAGCCCCACCAGGGCCGCGCCCGTGGCCACCGACACCGCCGCGCCTGACGACGAGCCGCCCGGGATGCGAGGCGTGGCCGGATCGGCCGGGTTGGCGGGCGTTCCGTAGTGCGGGTTGATGCCCACGCCCGAAAAAGCGAATTCGACCATGTTGGTGCGGCCCACCAGTGCCGCACCGGCGGCCCGCAGGCGCGCCACGGCGGGGCAGTCGGCTTGGGCCGGGGCGGACTGCGCCAGCACTTTGGACCCGGCGGCTGTGACCTGGCCCGCCACGTCGAACAAATCCTTGATGGAAACCGGAATTCCCGCAAGCGTAGGTCCGGCATCGCCAGACGGGGCGGTTTTCGGCGTTTGGGGCGGATTTGCCAGCGAACCGGGCATGAAAACATGGCGGCAGGCATCGCTTTGCGCGGCCTGGGCAGCCTGCGCCAGGATGTCCGCGGCTTGCACATGGCCCGCCTGGAGTGCCTGGCGGACGGCATGGAGGTCGCCTGGGAAGGGGGTCTGGCTCATGGGGATGGGGGAAGGTGCGGGAAAGGAGTATGGGAGGATGTTATACTCGACAGGCTTTGCGAATGACGATTCTGTTGTTTGCAATGCAAATCGCAAATCAGCCACACCAAGGTGTTGTCCCGGGAATCTCAAAAAAGAGAGCCTCAGGGCGATAAGCGCTGATTTTAGACACAACCTTTTGGAGTATTTTTATGTCGACCACTATGCGCGAAATGCTAGAAGCAGGCGTTCATTTCGGACACCAAACCCGTTTCTGGGACCCCAAGATGGCTCCATACATCTTCGGTCACCGCAACCGCATTCACATCATCAACCTGGAAAAATCGCTGCCGATGTACCAGGAGGCGATGAAGTTCGCCAAGCAGCTGTCCGCCAACCGCGGCACCATCCTGATGGTGGGCACCAAGCGCCAGGCCCGCGAAATCGTCGCGACCGAAGCCAAGCGCGCCGGCGTTCCTTACGTTGACCAGCGCTGGCTGGGCGGCATGCTGACCAACTTCAAGACGGTCAAGACCTCGATCAAACGCCTGAAAGAGATGAAGGCCCAGCAGGAAGCCGGCCTCGACTCCATCAGCAAAAAAGAACAGCTGACCTTCAAGCGTGAAATCGAAAAGCTGGAAAAAGACATCGGCGGCATTCAGGACATGAACGCACTGCCGGACGCCATTTTCGTGATCGACGTGGGCTTCCACAAAATCGCGATCCTGGAAGCCAAGAAGCTCGGCATCCCCCTGATCGGTGTGGTGGATTCCAACCATTCGCCTATCGGCATCGATTACGTGATCCCCGGCAACGATGACTCCTCCAAGGCTGTGGCGCTGTACGCCCGCGGTATCGCCGACGCGATCCTGGAAGGCCGTGCCAACGCCGTGAACGACGTCGTCAAGGCCGTGTCGGCTGAGAGCTCGGACGAGTTCGTGGAAGTGGACAACGCAGCCGCCTGATAGTTTTCGGCTCTGCGCCAGACGCGAAAAAGGGGCTCGCGTAGCCCCTTTTTCACAACTTAAGCATTAAGGGGGGCGGGTCCTGTCGGCCCATCCCCGTGAACACGACAAAACGGAGAATCAAAATGGCAATTACTGCAAGCATGGTCGCTGAACTGCGCGCCAAAACCGACGCCCCGATGATGGAGTGCAAGAAAGCACTGACCGAGGCTGAAGGCAACTTCGAAAAAGCGGAAGAAATCCTGCGTGTCAAGCTCGGTAGCAAGGCCGGCAAGGCCGCTTCCCGCGTCACCGCCGAAGGTGTCGTGGCTGCGCACCGTGAAGGTGATGTGGGCGCGCTGGTTGAAATCAATTGCGAAACCGACTTCGTGACCAAGAACGACAGCTTCCTCGCTTTCACCAAGGCCGTGGTCGAAGGTATCGTCAAGAACAACCCGGCCGACGTGGAAGCCGTGGGCGCGATGCCTTTGTCGCTGGACGGTTTCGGCCCCACGGTCGAGGACGTGCGCAAGGGCCTGATCGGCAAGATCGGCGAAAACATGAGCGTGCGACGCTTCAAGCGCTTCAGCGGCAGCAAGCTGGCCTCTTACCTGCACGGCACGCGCATTGGCGTGGTGGTGGAGTTTGAAGGCGACGAGGCCGCCGCCAAGGACGTCGCCATGCATGTGGCCGCGATGAAGCCCGTGTCGCTGTCCAGCGCCGAAGTTCCCGCCGAACTGGTCGCCAAAGAGCGCTCGGTGGCTGCCGCCAAGGCCGCTGAAGATGCCGCCAAGGCCCAAGCCGAAGGCAAGCCCGTGCAGTCCGCTGAAATTGTTGCAAAGCGTATCGAAGGCGGCGTGCAAAAGTACCTGAAGGAAGTCAGCCTGTACAACCAGACTTTCGTCAAGAACGACAAGCAGACCGTCGAGCAGATGCTCAAGGAAAAGGCGACCACGATCAAGTCCTTCACGCTGTACGTGGTGGGCGAAGGCATCGAGAAGAAGGTTGACGATTTCGCAGCCGAAGTCGCGGCCCAGGTCGCAGCCGCCAAGGCCGCTTAAGCACTCAGCCTAGCCGGAAGGCCGCTAAACTCCAATTCACTTTAACCACAGAAAGCTCCTCACATGCCAGCCTACAAGCGAATCTTGTTAAAACTGTCAGGTGAGGCCCTGATGGGCGACGACGCTTTCGGTATCAACCGTGCCACCATCGTGCGCATGGTTGAGGAAATCGCCGAAGTCACCCGCATGGGTGTCGAGGTGGCGGTGGTGATAGGCGGCGGCAACATCTTTCGCGGCGTAGCCGGCGGCTCGGTCGGCATGGACCGCGCCACCGCCGACTACATGGGCATGCTGGCCACCGTGATGAACGCCCTGGCTTTGGGCGACACCATGGACAAGGCCGGCCTCATCGCCCGCGTGATGTCGGCCATCGGGATCGAGCGTGTGGTCGAACCCTACGTCCGCCCCAAGGCCTTGCAGTATCTCGAAGAGGGCAAGGTCGTCATCTTCGCGGCCGGCACCGGCAATCCATTTTTCACCACCGACACGGCGGCCGCATTGCGCGGCGCCGAGATCGGCGCCGAGATCGTGCTCAAGGCCACCAAGGTCGACGGTGTGTACACTGCGGACCCCAAGAAGGACCCGAAGGCCACGCGCTACACCAACATCACCTTTGATGAGGCCATGGGCAAAAACCTCGAGGTCATGGATGCCACCGCCTTTGCGCTGTGCCGTGACCAGAAGCTGCCTATCAAAGTGTTCAGCATTTTCAAGCACGGCGCGCTCAAGCGCGTGGTGCAGGGCGAAGACGAGGGAACGCTGGTTCACGTCTGACCGTCCTTGGCTTGCTTTTTTTCGCTATAAAAATCCGGAGATTCGACCATGAGCATTGTTGAAGTCAAGCAGCTGGCAGAGCAAAAAATGCTGCAGTCCATCGACTCGTTCAAGAACGGCCTCACCAAGATCCGCACCGGCCGCGCCAACCCCGGCCTGCTCGACACCGTGCATGTGGATTACTACGGTTCCATGGTGCCCATCAGCCAGGTGGCCAACGTGTCTTTGCTCGATGCGCGCACCATCAGCGTCTCGCCCTGGGAAAAAGGCATGGGCGCCAAGATTGAAAAAGCCATCCGCGATTCCGACCTGGGGCTCAACCCGGCGGCGCAGGGCGATTTGATCCGCGTTCCGATGCCGGCGATGACCGAAGAGCGTCGCAAGGAGCTCACCAAGGTCGTGCGCGGCGAAGGCGAGCACGCCAAGGTCGCCATCCGCAACCTGCGCCGCGATGCCAACGACGGCATCAAGAAGCTGGTCAAGGACAAACTGGCTTCCGAGGATGACGAGCGCCGCGCGCAGGAAGACATCCAGAAGTTCACCGACCGTTTCATTGCTGAAGTCGACAAACTGGTCGCCGGCAAGGAACAAGACATCATGGCGGTTTGACGCTTCAGCGTCCGGCCTGAATCGTCCATGGCCATCAGTACTAACCCGGTCCCGCGCCACATTGCCATCGTCATGGACGGCAATGGGCGCTGGGCGACCAAACGGTTTCTGCCCCGCATTGCGGGCCACAAGCAGGGCGTCGATTCGCTCAGCCGCTGCGTGCGCGCCTGCCTGGAGCGCGGCATCGGCGTGCTGACGGTGTTTGCGTTCTCCTCAGAAAACTGGAACCGGCCGTCCGAAGAGGTTTCCGGCCTGATGGAGCTGCTGGCCCTGTCGCTGGCCAAGGAAGTGCCCAGCCTGAACGAGAACGGTGTGCAACTGCACTTCGTGGGTGATCGCCAGCGCCTGTCCGACAAGGTGCAGGCCGGGCTGGCCAAGGCTGAGCGCGACACCTCGGCAAACAGCCGGCTGGTCTTCAATGTGTGTTTCAACTACGGCGGGCGCTGGGACATCGCCCAGGCCGCGCAAAAACTGGCCAGCCGCGGGGAGGCCATCACCGAGCTGTCACTGGACCGGGCCATGGCGATGGCGCATGTGCCCGACCCGGATCTGCTGATCCGCACCGGCGGCGAATTGCGCATCAGCAACTTCCTGCTGTGGCAGGCCGCCTATTCGGAACTGCATTTTTCCGACAAGCTGTGGCCCGAGTTCGACGAGGCGGCGCTGGACGAGGCGATTGCCGTTTTTCGCACCCGCGAACGGCGTTTTGGCCAGACCTCCGCGCAGGTCAGCGGTCAGGTCAACAACGACAATGCAAAGGCGGCTTGATGCTTAAACAGCGTGTGATCACGGCGATTGTCCTGCTGGCGATTTTGCTGCCCGCACTTTTTTACAAAACGCCCCAGCCCTTCTGCGCCGTGGCGCTGCTGCTGATCGCGGCGGGGGCCTGGGAATGGGGCCGCCTCAACGGCTACGGGCAGGGCGTTTCCATAGGCCTGGGCTTTGCGTGCGTGGCGGCCTGCGCGCTGTCCTGGTACGGCGGCCTGCTTGAAAAACCTTTGCCCATGCTGTGGGCCGCTGCCGGCGCTGTGTGGGTACTGGCCGGTGGCTGGCTGCTGCGCAATGGGGTGGCCGGCTGGCCGCGCATTCCGAAGGCACTGCGCCTGGTGGCGGGGCTGGTCGCGCTGTGGCTGGCCTGGCTGGCCGTTGCCCAGGCGCGCGTCGCCGGTGTCAATTTCCTGTTGTCCGTGCTGCTGCTGGTCTGGGTGGCGGATATCTTTGCCTACTTCGCGGGCCGCACCTTTGGTGGCCGCTTCAGCAAGGGCAAGCTGGCGCCTTCGATCAGCCCGGGCAAGAGCTGGGAGGGTGTCTGGGGCGGCATGGCCGGGGTGGTCGCGCTGTCGCTCGCCTGGGTCTACGCGGGCGCCGCCGCCGGCGGCGCGGGTTTCTGGGGTGAGGCGACGCTTTACAGCCGGCTGGTGGCAAACCACGGCCTGCTGGTCATGCTTCTGGCGGTCATTTTCCTGGCGGCCATGAGCGTGGTGGGCGACCTGGTCGAATCCCTGATCAAACGCAGCGCGGGTGTCAAGGACTCCAGCGGCCTGTTGCCCGGCCACGGCGGTGTGCTGGACCGTGTCGATGCGCTGCTGCCCACGCTGCCCCTGGCGATGATGCTGGTCTCCCTCTAGGCCCATCATGCCCTTCAGCAAGCAGCGCATCACCGTTCTGGGCTCCACGGGGTCCATAGGCGTCAACACGCTGGACGTGATTGCGCGCCATCCCGGCCGTTTTGACGTGTTCGCGCTCAGCGCGGCAACCCAGACCGACCTGATGCTGGCGCAATGCGTCCAGTTCAAGCCGCGCTACGCCGTGATGGCGAGCGAGCCGCATGCCCGCCTGCTGGCGGACAAGGTCAAGGCCCACCAGCTCCCTGTGCAGGTGCTGTGGGCGCCCGATGCGCTCGAAATGATCGCCTCGCACGAGTCGGTGGACACCGTCATGGCGGCCATTGTGGGCGCGGCCGGCCTTGCGCCCTGCATGGCGGCGGCCCGCGCGGGCAAGCGCCTGCTGCTGGCCAACAAGGAAGCGCTGGTGGTGGGCGGTGAGGTCTTCATGCAGGCGGTACGCACCGGCGGTGCCAAGCTGCTGCCTATAGACAGCGAACACTCAGCCATCTTCCAGTCCCTGCCCGAGGACGCCGCGACCTGGGGCGACCGGGTCGAAAAAATCATCCTGACCGCGTCCGGCGGGCCCTTTCGCACCCGGGACGCCGCCAGCCTGCGCCACGTCACGCCCGACGAAGCCTGCGCCCACCCGAACTGGGTGATGGGCCGGAAAATCTCGGTCGACTCGGCCACCATGATGAACAAGGCCCTGGAGGTCATCGAGGCCAAATACCTGTTCGGCCTGACGCCGGAACAGATCGAGGTGGTGATCCACCCCCAGAGCATCATCCATTCCATGGTGCAGTACCGCGACACCTCGGTGGTGGCGCAGCTCGGAACGCCCGACATGCGCGTTCCCATCGCCTACGGCCTGGCCTGGCCCGACCGGGTGGTGTCGGGAGCCAAGGCCCTGGATTTCAGGTCGCTGGCCACCATGACCTTTGAAGTCCCGGACGATGAACGCTTTCCCGGCTTGCCGCTGGCCTGGGAGGTGCTCAACGGGCCCGTCGGCAGCACCGCCGTGCTCAATGCCGCCAACGAGGTGGCAGTTGCCGCCTTTCTTGAAAAACGCATCCGTTTTGACCATATTCACCATGTAAATCACGCAACTTTGGAGGCGCTGGCGCCCTCAGAGGTAAGTGATGTTGAAGGCCTGCTCGGTCTGGATGGGCAGGCCCGCCGCGTCGCCCTTCAAATCGCCGGACAACTGGAGCTTTGACATGTTGACCTTGATTTCCTTCATCGTGACGCTGGGCATCCTGATTGCCGTGCACGAGTACGGCCACTACCGCGTGGCCGTGGCTTGTGGCATCAAGGTCCTGAAGTTCTCCATCGGTTTCGGCAAGCCGATCTACAGCTGGAAACTCAAAAACAAGGCCACGGAGTTTTCCATCGGCATGCTGCCCCTGGGCGGCTACGTGAAGATGCTGGACGAGCGCGAGGCGCCTGTCGACCCGGCCGAACGCCACCTGGCCTTCAATACCCAGCCGCTCAAGTCCCGGGCTGCCGTGGTCGCGGCCGGCCCGGCGGCCAACCTGCTGCTGGCCGTGCTGCTGTACGCCATCCTCAACTGGAGCGGCCTGCAGGAGCCCAAGGCCGTCCTGGCCACCCCAGTGGCCGGCTCGCTCGCGGAAAAAGCAGGGCTGCGCGGCCAGGAGTTGGTGGCGCAGGCGGCCTTGGACGGCGATGAACCCCAGGAGATCCGCTCCTTTGAGGATCTGCGCTGGCGCCTGACTCAAGGCGCCCTGGACGGCCGTGACCTCACGCTGGTGATGGGCGGCGATGGCGCAAGCGCGGGCCGGACGGTGCGGCTGCCGCTCAGCACGCTGGGTGCTCCCGAAGCCGACGCCCAGCTGTTCCGCAGGATCGGCATCCTGGGACCGTGGACTCGGCCCGAGATTGGGGACGTCATGGCCGGCGGCGCGGCCGAAAAATCCGGCCTGCGTTCCGGCGACGTGGTGCTGCGCGTCGGTGACACCGCCGTCATGGATGGGCCGCATTTGCGCGAACTCATACGCACCTCGGCCGCTGTGCCCCAAAGCTGGCAGATCATGCGGGCCGACCAGCCCCTGTCACTGCAGGTCACCCCTGAACTCAAGCCTGTCAACGGGACCATGGTGCCCCGGATTGACGCCTATGTGGGCGCGCCCGCGGAGCTCGTGACGGTGCGCTACGGCTTTGTCGATGGTTTGTGGCAAGGCGCCGTGCGCACCTGGCAGGTGTCCACCCTCACGCTGCGCTTGATGGGGAAAATGCTGACCGGCCAGGCTTCCCTCAAAAATCTCAGCGGGCCGCTCACGATCGCCGACTACGCGGGCAAATCGGCCAGCCTCGGATTGAGCTATTACCTGACCTTCCTGGCCCTGGTCAGCGTGAGCCTGGGCGTCCTGAATTTACTCCCGCTGCCGGTTCTGGATGGGGGGCACCTGATGTATTATCTTTGGGAGGGGATCACTGGCCGAGGCGTGTCTGACGCCTGGATGGACCGGTTGCAGCGCGGTGGCGTTGCGATCCTGCTGGGCATGATGTGCGTTGCCCTGTTTAACGATGTCACCCGGCTCTTGGGCTAATTCCATACATTTCATGCAAAAACAAGTAAATCGCTTCAAAGTTCGCGCAGTCTGCGCCATCGCCGCCGGTCTTTTTGCAGCCAGCACCGCCTGGGCGGTGGACCCTTTCACGGTGCGCGACATTCGGGTTGAAGGTTTGCAGCGCGTGGAGCCCGGGACCATTTTCGCGTCGCTTCCCTTTCGTGTCGGCGAGACCTACAACGACGACAAGGGTTCGACCGCCATCCGCGCACTGTTCGGCCTGGGGCTGTTCAAGGACGTGAGGCTGGAGGTCAGCGGTGACGTGCTGGTGGTGATCGTTGAAGAACGCCCCACCGTGGCCGACGTGGACTTCGTCGGTACCAAGGAATTCGACAAGGAAGTGCTGAAGAAGGCCCTGCGTGAAGCCGGCATCGCCGACGGCCAGCCTTTTGACAAGGCGCTTGCCGACAAGGCCGAGCAGGAGCTCAAGCGCCAATACATCAACAAAAGCCTGTACGGCGTCGAGGTCATCACCACCGTCACGCCGATTGAACGCAACCGCGTCAACCTGACGTTCAGCGTCGTCGAGGGCGACGTGGCCAAGATCAAGGAAATTCACGTCACGGGCAACAAGGCGTTCAGCGAATCCACGCTGCTGGGCCTGTTCGACCTGGACACGGGGGGCTGGCTCAGCTGGTACACCAAGTCCGACCGCTACTCGCGCACCAAGCTCAATGCCGACATCGAAACGCTGCGCTCCTACTACCTGTCGCGCGGCTACCTGGAGTTCAAGGTCGAGTCGACCCAGGTCGCGATTTCCCCGGACAAGCAAAGCATCGCCATCACCGTCAATGTGAGCGAAGGTGAGCGCTTTGTGGTGTCGGGCGTCAAGCTGGAAGGTAACTACCTCAACAAGGAAGAAGAGTTCAAGACCCTGGTGAAGATTGAACCCGGCGAGCCCTACAACGCCGACCAGGTGGCTGAAACCACCAAGGCCTTCACCGACTACTTCGGCACTTTCGGATTCGCATTTGCGCGCGTCGAGGCAGTGCCCGAGATCGACCGCAGCAATAACCGCGTGGCCTTTGTGATCCAGGCGGATCCTTCCCGCCGTGCCTATGTGCGGCGTGTGAACGTTGCCGGCAACAACCGCACGCGCGACGAGGTCGTGCGCCGCGAGTTCCGCCAGTTCGAGTCGTCCTGGTATGACGGTGACAAGATTCGCCTTTCGCGCGACCGTGTGGACCGCCTGGGATACTTCAACGAAGTGAACATCGACACCCAAGAGGTGCCCGGCACCAGCGACCAGGTCGATGTGACCATGACCGTGGTGGAAAAGCCCACCGGCAATCTGCAGCTCGGTGCCGGTTACTCCAGCGCGGACAGCGTGTCCCTGCTGTTCGGCATCAAGCAGGAAAACGTGTTCGGCTCGGGCAACTACCTGGGGATTGAGCTCAACACCAGCAAGTCCAATCGCCAATTGGTGCTGAGCACCATCGATCCTTATTTCACGGCTGATGGTATTTCGCGCACGATCGACGTTTACGACCGCACCTCCAAACCGCTTTCCGGACAGGGCGGTGATTACAGCCTGAAAACCCGCGGCGCGAGCATCCGTTTCGGGGTGCCGTTCACCGAGAACGACACCGTCTATTTCGGCAGCGGCTACGAGCAGCTGACCATTGTCCCCGGCACCAACCTGCCGGCCAGCTACCAGACCTATGCCAATCAGTTTGGTTACAAAAGTGACTCCATCCCCCTGACGGTGGGATGGTCGCGCGACAGCCGGGATAGCTCCCTGGTTCCCACCACCGGTCGTTATCAGCGCGTGTACGGCGACTGGGGTGTCGCGGGCGACATCAAGTTCGTGCGCGCCAATTACCAGATCCAGCAGTACATTCCGCTGAACAAGCAGTTCACCGTCGCGCTGAACGGCGAATTTGGCTGGGGCAAGGGCCTGAACGGCCAGCCGTATCCGCTGTTCAAGAATTACTATTCGGGCGGCCTGGGATCGGTACGTGGCTTCGAGCAGGGCTCATTGGGCCCGCGCGATGCCTCCGACCTGGCCATTGGCGGACCGAAAAAACTGACCCTGAATGCCGAAGTGATCGCGCCGTTCCCCGGCGCGGGTAATGACAGGACCCTGCGTTTGTACGGTTTTGTCGATGCCGGCAATGTGTTCGGGGAAAAAGAACAATACAAGCTGAATGACCTGCGTATCTCCACCGGTATCGGCATCAGCTGGATTTCCCCGTTGGGGCCTTTGCGCATCGCCATCGCGACGCCGCTGCGTAAAAAGCCAGGCGATAGAATAGAGCGGTTGCAATTCCAAATTGGTACATCTTTCTAATGAAGCATCTTTCAAACAAAATTTTCCTCGGCCTTGTTGTCGCGTTGGCGGGTTTCTCGGCAAGCGCACAGGAGTTCAAGGTTGGTGTCGTCAATCTGGACCGGATTTTCCGCGAAGCCAATTCCGCCAAAGCCGCCCAGACCAAGCTCGAGCAGGAATTCAGCAAGCGTGAGAAAGAGCTGAACGACCTCGCAACGCAGCTCAAGACGCTGTCCGACAAGTTCGAGCGCGAGGCTCCCACTTTGGCCGAAAGCCAGCGCAACACGCGGCAAAAACAACTGGTGGACCAGGACCGGGATTTCCAGCGCAAGCGCCGCGAATTCCAGGAAGACCTCAATACCCGCAAGAACGAAGAGCTCCAGCAAGTGATTGAGCGCGCCAACAAGGTCGTGAAAACCCTGGCTGAAACCGAAAAATATGACCTGATCCTTCAGGAGTCGGTGTACGTCAACCCGAAACACGACATCACCGACAAAGTGATCAAGGCGCTGAACGCCGCCCGTTGATCGCGGGGGTGTTCACCACGATCACCATCGCCAAAACGGCAGGCGCAGTGTGACACTCCGTCTTGCCGATATCGCCCAGTTCCTCGCCGGTGTCAATGCCGAATTGATCGGCGATCCCGGCCTGCAGATTGAGCGGCTCTCCACCCTGGAGGCCGCCGGCCCCCACGACCTGAGCTTCCTCAGCCATCCCAAATACCTGGCCCAGCTGGCGCGGTCGGCCGCGGCCTGTGTCATCGTGGCGCCCGCCGCGCGGCAAGCCGCCCTCAGCCGGGGCGCCTGCATCGTGGTGGACGACCCCTACCACGCCTTCGCGCTGGTGACCCAGCTCTGGAAGCAGCGGCATGCCCCCCCGTCCGTGCCGCAGATCCACCCCAGTGCCTTTATCGATCCTACGGCCACGTTGGCGCGTGGGGTATCGGTGGGGGCCTTCGCCTGCATAGGGGAGGGCGCCGTCGTCGGTGTGGGTGCGCGCATTGCCGAGCATTGCGTCGTTGGGCGGCATGCTCAGGTCGGGGCGGATACCCGCCTGTCGGCGCGCGTCACCGTGGCGGACGGCTGCCGTATCGGAGCGCGCTGCATTGTGCATCCGGGGGCGGTGATAGGCGCCGACGGCTTCGGCTTCGCGTTGCACCAGGGCCAGTGGGTCAAGATCGAGCAACTGGGCGGTGTGCTGATCGGCGACGACGTGGAGATAGGCGCCAATACCTGCATAGACCGCGGCGCCTTGCAGGACACGGTGCTCGAAGACGGTGTCAAACTCGACAACCTGGTCCAGATCGGCCACAACGTGCGGGTGGGCAAGCACACCGCCATGGCCGGTTGCGCCGGCGTCGCGGGCAGCGCCACCATAGGCGCCCACTGCACTGTGGGCGGCGGCGCCATCGTGCTGGGCCACCTGAGCCTGGCCGACCACGTGCATGTCTCCGCGGCATCCGTCGTGACACGGTCCATCCTCAAGCCCGGAAATTACACCGGGCTCTTCCCCATCGACGACAATGCCGTCTGGGAAAAAAATGCCGCCACGCTCAAACAGCTCCACACGCTGCGCGAGCGCCTGCGGCTGGCTGAAAAAGCCATTCTGAACTCAGGACACATTGAAGAAAAATCATGATGGATATCCACCAAATTCTCAAGCAGCTTCCGCATCGCTATCCCATCCTGCTGGTGGACCGCGTACTCGAAATCGAAAAAGGCAAAAGCATCAAGGCGCTCAAGAACGTCACGATCAACGAGCCTTTCTTCATGGGGCACTTCCCTCACCACCCAGTCATGCCCGGCGTGCTGATGCTTGAAGCCATGGCGCAGGCCGCCGCCTTGCTGGCCTTTGAGACATTGGGCGTGACGCCCGACGACAAGACGGTTTATTACTTCGCCGGCATAGACGGGGCGCGCTTCAAGCGCCCGGTCGAGCCCGGCGACCAGCTGATCATGGATGTCACGCTGGACCGCATGAAGGCCGGCATTTTCAAATTCAAGGGCGTGACCCGTGTCGGCGACACCATTGCCTGCGAGGCCGAACTGATGTGCACCATGCGCACCATAGCGTGACCCGGGCCGCAACCATCCAGGCGAGCGCGACATGACAGCATCCCCTAACGCGCCGGGCGTCCATGCCACGGCCCTTGTGGACCCGCAAGCCCAACTCCACGAATCGGTGAGCGTCGGGCCCTACACCGTCATCGGCCCCCACGTGAAAGTCGGCGCGGGCACGACCATAGGCGCGCACTGCGTGATCGAAGGCCACACCACCATAGGCCGCGACAACCGGATCTTCCAGTTCAATTCGCTGGGTGCCATCCCGCAGGACAAAAAGTACGCGGGTGAGCCTTGCGAGCTGGTCATCGGCGACCGCAACACCATTCGCGAGTTCTGCACCTTCAACATCGGCTCGCCCGGCGACACGGGCGTGACGCGCGTGGGCGACGACAACTGGCTCATGGCCTATGTGCACCTGGCGCATGACTGCGTCGTGGGCAACAACACGATTTTTGCCAACAACACCCAGCTGGGCGGGCATGTGCACGTGGGCGACTGGGTGATCCTGGGCGGTTTTACCGTCGCGCACCAGTTCGTGAAAATCGGCGCCCACAGCTTTACCGCCATGTGCTCGCTGCTGTTCGCCGATTTGCCGCCTTTTGTCATGGCACAGGGCCAGCCGGCCGAGGCGCGGTCCATGAACTTCGAAGGGCTGCGGCGTCGGGGTTTTTCACCCGATCGTATTTCCGCCATCAAGGCCATGCACAAGGCGCTGTACCGCGACGACCTCACGCTCGACCAGGCCCGCGCGCGCATTGCCGAACTGACCGCGAAACACCCGGAATCGGCGCCCGACGTGGAGATGATGCTCTCCTTCCTGGCGCAAACCTCGCCGCAACGCGGCATCGTCCGGTAAGGCCATGTCTCTCGAGACCAGCCCTCTGCCAGCCCGTGGAGAGGCTGGCGGCCTCGCCGCAACACTGCCGGCCGGCCGCGCACCCAAGGTGGCCATGGTCGCGGGGGAAACCTCCGGCGACCTGCTGGCGGGTTTGCTGCTCGACGGCCTCAAGGCCCGCTGGCCGGCTTTGGCCTCCAGCGGCATAGGCGGCCCGCAGATGGCCAAACGCGGTTTTGAGCCCTGGTGGCCCAGCGAGAAGCTCGCCGTGCGCGGCTACGTTGAGGTGCTGCGCCACTACCGCGAGATCGTCGGCATCCGCGAACAACTCAAACAACGCCTGCTGGCGCAGCGCCCCGATGTTTTCGTCGGCGTGGATGCGCCCGACTTCAACCTGGACCTCGAGGCCGCCTTGAAAGGGCAGGGCATCAAGACCGTGCACTTTGTCAGTCCGTCGATCTGGGCCTGGCGCGCCGACCGCGTTGAAAAAATACGGCGCAGCGTGGACCACGTGCTGTGCATTTTTCCGTTCGAGCCGGCCTTGCTGGCCGCCCACGGCATTGCCGCGACCTATGTCGGGCATCCGCTGGCCAGTGTCATTCCGCTGCAGCCCGACCGCGCCGCCGCACGGCGCGCGCTGGGGCTGCGGGACGACAGCACCGTGGTCGCTATCCTGCCGGGCAGCCGGAAGTCGGAAATCCAATACCTGGCGCAGCGGTTTTTCGCTGCTGCGGCCCTGATCCGTAGGTCGCAGCCCGCAATCCAGTTCGTCGTGCCCGCCATCCCGGCCCTGAAAGCCACGATCGAACACATCGCCGACGAAACTGGCATGCGGGCCCATCTGCAAATCCTTGAGGGCCAGTCGCACGCCGCCCTGGCCGCGTGTGATGTCACCCTGATCGCCAGCGGTACCGCCACCCTGGAAGCCGCGCTGTACAAGCGGCCCATGGTGATCGCCTACAACATGAACTGGCTGTCCTGGCAGATCATGCGGCGCAAAAAGCTGCAGCCCTGGGTGGGCCTGCCCAACATCCTGTGCCGCGACTTTGTCGTGCCCGAGCTGCTGCAGGACCAGGCCACGCCCGAGGCGCTGGCCGGGGCGGTCCTGCAATGGGTGGAGGCAAAATCCTCGGCACCTGACAAAATAGCGGCTGTGGAACAACGATTCGCCGCGCTGCATACCGAACTGCGGCGGGATACTTCAACATTAGCGACCGATGCGATCCAGCAAATTCTTGAAAGCTGAGCAAACCGCGCTGTCCTGGGACATTCCCGGGCTGGTGGCCGGCGTTGACGAGGCAGGGCGCGGCCCCTTGATGGGCCCGGTGGTGGCCGCCGCCGTCATCCTTGACGAATTGAACCCGATCCAAGGACTGGCCGACTCCAAGAAGCTCACGGCCCTGCGCCGCGAAAAGCTCTACGACGAAATCCGTGCCAAGGCCCTGTGCTGCTCGATTGCGCAGGCCAGTGTCGAAGAGATTGACAGCCTCAACATCCTGCAGGCCACCATGCTGGCCATGAAGCGCGCGGTGGAGGGCCTGCGTCTCAAGCCCAACAAGGTGCTGGTCGACGGCAACCGCCTGCCCACGCTGGTGATCCTTTCGGAAGCCATTGTGGGCGGCGACGCACTGGTGCCCGCCATCTCGGCGGCCTCCATCCTGGCCAAGGTGCACCGCGACCGATGGTGCGCCGAGTTCCACCTGGAATATCCCCAATACGGCTTTGCCGACCACAAAGGCTACGGCACGGCCGAGCACCTGGCCGCGCTGCGCGAGCACGGCGCCTGCCCGCAGCACCGCAGGTCCTTCGCGCCGGTGGCCGAGGTCCTCCGGTGAGCCAGGGTTCTTCTTCCTCTTCCGGGCCTGCCGCCGAAGTCACCCACGTCACCTCACGCGACAACCCGCTGATCAAGGATTTGCGCAGGCTGTCCCAGGACAGCACGGCCTACCGCAAGCAGGGCCGCGTCTGGCTGGAAGGCGATCACCTGTGCCGCGCGGCGCTGGCGCGGGGACTCAAACCTGCCCTGGCTGTTTTTTCGGAATCCTATTGGCCGGTCGCCCCCGCGGAATGGACGCGTGCTGCGCCCAAAAGCATCGTCATCCCCGACGCCTTGCTGCCCGAGATCAGCGGCCTGGAGTCGCCCGCGCGCATGGGCTTTGTGCTCGATTTGCCGGCCGCCACCGGCCTGCAGCCTGCTGCGGCCTCGGTGATCCTGGACAGGGTGCAGGACGCCGGCAACGTCGGCTCCATCCTGCGCAGCGCCGCGGCCTTTGGTTTCGGCCAGGTCATCGCCCTCAAAGGCACGGCGGCGCTCTGGTCGCCCAAGGTCTTGCGCGCCGGCATGGGCGCCCACTTTGCCCTGCAACTGGTGGAAGGCCTGGAGTCCGAGGCGCTGGCCGCGTTGACGGTCCCCATCGTCGTCACCAGCTCGCACCACGGCGACTTTTTGCACCAGCAAAAGCTGCCCATGCCCTGCGCCTGGGCCATGGGTCACGAAGGGCAGGGCGTAGGCGACGACCTGATGGCCAGGGCAGCCCTCAAAGTCCGCATAGACCAGCCCGGCGGCGAGGAGTCGCTCAACGTCGCCGCCGCCGCCGCGATTTGCCTCTATGCCAGCTCGTTGGTGAAGAGCTCTTAATTCCAGCCGGGGCCGCGGAACTGGCTTTGCCAGGCCGCAGGCGCAGCGGCCCCCTCGGGGGGGGCAAGGAGCTACACGCAGTGAGCGACTGTGGGGGCCTTTCTTCATCAGCATGAGCCGCGGAACCGGCTTTGCCGGGCCGCAGGCGGGCGGCCCCCTCGAGGGGGCAGGGAGCTACACGCAGTGAGCGACCGTGGGGGCCAGTGTTCAGGCTATAATCAAGGGCTTTTCAAAACACAGCTTCGCCCGAGCGCATACAAAGCCACCACCCTCACAAAAGCAGCCTGCAAGAGTCTTGACCGAGACGTTTCTTGTGCACGCTTGGGCGAACCGTAACCAACCCGGAGAACCCAGTGCTTTTGTCTCTACAGGGAAACACCCCTCACGCCATCCTGGCGCTCGCAGACGGCACGGTCTTTATCGGCAATTCGATTGGGGCCGCGGGCTCCACGGTCGGCGAAGTGGTGTTCAACACCGCGATGACCGGCTACCAGGAAATCCTCACGGATCCCAGCTACTGCCAGCAGATCGTCACCCTCACGTACCCGCATATCGGCAACTACGGCATCAATGCCGAAGACGTCGAAGCTGAAAAAGTCCATGCCGCCGGCTTGATCATCAAGGACCTGCCGCTGCTGGCCTCGAACTTCCGCATGACCATGACCCTGTCCGAATACCTGGTCAAGGAAAACACCGTCGCCATCGCCGGCATAGACACCCGCCAGCTGACCCGCCACCTGCGCACCAAGGGCGCGCAAAACGGCTGCATCCTGGCCTTGCCCGCGGGCGAGGCGGTGAGCCAGCCGGCGATCGAGAAAGCCGTCGCGGCGGCGCGCGGCGCCCCCAGCATGGCCGGCCTGGACCTGGCCAAAGTCGTCTCGGTCAAGCAGACCTACGAATGGACGCAGACCGAGTGGAAGCTCGGCGCGGGCTACGGCGTGCAGATCACGCCGAAATTTCATGTCGTGGCCTTCGACTTCGGCGTGAAGAAAAACATCCTGCGCATGATGGCCGAGCGCGGCGCGCGCATCACAGTGGTGCCGGCGCAAACGCCCGCGGCCGACGTGCTCAAGCTCAAACCCGACGGCATCTTCCTGGCCAACGGCCCTGGCGACCCGGAGCCTTGCGACTACGCAATCACCGCGGTGCGCGAACTGATCGAAACCGGCATCCCGACCTTCGGCATCTGCCTGGGCCACCAGATCATGGCGCTGGCCAGCGGCGCGAAGACCTTCAAGATGAAGTTCGGCCACCACGGCGCAAACCACCCGGTCAAAGACCTGGACAACGGCCGCGTCAGCATCACCAGCCAGAACCATGGTTTCGCGGTCGATGAGAAAAGCCTGCCCGCCAACCTCAGGCCCACGCACATCAGCCTGTTCGACGGCACGCTGCAAGGCCTGGCCCGCACCGACAAGCCGGCCTTCTGCTTCCAGGGCCACCCGGAAGCCTCGCCCGGCCCGCACGATATTTCATACTTGTTTGACCGTTTCACCGCGCTGATGGAACAGGCTGGGGAGAAGAAAAATGCCTAAGCGCACAGACATCAAGAGCGTCCTCATCATCGGCGCCGGCCCCATCATCATCGGCCAGGCCTGCGAGTTCGACTACTCCGGCGTGCAGGCCTGCAAGGCCTTGCGTGAAGAAGGCTACAAGGTCATCCTGATCAACAGCAACCCTGCCACGATCATGACCGACCCGGCCACCGCCGACGTCACTTACATCGAGCCCATCACCTGGCAGACGGTCGAAAAAATCATCGCCAAGGAGCGCCCCGACGCCATCCTGCCGACCATGGGCGGCCAGACCGCGCTCAACTGCGCGCTGGACCTCTGGCACAACGGCGTGCTCGACAAATACAAGGTTGAGTTGATTGGCGCCAAGCCCGAGGCCATCGACAAGGCCGAAGACCGCCTGAAGTTCAAGGACGCGATGACCAAGATCGGGCTGGGCTCGGCCCGTTCCGGCATCGCGCACAGCATGGATGAGGCCTGGGCCGTCCAGAAGACCGTCGGCTTCCCCACCGTGATCCGCCCCAGCTTCACGCTGGGAGGCACCGGCGGCGGCATCGCCTACAACTCCGAAGAGTTTGAAGTCATCTGCAAGCGCGGCCTCGAAGCCTCGCCCACCAACGAGCTGCTGATCGAGGAATCGCTGCTCGGCTGGAAAGAGTACGAGATGGAAGTCGTGCGCGACACCGCCGACAACTGCATCATCGTCTGCTCCATTGAAAACCTGGACCCCATGGGCGTGCACACCGGCGACTCCATCACGGTGGCCCCGGCCCAGACGTTGACCGACAAGGAATACCAGATCCTGCGCAACGCCTCCCTGGCCGTGCTGCGTGAGATCGGCGTGGACACCGGCGGCTCCAACGTGCAGTTCTCCATCAATCCGGTCGATGGCCGCATGGTCGTGATCGAGATGAACCCGCGCGTGTCGCGTTCCTCGGCGCTGGCTTCCAAGGCCACGGGCTTCCCGATCGCCAAGGTCGCCGCCAAGTTGGCCGTGGGCTACACGCTCGATGAGTTGCGCAACGAAATCACGGGCGGCGCCACCCCCGCGAGTTTCGAGCCCAGCATCGACTACGTCGTCACCAAGATCCCGCGTTTTGCATTTGAAAAATTCCCGGCCGCCGATTCGCGCCTGACCACACAGATGAAATCCGTCGGTGAAGTCATGGCCATGGGCCGTACCTTCCAGGAGTCTTTCCAGAAAGCTTTGCGCGGCCTGGAAGTCGGCGTGGACGGCATGAACGAAAAGACCCAGGACCGCGAAGTGCTCGAGAAAGAACTCGGCGCGCCCGGCCCTGACCGCATCTGGTACGTAGGCGATGCCTTCGCCCAGGGCATGAGCGTCGACGAAGTTTTCGCGCTGACCAAGATCGATCCCTGGTTCCTCGTGCAGATCGAGCAGATCGTCAAGATCGAGCTTGAACTCGAAACCACCTCGCTCGACAAGATCGACGCCGTCACGCTGCGCGCGCTCAAGCAAAAAGGCTTCTCCGACCGCCGCCTGGCCAAGCAGCTCAAGACCACCGACACGGCGATCCGCGAGAAGCGCCGCGCGCTGGGCGTGCGCCCGGTCTACAAGCGCGTGGACACCTGCGCCGCCGAGTTCGCGACCAACACCGCCTACATGTATTCGACCTACGAGGCCGAAGGCAGCGAATGCGAAGCCGCGCCCACCGACAAGAAAAAAATCATGGTGCTGGGCGGCGGGCCCAACCGCATCGGGCAGGGCATCGAGTTTGACTACTGCTGCGTGCACGCGGCGCTGGCCATGCGCGAAGACGGCTACGAGACCATCATGGTCAACTGCAACCCCGAGACCGTCTCCACCGACTACGACACCAGCGACCGCCTGTATTTCGAGCCGCTGACGCTCGAAGACGTGCTCGAGATCGTCGACAAGGAAAAGCCGCTGGGCGTGATCGTCCAGTACGGCGGCCAGACACCTTTGAAGCTGGCACTGGACCTGGAAGCCAACGGCGTGCCCATCATCGGCACCTCGCCCGACATGATCGACGCGGCGGAAGACCGTGAGCGCTTCCAGAAGCTGCTGCACGAACTCAAGCTGCGCCAGCCGCCCAACGCCACGGCTCGCACCGAACCCGAAGCACTCGAAAAAGCCGCCGCGCTGGGCTACCCCCTGGTCGTGCGCCCCAGCTATGTGCTGGGCGGCCGCGCCATGGAAATCGTGCACGAACAGCGCGACCTCGAACGCTACATGCGCGAAGCCGTCAAGGTCAGCCATGACTCGCCGGTGCTGTTGGACCGCTTCCTGAACGACGCCATCGAATGCGACGTCGACTGCCTGCGCGACCCTGAAGGCCGCACTTTCATCGGCGGCGTGATGGAGCACATCGAACAGGCCGGCGTGCACAGCGGCGACTCGGCCTGCTCGCTGCCGCCGTATTCGCTGAGCGCCGAAACCGTCACCGAGATCAAGCGCCAGACCGCGGCCATGGCCGAGGCGCTCACTGTGGTGGGCCTCATGAACGTGCAGTTCGCGATCCAGAACATTGACGGCAAGGACGTGATCTACGTGCTGGAAGTCAACCCGCGTGCCTCGCGCACCGTGCCCTTCGTCAGCAAGGCCACCGGCATCCAGCTGGCCAAGGTGGCGGCGCGCTGCATGGTCGGCCAGTCGTTGGCTTCGCAAGGCATCAAGGACGAAGTCACGCCGCCTTACTTCAGCGTCAAGGAAGCGGTGTTCCCCTTTGTCAAGTTCCCCGGCGTGGACACGATTCTCGGCCCCGAGATGAAGTCGACCGGCGAAGTCATGGGCGTGGGCAAGACCTTCGGCGAAGCCTTCGTGAAATCCCAACTGGGCGCGGGAACCAAGCTGCCAACCTCCGGCAAGGTTTTCCTGACCGTCAAGAACAACGACAAGCCGCGCGCCGTGGAAGTGGCGCGCGCGCTGGCCGCGCAGAAGTTCGAGCTGGTCGCGACCAAGGGAACGGCGGCGGCCATCCAGGCGGCGGGCATTGCCTGCACCGTGGTCAACAAGGTCACCGAAGGCCGGCCGCACGTGGTGGACATGATCAAGAACAACGAAATCGCCTTGGTCATCAACACCGTCGAAGAGCGGCGCAACGCGATCACCGATTCGCGCCAGATACGGACCTCGGCGCTGCTGGCCCGCGTGACGACCTACACCACCATTGCCGGCGCCGAAGCGGCCGTGGAGGGCATGAAATACCTGGACAACCTCCCGGTGTATTCCGTGCAGGAGCTGCACGCGCAGCTGGCCTGACGGCCTGGGTAGCCCGGGTTTTTCCCGGGCTTTTCCAGGGCTATTCCCAGCTTGAGCCGGGCCCGATTTGCATTAAACTTGTTTCGTTGAAATTTTGGATTCAAGCGCCGCCGCCAGGTGACTGGTGGCGGTTTCGCTTTTGCAGGAGCAAAAAACATGGCCACCATTCCCATCACCAAGCGCGGCGCGGAAAGCCTCAAGGCCGAGCTGCACCAGCTCAAGACCGTTGACCGCCCCTGGGTCATCAATTCGATTTCTGAAGCGCGCGCCCAGGGCGATCTGAGCGAAAACGCCGAATACGACGCCGCCAAGGACCGCCAGGGTTTCATCGAAGGCCGCATCCAGGAAATCGAGGGCAAACTTTCCGCCGCGCAGATCATCGACCCGTCCGAACTGGACGCCGGCGGCAAGGTGGTGTTCGGCTCGACCATCGAACTGGAAGACGAAGACACCGGCGACAAGGTGACCTACCAGATCGTCGGCGAAGACGAGGCCGACATCAAGCAGGGCCGGGTCAACATCAGCTCGCCGATCGCGCGCGCCCTGATCGGCAAGGACGAGGGCGATACCGCCGAAGTCCAGGCGCCGGGCGGCATCAAGCGCTATGAAATCATCGCGGTGATGTACATCTAAACTGAATTTGATGAAGCAGCGCTTCAATGTGATGGTGGCAGCCCTCTGGTGGGGCAGCCTGACAGCGTTGGGTTTCGTCGTAGTCCCTATGCTGTTCGCCAACCTGGGCACGCCCGCCGTGGCAGGCGCCATGGCCGCCAAGCTTTTCACCGCCCAAACCTGGGTCAGTGCCGGCTGCGCCATGCTGCTACTCGTGGTGCTCAATAAGAAGGACGACGCAACCCTCGCGCGGCAAGCGCAGGCCGCGATGAAATTCGTCGTCGCCGGCCTGTTGCTGGCTTTGGTTGTGGAGTTTGGCATCGCGCCGCGCATCGTCAGTGCGCGCGCCGAAGGCGGCAATCTCAAGCTCTGGCATGGCCTGGGCACGGCCTTGTATGTCGTGCAATGGCTGTGCGCCGGCTTGGCGCTTTGGCGCCTGGTGCCAGCATCGCCACCTGCTCAGTCGCCGCCCGCCGCGGGCTGAAAAGCGTTCAGCAGCGTTCCGCGGCTTCGAGCGTATTGACCAGCAGCATGGTGATGGTCATGGGGCCGACACCGCCGGGCACCGGCGTGATGTAGCCCGCGACTTCCTTCACGCCCTCAAAATCCACGTCGCCGCAGAGCTTGCCTTCGTCGTTGCGGTTCATGCCCACGTCGATCACGACCGCGCCCGGCTTGACCATGTCGGCCGTCAGCACATTGCGTTTGCCGACGGCGGCCACGATCACGTCGGCCTGCAGCGTCATGGCCTTGAGGTCTTTGGTCGCGCTGTGGCAAATCGTGACGGTGGCATTTTTTTGCAGCAGCATCAGTGCCATGGGCTTGCCGACGATGTTGCTGCGGCCAATCACCATCGCATGCTTGCCCTTGAGGTCGTAGTGGATGCTTTCCAGCATCTTCATGCAGCCGTAAGGCGTGCAGGGCCAGAAGCCCGGCTGGCCGACCATGAGCGCGCCGGCGCTGGCGACGTGAAAACCGTCCACGTCCTTGGCCGGCGAGATGGCCTCGATGACCTTGTGCGCGTCGATGTGGGCCGGCAGCGGCAGCTGCACCAGGATGCCGTGGATGGACGGGTCATTATTGAGCGCGTCCACGCGCGCCAGCAGATCGGCTTCGCTGAGGGTGTCGGGGTATTTTTCGAGCACAGAATGCAGGCCGTTGTCTTCGCAGGCTTTGACCTTGTTGCGCACATAGACCTGGCTGGCCGGGTTTTCGCCCACCAGCACCACGGCCAGGCCGGGCGTGACGCCGCGTGCGCGCAGGGCGGCGGCCCGCCGGGCGACGTCAGCGCGCAATTGTTTGGAGAGGGCGTTTCCGTCAATCAGCTGGGCGGTCATTTGAATCGGCTTCTCAAAGTAAAAACGCCCGTTGGTCCAATCAATACGGGCGTTAAAGCTATCAAGGGATAGCGAAAGAGGGAATCAGGCCTTGGGCGCGTTGGACCCCAGGGCGATTTTGAGCAGGTCGGCCACGGTGTTGGCGTTGAGCTTTTCCATGATGTTGGCACGGTGGGCTTCCACCGTCTTGATGCTGATGCCCAGGTCGTCGGCGATCTGCTTGTTGAGGCGTCCCGCCACGATGCGCTCGAGCACCTGGGCTTCGCGCGAGGTGAGCTTGGCCAGCAGGGCGTCGCGGCTGGCGGACTGCTGGAATTCGCTGAAGGCCTCCTTGGCCTGCTCCAGCATGCGCTCGACCAGATTGACCAGGGCTTCTTCCTGGAAAGGCTTCTGGATGAAGTCCATCGCGCCTTTTTTCATGGTGTTGACCGCCATGGGCACGTCGCCGTGGCCGGTGATGAACACGATGGGCAGCGGCGACTTGCGCTCGACCAGGCGGTCTTGCAGCTCCAGGCCCGTCATGCCGCCCATGCGGATGTCGACGATCAGGCAGGCCACTTCGCGCGGGTCGTAGCGGGAGAGGAAAGTTTCGGCGGAGTCGTAGCAGCGGACGCGGTAGTCCTTGCCTTCGAGCAGCCACTGCAGCGAGTCGCGCACGCCCTCGTCATCATCAACGACGTAGACGGTACCTTTTTTGGGAATCAAGCTCATGCCAAACTTTCTTTCGTGAACTTCTCAAGAGACGGTTCTTGAAGGGTTTTCAGTGAACGCCTGCGTTCCTGGCTGCCGTGTTGTCGCCGGCTGGCGCCGTCGGCAAGAGCAGGGGTGTCACAGGGATCCAGAAGGTAAACCGGCACCCCACCACTTCGTCCCCATTGTAGAGGTTCTCGGCCTCCATTCTTCCCTGGTGGGACTCGACGATGCTGCGGCACAGCTTCAGGCCTATGCCCATGCCCTCCGCCTTGGTGGAGTAGAAGGCTTCATAGAGCCGGCCCATGACCTCGGGCGACAGGCCGCGCCCGGTGTCGAGCACCGAAAACTCCACCACGGCCTGGTCTTCAATCTGCTTGGGCACCACCCGCAGCTCGACGCTGCGGCGCGCCGTCGGCAGGTGTGCCTGCTCTATGGATTCGGCCGCGTTTTTCATCAGGTTGATCAGCACCTGCTCGATCAGGATGGGGTCCACCATGATTTCGGGCAGGCGGGCCGCGATGTAGTGGCTCAGGCGCACGTGGTGGCGGCGCAGTTCGATGTCGGCCAGCTCCATGGCGTTGCTGACCATGGTGGCCACGTCGGCCGCCGTGCGGTTGGGCTCGCTGCGTTTGACGAAGGAGCGTATGCGCTGGATGATCTGCCCGGCGCGGTGCGCCTGCTTGGCGGTCTTGTCCAGCGCTATCAGCAGGTCCTCGTTGCTGATCTGTTTGCCCTTGATGCGCGACACCATGCCGTTACAGTAATTGTTGATGGCCGTGAGCGGCTGGTTCAGCTCGTGCGCCACGCTGGAGGCCATCTCGCCCATGGTGATCAGGCGGCTGGCGGTCTGTGCGCGTTCGTTCTGCTGGGCGGCCTGCTCCTCGGCATGGCGCCGCGGCGTGATGTCGGTGGCGATCACCATCTGCGCCAGCCGGCCGTCCACCCAGGTCAGATAGCGCGAACGCACTTCCAGCCATTTGCTGAGTTCGGGCACAAAGATCTCGGCATTCTCCGTTTGCGCCGCCGTCAGCGTATCGGTCGGAAAGCCGGCCAGGCCGTCGACCGCGTCCAGCGTGTCGTCGGTGGGCACGGCACTGGGTACCCCGGCCTGCGCAATCAGGTTCAGGTGGCCCGACACTTCGCCGCCGAACCAGGAGCGGTACAGCTTGTTGGCGAACAGCAGTTCCTCGCTGCCCAGCGGCGCCACGGAGACGGCCGCGTCCAGCCCCTCCAGTACCGTGGTGAAGCGCTCATAGGAGGCGGTCAGTTCCTCGCGGATGCGCTTGGGCTCGGTGATGTCCGTCATTGAGGTCATCCAGCCGGTCTGCTGTCCGCGCGGGTCTATCAGCGGCGACACATACATGCGGGCGTCGAAAATCTGGCCGTTCTTGCGCTTGACGCGAACCTCGAAGCCGCCCGGCGGCGTGCGGCCGTGCAGCTCGTCGTCCAGCCGCTGCATCAGGGTGTCGATCTCGCCTTCCGGCCAGTGCGGAAACGGCGGCGTGCGGCCCACCAGGTCGCCTTCGGTCAGGCCCGTCATCTGGCAGAAAGCCGGGTTGACGTAGGTGATGCGGCCCTGCAGGTCCAGCGCGCGCATGCCGGTCAGCATGGAGTTTTCCATGGCGCGGCGGAAGTTGGTCTCTGAGATCAACGCCTGCTGGGCCTGCACGCGGCGGCGCGTGTGGCGCCAGGTGCCCAGCAGCATCCACACCGTGAGCGCGCTCAGGGCGCTGACCAGCCAGAAGAAGCCGCTGCCCACCACACCCAGCGAGGTGCGGTAGCCCTCGGCGCGTATCAGCAGGCCGTTGCCCACCGGTGAGACCGGTATCTCGTATTCGGCCGCGCCGTCTGACCAGGGCAGCAGCCGGGCCGCGGGATTGCGCGGTGGCGGCAGGTTGCCCGCCAGCACCTGGTTCTTGTCGTCGATCAGGGTTACCGCATATTTGGCCGTGACCTCGGTCGGCACGCCAAAACGCAGCAGGCCGTCGATGGAGTACTCGCCCATGATGACGCCGGCGAACTTCCCCTGGTCGTCCAGCGGCACTTGCAGCTGCAGGGTGGGCGCGTTGTAGCCGCTGGCTTCCTTGGCCGCCAGCGGGCGTGAATACACCGGCTGGCGCAGGTCCCTGGCGAGGTCATAAGTGCCGTCGGTCTCGCCTACCTTGAGCTGTTCGCCCGCGCCGCGCAGCTGGCTGGCGTTGGCACTGGGCGATACGTAGGCGACCTTGATGCGCCGTTTGCTGTCCACCCAGGTCACCGCCATCAGCTCGGGGTACTGGTTGACCAGCGATTCGGCCTGGGTGATGAACTCCTCGGTGTCGATTTCCTTGTTCGAGACGTCGCGGCCTATGCGCATGAGCTGCTCCTGCCGCTCCAGCAGGCGCAGGCGCAGGCGCTGCTGGGCATATTCCACGTCTCGCTTGACGGCTTGCTGCTCACGGTCGATTTCCTCGATGCGCAGGTAGCCGAAAGCGGCGATCACGGCCGCCAGGAAAAGCACGACGGCCAGCAGCGGGCCCAGCGTGATGAAACGGTCCTGGCGCGACGGCGACTGCCGGCGCCACCAGTGGCGCCACAGGGCCAGGGGAGCGGGATTGGCCGCGATGTCGGCGGGGGCGGGGGCTTGCTGGGTCATAAGAGGAAGGGTGCAGTTTAAGGGAGATGCCCTCGGCGTAGCTGGGTTGACCCTGATCGTTTAAGGTGAAGCGAATCACCCTCAATGCGACGTATGCTTACTTTTAAATTTCTTAATATGAAACGAGTAAGCACTATTTGAAATTGTGCGAATATTGTGGGAAACTAGAGACTTGAATCTAATTTGCGTTTACAACACGCTTAGACCCAAGTTGGAACAGGCTCTGTGTACGGCTCAACAAGAGGCCGTATCGCAGGTTAACAAAGCTCTACCAGGCTACTCAGGAGACAAAAAATGGCTGCCAATCCCACCCAAGCCGGCGACAACTTGCGCGCCGCCGCCAACGACGCGCTGGACAAAGACAGCCAGGAAACCCGCGAATGGATGGACGCCCTGTCCGCCGTGATCGAAAGCGAAGGTCCGGAGCGCGCCCATTTCCTGCTCGAGCAACTGCTGGAGCATGCCCGCCAGAAGAGCATCGACATGCCTTTCTCGGCCAACACCGGCTACGTCAACACCATTGAGACCGACCAGGAAGAGCGTTCGCCCGGCAACCTCGAGATCGAGGAACGCCTGCGCGCCTACATGCGCTGGAACGCCATGGCCATGGTGGTCAAGGCCAACCGCCTGCATCCCGCCGACGGCGGCGACCTGGGCGGCCACATCGGCTCCTTCGCCTCGCTGGCCAGCCTGTTCGGCGCCGGCTTCAACCACTTCTGGCACGCCGAGAGCGCTGAACCGGGTAAAGAGCACGGCGGCGACTGCCTCTACATCCAGGGCCACGTGTCGCCCGGCGTCTATGCCCGCGCCTACCTCGAAGGCCGCCTGACCGAAGAGCAATTGCTCAACTTCCGCCAGGAAGTCGACGGCAAGGGCCTGTCCAGCTACCCGCATCCCAAGCTGATGCCCGAGTTCTGGCAGTTTCCCACCGTCTCCATGGGCCTGGGCCCGCTGATGGCGATCTACCAGGCGCGTTTCCTCAAGTACCTGCATGCCCGCGGCATCGCCAACACCGAAAACCGCAAGGTCTGGGCCTTCCTCGGCGACGGCGAGATGGACGAAGTCGAATCCATGGGCGCCATCGGCCTGGCCGCGCGCGAAAAGCTCGACAACCTGGTCTTCGTCATCAACTGCAACCTGCAACGCCTGGACGGCCCGGTGCGCGGCAACGGCAAGATCATCCAGGAACTCGAAGGCGAGTTCCGCGGCGCCGGCTGGAACGTCATCAAGCTGCTCTGGGGCAGCAACTGGGACCCATTGCTGGCCCGCGACAAGGATGGCGCGCTCAAGAAGGTCATGATGGACACGCTGGACGGCGACTACCAGGCCATGAAGGCCAATGACGGTGCCTACGTGCGCAAGCATTTCTTCGGCCAGGACCCGCGCACGCTCGAGATGGTCGCCAAGATGAGCGACGAGGACATCTTCAACCTGCGCCGCGGCGGCCACGATTCGCAAAAGGTCTATGCGGCCTTCCACAAGGCCGTCAACCACAAGGGCCAGCCCACCGTCCTGCTGATCAAGACCGTCAAGGGCTTCGGCATGGGCAAGATCGGCGAAGGCAAGAACAACGTCCACCAGACCAAAAAACTGGCCGACGAAGACATCAAGGCCTTCCGCGACCGCTTCAACATCCCGATTCCCGACAGCCAGCTGGCCGACATCCCCTTCTACAAGCCGGCCGAAGACACGCCCGAGATGCGCTACCTGCACGAGCGCCGCAAGGCCCTGGGCGGCTACCTGCCGCACCGCCGCGTCAAGGCCGACGAGCAGTTCACCGTGCCCGCGCTGGAGACCTTCAAGTCGGTGATCGAGCCCACGGCCGAAGGCCGCGAAATCTCGACCACCCAGGCCTATGTGCGCTTCCTCACGCAGCTGCTGCGCGACCAGGCCCTGGGCCCGCGCGTGGTGCCCATCCTGGTGGACGAGGCCCGTACTTTCGGCATGGAAGGCCTGTTCCGCCAGATCGGCATCTACAACCCCGATGGCCAGAAATACACGCCGGTCGACAAAGACCAGGTGATGTACTACAAGGAAGACAAACAGGGCCAGATCCTGCAGGAAGGCATCAACGAAGCCGGCGGCATGAGCAGCTGGATCGCGGCCGCCACCTCGTACAGCACCAACAACCGCATCATGGTGCCGTTCTACGTGTACTACTCGATGTTCGGCTTCCAGCGCATCGGCGACCTGGCCTGGGCGGCCGGTGACATGCAGGCGCGCGGCTTCCTGCTGGGCGGCACCTCGGGCCGCACCACGCTCAACGGCGAAGGCCTGCAGCACGAAGACGGCCACAGCCACATCCTGGCCGGCACCATCCCCAACTGCATCAGCTACGACCCGACCTTCGCGCACGAAGTCGGCGTCATCCTGCACCACGGCCTCAAGCGCATGGTCGAGAAGCAGGACAACGTCTACTTCTACCTCACGCTGCTCAATGAGAACTACGCCATGCCCGGCCTCAAGCCCGGCACCGAAGAGCAGATCATCAAAGGCATGTACCTGTGCAAGGAAGGCGCCAAGCTCACGCCGCGCGTGCAACTGCTGGGTTCCGGCACCATCCTGCGCGAGTCCATCGCCGCGCAGGAGCTGCTCGAAAAAGAATGGGGCGTCGCCGCCAACGTCTGGAGCTGCCCGAGCTTCAACGAACTGGCCCGCGACGGCCAGACCGCCGAACGCTGGAGCCTGCTGCACCCGGCCGAAAAAGCCAAGGTGCCGTTTGTGGCCGAGCAGCTTGAAAAGCACACCGGCCCCGTCATCGCCTCGACCGACTACATGAAGGCCTACGCCGAGCAGATCCGCTCCTTCATCCCCAAGGGCCGCACCTTCAAGGTGCTGGGCACCGACGGTTTCGGCCGCAGCGACTTCCGCAGCAAGCTGCGCGAGCACTTCGAGATCAACCGCCACTACATCGTCGTGGCGGCCTTGAAGGCGCTCAGCGAAGAGGGCACGGTGCCCGTCGCCAAGGTGAGCGAAGCCATCAAGAAGTACGGCATCAATGTCGACAAAATCAATCCGCTTTACGCTTGAGTTAAAACCCTGACGTAGACGCCTGAACGCCTGAAGCAAACGGAGACAAGATATGGCAGTGGTAGACATTCAAGTTCCTGATATCGGGGATTTCGACGAAGTGACGGTGATCGAATTGCTGGTCAAGCCCGGCGACACTGTCAAGGCAGAGCAGTCGCTGATCACCGTGGAGTCCGACAAGGCCTCCATGGAAATCCCTTCGAGCCACGCCGGCGTGGTCAAGGAACTGCGGGTCAAGCTCGACGACAAGGTCAAGCAGGGCTCGGTCGTGCTGACGCTGGAAGTCGCGGGGGCCGAAGCCGCTGCACCAGCACCAGCAGCGGCGGCAAAACCCGCCGCTGCGCCTGCGGCTCCGGCGGCCAGCGCCCCGGCACCCGCACCTGCCGCCGCACCTTCCGCCTCCGGCCCGGTCGAAGTCCGCGTGCCCGACATCGGCGACTTCAAGGACGTGTCCGTCATTGAGATCCTGGTCAAGCCCGGCGACACCATCAAGGCCGAGCAGTCGCTGATCACCGTCGAATCCGACAAGGCCTCGATGGAAATCCCGTCGTCCGCCGCCGGCGTGCTCAAAGATCTCAAGGTCAAGATGGGCGACGTCGTCAACATCGGCGACCTGCTGGCCGTGCTGGAAGGCTCTGTTGCCGCCAGCGCAGCACCCGCCGCCGCACCGGCACCCGCAGCCCCTGCAGCCGCTTCGGCGCCTGCCACGGCGTCCGCGCCAGCGCCTGCCGCCGTATCCGCCGCCAGCCAGCCCGCCCACGACCCCACCACTGCCCCGCAGGGCAGCCTGCCGCACGCATCCCCCTCGGTGCGCAAGTTCGCGCGCGAACTCGGCGTGCCGCTGGCCGAAGTCAAGGGCTCAGGCCCCAAGGGCCGCATCACGCAGGACGACGTGCAGGCCTTCACCAAGTCGGTGATGGACGGCAGCGTCCGCACCCAGGCGCAGGCCGCCAAGGCGCCCGCGTCTTCGGGCGGCGGGGCGGGGCTGGACCTGTTGCCATGGCCCAAGGTCGACTTCACCAAGTTCGGCCCGGTCGAGCGCAAGGACATGTCGCGCATCAAGAAGATCAGTGGCGCCAACCTGCACCGCAACTGGGTGATGATCCCGCACGTCTGCAACCACGACGATGCCGACATCACCGAACTCGAAGCCTTCCGCGTGCTCATGAACAAGGAAAACGAGAAAGCCGGCATCAAGATCACCATGCTGGCCTTCCTGATCAAGGCCTCGGTCGCCGCGCTCAAGAAATTCCCCGAATTCAACGCCTCGCTCGACGGCGACCAGCTGGTGCTCAAGCAGTACTACAACGTCGCCTTCGCCGCCGACACCCCCAACGGCCTGGTCGTCCCCGTCATCAAGAACGCCGACCAGAAGGGCATCGTGCAGATCTCGCAAGAGATGGGCGAGCTCGCCAAGAAGGCGCGCGACGGCAAGCTGAGCCCGGCCGACATGTCCGGCGCCTGCTTCACGATCTCGTCGCTTGGCGGCATTGGCGGGCGCTACTTCACGCCCATCATCAACGCGCCCGAAGTCGCCATCCTGGGCGTCTGCAAGAGCTCGACGGAGCCGGTCTGGGACGGCAAGGCCTTCCAGCCGCGCCTGATGCTGCCGCTGTCGCTGAGCTGGGACCACCGCGTGATCGACGGCGCCGCCGCCGCGCGCTTCAACGCCTACCTGGGCCAGATCCTCGCCGACTTCCGCCGCGTCCTGCTGTAAACAGGGGCGGAAGCATGACAACACTTGTAGTCGTCAAAAAGGCGGGGCAGGTCGCTATCGCCGCCGACACGCTGGTCACCTTCGGCGACACCAGCCTGGGCCAGCGTTTCGAGGCCAACAGCAAGATCTTCAAGGTCGACACGCCCGCCGGCCTGAGCTACGTCGGCATGGCCGGCACGGTGGCGCATTTTCCGGTGCTGCGCAAGGCCATGGCGGCCCTGCCCAAAGACCAGCTCAAGCTGGGTTCTCGCGACGAGGTGTTCGACACCTTCGTCAAGCTGCACCCGTTGCTCAAGGAGACGTTCTTCCTGCAGACCAAGGAGGACGACAACGACCCCTATGAATCCAGCCAGTTCACCGTCGTCATTGCCAACGCCAGCGGCATCTACGGCCTCTACAGCTACCGCGAAGTCTTCGAGTTCAAGGAATTCTGGGGCATAGGCTCGGGCCGCAGCTTTGCGCTGGGCGCCATGCACGCCGCCTGGGACAAGGCCAAGACCGCGCGCGAAGTCGCCGTGGCCGGCCTCAACGCGGGCTGCGAGTTCGACAAGAACTCGGCAGGCCCCGTCGACATATTCACCCTTAAATTGAAAGCCTCCAAATGAGCGCATCCAGCCTGCTAGACATCAAGGTGCCGGACATTGGCGATTTTGACGAAGTGTCCGTGATTGAAGTGCTGGTCAAGCCCGGCGACACCATCAAGGCCGAACAAAGCCTGATCACCGTCGAATCCGACAAGGCCTCGATGGAAATCCCGTCCTCCGCCGCCGGCGTGGTCAAGGAAGTCAAGGTCAAGCTCGGCGACAAGGTCAAGCAAGGTTCCGTGGTGCTGACGCTCGAAGCGTCCGCCGCCGCTGCTGCTGCGCCCGCGCCGGAGAAAAAGCAGGCCGCGGCCGCGGCCCCCGCACCCGCACCGGCCGCCAGCGCGCCTGTCGCACCCGCTCCGGCTGCCGCCACCTTCAGCGGCTCCGCCGATCTGGATTGCGACGTGCTGGTGCTCGGCGCCGGCCCCGGCGGCTATTCGGCCGCTTTCCGCGCCGCCGATCTGGGCCTGAAGGTCGTGCTGGTCGAGCGCTACGCCACCCTGGGCGGCGTCTGCCTCAACGTGGGCTGCATTCCTTCCAAGGCATTGCTGCACGTGGCCGCGGTCATGGATGAGGTCAAGCATTTCGACAGCCTGGGTGTGAGTTTTGGGGAACCCAAACTCGACATCAACAAGCTGCGCACGCACAAGGAAAAAGTCGTCGGCAAGCTCACCGGCGGGCTGACGGCCATGGCCAAGATGCGCAAGGTCACCGTGGTGCGCGGCGTGGGCCAGTTTGTGGGCGCCCATCACCTCCAGGTTGAGGAAACCGCAGGGGCCGAAGGCCAGGAAAAGACCGGCAAGAAGCAGACCATCGCCTTCAAGAACTGCATCATCGCGGCAGGCTCACAAGCCGTGCGCCTGCCTTTCATGCCAGTCGATCCGCGTGTGGTCGATTCCACCGGCGCGTTAGACCTCAAGGAAGTCCCCAAGCGCATGCTGATCCTGGGCGGCGGCATCATAGGCCTGGAAATGGGCACGGTGTACTCCACCCTGGGCGCGCGCCTCGACGTGGTCGAGATGATGGACGGCCTGATGCAGGGCGCCGACCGCGACCTCGTCAAGGTCTGGCAGAAGATGAACGCACCGCGTTTCGACAACATCATGCTCAAGACCAAAACCGTGGGCGCCAAGGCGACCAAGGCCGGGATTGAAGTCAGCTTCGAAGGCGAGGGCGCACCGGCGCCGCAGACCTACGACCTGGTGCTGCAGGCCGTGGGCCGCACGCCCAACGGCAAGAAGATCGCCGCCGACAAGGCCGGCATCAGCGTCAGCGACCGCGGCTTCATCCCCGTCGACATCCAGATGCGCACCAACGTGCCCCACATCTTCGCCATCGGCGACATCGTGGGCCAGCCCATGCTGGCGCACAAGGCCGTGCATGAAGCGCACGTGGCTGCAGAAGTCATCGCCGGCGAGCTGCAGGGCAACAAGGAACTCGCCAGCGCCGCCTTCAACGCGCGCGTGATCCCCAGCGTGGCCTACACCGACCCCGAAATCGCCTGGGTGGGCCTCACTGAGGACCAGGCCAAGGCACAGGGCATCAAGGTCAAAAAGGGCTTGTTCCCCTGGACGGCTTCCGGACGCGCCATCGCCAACGGCCGGGACGAAGGCTTCACCAAGCTGCTGTTTGACGACAGCCCTGAAGCGCACGGCCACGGCAAGATCCTGGGCGGCGGCATCGTCGGCACACACGCCGGCGACATGATCGGCGAGATCGCGCTGGCCATCGAGATGGGCGCCGACGCCGTCGACATCGGCAAGACCATACACCCGCATCCCACGCTGGGCGAAAGCATGGGCATGGCGGCGGAAGTGGCGCACGGCAGCTGCACGGATTTGCCGCCCGCGCGCAAGTAAGCCGGCGGCCTCAAGTCACTCTGGCACGCACGCGGGGCGCCTCCTCCAGGGGGCGCTCACGTGGCCATCTGTACGGCGTGCCGGAAAATATCGCCCGGCGTGGCCATCCAGACCTGGCCCCGGTCACGTGCGGCGGCAACATGCTGAAGCGCACGCCGCAAGTGGCGCAGGCGGTAAGGCTGGCCGACGATGTAGGGGTGCAGTGCAATGCCCATCACCAGCGGTGCTGAACTGCTGGCCTGCGATTGCTCCAGCATCTCGTCAAGCTGGTCGATGATCATCTGCGCAAAGTCTTTCCCGTCCATCTGCCGTGCAATGATCATCGGGATGTCATTGAGTTCCTGCGGGTAGGGCACGGCCCATAAAGCCTGCCCGCTGCGAGTGCGCATCGGCAGCGGCTGGTCGTCGTGACACCAGTTCAGGGTGTAGCCGTAGCCGCTTTCGGCGAGCAGGTCAGGCGTTTGCAGGCTTTCCGAAATCCACGGTGAAAGCCACCCGGCCGGTGCTTGGCCGCTTTCCAGTTGCATGCGCGTGCGGCACTGCACCAGCAGGCTACCTTCGTTCGCTTCAGTCATTGCCGCCTGGCGTTCAGCGTTGCTGTGGCCATGGCCGACCAGTTCGTCGCCGCGCGCCACGCAGGCGGCCACCAGCTCCGGGCAGTGGTCATACAGTGCGGTGTTGATCAGGGCCGCCGCAGGCAGGCCCAAGCTGTCAAACAGCTCGAGGCAGCGCCAGCTGCCAACGCGGTTTCCGTACTCGCGCCAGCTGTAGTTCAGGACATCCGGTTGCGGGCTGGCCGGGCCGATGGTGGCGCCCATACCCTCGCCGAAGGCAAAGTGCTCGATGTTGAAACCCAGGTAAACAGCCAGACCGGCGCCGTTGGGCCAGCGATAAGGTTTGCGCCGATTGATCGCCTGGTAATCAAAGCGATTGTGCGTTGGCAGAGCGCCGCTGTAGTTTGCCGCCATCAGCTGATCAAAGCACGGCCAGGCCGGCGCGCACCAGCAACCACTCGGCGCTGTCGTTCCACACATCCATGTGTGTGATCAGCCCGCTTTTGACGACATAGCGGTCCACATAGCGGTTGCCTTCAAAAGACGTCCCGTCAGGCCATTCTCCGTACAGGGTTCCCAGGCTGTAGACCACTGCTTCATCGGGCGCGGCGCCGTTGGAGCCGGCGGCAACCGTTTCGGTGCGCTCAATCCTTTTTTTCACCCATTTGTAGCGCGATGCATTGAATTTGGTGCACTCGGTGGGGGCGCTCATGGCCCGGCCGCCGGTGAAAAGAATCTTCATGCCGGGTGCCGTGAACCGGCTGGCGGCCACCGGGTCAGGAAGCATGATGAGCCGAAGGAACTCATTGACCACTTCGGCAGCGCTTGCCGTGCCGCTGAAAAAGGCCTTGGTGCTGTTCAATCAGGGGGCTCCTGCGGCTGTCGTTGCCGGAAAAATCATGTGGCTGCATTGGCAACCATCAACAGGGTTGAAAGCGGGAAACGGCTGAGGACGTCTGGCGATCTGCAACTTGTGTGCCAATTCGACTTTTCATGCATACGCGCTTTGTGGATGGGTTTTCACTGCGCCCTGGCGCCGGGAACCAGAAGGCGCTTCCCTCTCCCAGCCTGCGGTGGCGCGACGGCATAAGCCTCGCGGGGGAGAGGCGCCGCAAACGCCCACGCGTTTATCTGGTCAGCGTCGGCGCGAGGCCGCCGCATGCCGTGGCAAGCCGGCACTGACCCCAACAGCGCGGGTCTGGTGGTAAGGTAGAAAAGTGCAGCAGCCCCTTGATGGGCCTGGTCAATAAGCGATGTAATTGATAGCGCCCGCAGAGTAGCGCTCAAGTCAGGGCCGCACGCCAGGCGACTCCATCGCCATGCCCTTGGCGCGAGCATTCAGGTACAGCTCCAGCTCCACCAGTTCCTGCGCGCCATAGGCAAAGGGCTGGGCGCGCACGCCGCTCATGCAGCCGCGCAGGCGGCGCTGCAGCGAGCCCAGTGCCTGCCATTCAAGCCGGTACACCGGGTAGCCCGTGGGGTGGGCCTCGGGGATTACGCTGCCGGCCAGGCGCCCGCCGGCCAGGCCGTCGTGGCATTGCGCGCAGGACAGGTTCAGCTGGCCTATGCGCTGCGCGAACAGCTGCTGCCCGCGCTGGCGGAAGGGCTCCAGCCTGGCGTCGTTGGGCGGCGCCAGCGGCAAGCCGCGCGACTGCAACGCGACATAGCTTTCCAGGCTCAGCAGTTCGGGGCTTTCGGCGCGCAGCGGTGCGGCCTGCTGGTGCTGCTGGCGGCACTGGTTGATGCGCTGGCTCAGGGTGATGGGGCGACCCAGCGGGGTGTCAAACGCCGGATAACGCGCCGCCACGCCGCGCATGCTGCTCTGGGCCGCTGCATGGCAGCTGATGCAGGCCTTGCCGCTAGCGCCCGCCGGCTGCTTCCACAGCGCCTCGCCGTCCTTGACCCACAGCATGCCGGGATTGAGCGCATCGTCTTTCTGCATGGCCTGGGTGGACGCACCCATGTCCTCGAAGCCCGAGCGGCGTGCGTCCTTGCCCTGCACGGTCTGCGCGCCCGCGTGGCTCACCAGCAGGCCTACCAAGAGGCCTGGTAACAGGCCTTGCAAGAAATGCCTCATGGCGAGACGGTCAGGCTGATGCTTTCCGTCTGCGTGAACCCGTTGTCGCCTTCCCAGCTGAGCACCAGCGTGCCGCTGTCGGTGGCCACGGTGTGAAAGGCGATGTAGGGGTTGGCCGAGACGGCTGAAAACAGCTCGCCGCTGAAGACCAGCTCGCCGTTGTAGCGGCAGCTGAAATTCTGGATGATGTTGCGCGGCAAAACCTTGCCGTCCTCGCCGGCGCGAAAACCGGTTTCCATGGGGTGGCCTATGGTGGCGCGGATTTCTATGACCTCGCCGCGCCTGGCGCTGGTGGGCGCGTTGATCAGGGTGCGGGCCATCAGGGTTCACCTTCAATACAGGCGGCGAGCGTGACGATCACATTCACCGTGTGCGACCAGTAGCTGCCGTCGCTCATCTGCGCCACCGCCACCAGTTGCTGCGAAGTTGCCAGCCGTATGCGCGTGGTCACGGCGGCCTTGCCGGCGCGCGGCCCCAGCGTGAAGCGGGCGACGTCGCGCTGGGGATTTTTCTCGTTGAAGAGGGCAATGCTTTTCACGTGCTCGGCGGCCGTCATGGGGCTGTCCGCCGTGACGGTGATGGGCACCACATTGCCGTTGTCCACCAGCTCGGCCACGTCGAGCTTGACCTTGCCCGCGCGGACGGGCTCATTTTTTGTATAGGCCGCCACGGCCACCGCCAGGTCGCCCGCGGCGGCGGAGGCCGGCTGCAGCACCACGCTAGCAAGCACACCGGCGGCGCTTGCCAGGACATGGCGCCGGCGGGGCAGGGCGGGTTTGTGTGGGGGCAGCGTCATCTTTTCCTCTTAGTTGCGTAACGTACGCAAGTAGGCCACCACGTCCTCGATCTGCTGGGCATCCAGGATGGGCTTGCCTTGCCAGGCCGCACCCACGCGCGCCAGGCCTTCACTGCGGTAATAGGCGGGCATGAGGCTGGCCGGGTTCAGGCGCTGCGCGTCGGCGATGCGCAGGCGCAGCTGGCCTTCGTTCCAGCGCGTGCCCGCACCCGCCAGGTCGGGCGCCAGGTTGCCCTGGAAGCGCTCTTCGGGAACCGGCCCGGTGTGGCACAGCAGGCACAGGCCCAACTGGCGGTTGGCGACGATGGCGCGGCCGCGCGCCGGGTCGCCGGGCGTGGCCGTCAGCGCCTGCGGGATGGCATCGCCGACGACCTGCAGCGGCGGCACTGCCGCCACCGCTTGTTGCGCGAAGCTGGTCCAGGGCGCCATCATCATCATCCCGCCGGCGACGGCCCCTTGCCAGTTCATGCCTTCTTGAGGTCGTGGTTCTTCAGCGGCAGGTCGCGTATGCGTTTGCCCGTCGCGGCGAACACGGCATTCAGGACGGCCGGCGCGGCGACCGCGATCGTCGGTTCACCGACGCCGCCCCAGAAGCCGCCCGAAGCCACGATGAGGGTCTCCACCGCCGGCATGTGCTGCATCTGCACGACGGGGTAGGTGCTGAAGTTGTCCTGCTCCATGCGCCCGTCTTTCTGCGTGCATTCGCCGAACAGGGCCGCCGACAGGCCATAGGCGAAAGAGCCTTCGACTTGCGCCTCGATCTGCTGCGGGTTGACGGCATAGCCCGGGTCGGTGGCCGCCACGATGCGGTGCACCTTGAGCACACCGTCCGGGCTCACCGACACCTCGGCGCAGGCCGCCACATAGCTGCCGAAGCCCATGGTCTGGGCCAGGCCGCGGAAGACCTTCTGGCCGCCCACGTCGGGCGGCGGCACGTTCCACTTGACGCGCTCGGCCACGGCGTTGAGGACGGCCAGGTGCTTGGGATGGCTGCCCATGAGTTTGCGCCGCAGGGCCAGTGGGTCCTGCTTGGTGGCAAACGCGATCTCGTCGATGAAGGACTCGAGGTAGATGGTGTTCTGGTTCAGGTTCACACCGCGCCAGAAGCCGGGCGGCACGCTGGGGTTGCGCATCGCATGGTCTATCAGCAGGTTGGGGAAGCTGTAGCCTATGGAGGCTTCAGGCCCCGGCGCATTCAGGCCCTGGAACTGCACCGGGTCCAGCCCGTTGCGGATGTTTTGCGGAAACACGCCGGCCAGGATGGACTGGCCCGAGATGCGCATGTGCAGGGCCGTGACATTGCCCTGCGCGTCCAGCCCGGCCTGCAGCTTGCACTGCGTGACCGGGTGGTAGCGGCCGTGCAGCATGTCTTCCTCGCGCGACCACAGCAGCTTGACCGGCACGCCCGGCATCTGTTTGGCGATGTCGACGGCCTGGCGCACCCAGTCGTGCACCGCGCCGCGCCGCCCGAAGCCGCCGCCCAGGTGGATCTTGTAGACCTCGCATTTGCCGACCGGCAGTCCCGCCGCTTCGGAGGCGGCGGCCAGCGCCGCCTCGCCGTTCTGCGTGGGCGTCCAGACCTCGCAGCGCTCGGGCGTCCAGCGCGCCGTCGCGTTCATGGGCTCCATGGTCGCGTGGTTCTGGTGCGGGTAGGAGTACACCGCCTCGATGCGCCTGGCCGCCGACGCCAGCGCGGCCTTGGCGTCGCCGTTCTGGTTGCCGACGACGGCGTCGTTCGCGTCCAGCCCGGCCTTGAGCATCTGCGCCACACTGGCGCTGGAGTTGGCGGCATTGGGGCCGTTGTCCCATTCGATGGGCAGCGCGTCCAGCGCGGTCTTGGCGCGCCACCAGGTGTCGGCGACGACGGCCACCGCGCTGTCCCCGACGGCCAGCACCTTCTTCACGCCCGGGCGCTTTTCGATGGCGGCGGCGTTGAAGCTCTTGACCTTGCCGCCGAACACCGGGCAGTCCTTGATGGCCGCATTGAGCATGCCGGGCAGCTTGAGGTCGGCACCGTAGACCTGCTTGCCCGTGACCTTGTCCGTGGTGTCCAGGCGCGCCAGGCGCTTGCCCACGAGCTTCCAGTCTTTCGGATCCTTGAGCTTGGGCTCGGCGGGCGGCGCCACCTTGGCCGCCGCAACCGCCACCTTTCCGTAGGTGGTCTTTCGGCCCGATGGCGTGTGGGTGATCACGCTGCTGGCCGCCGTGCATTCAGCCACAGGTACCTTCCATTCGTCAGCCGCTGCCTGCACCAGCATCATGCGGGCGGTGGCGCCGCCCTTGCGCACGTAGTCGTGCGACTCGCGGATGCCGCGGCTGCCGCCGGTGGAGAAATTGCCCCAGGCGCGGTTGCGCGCGAGGTTCTGCCCCGGTGTCGGGTATTCGGTGGTGACTTTCGCCCAGTTGCATTCCAGCTCTTCGGCCACGAGCTGTGCCAGGCCGGTCAGGCTGCCCTGGCCCATTTCAGAGCGGGCGATGCGGATGATGACCGTGTCGTCGGGGCGCACCACGACCCAGGCGTTGATCTCCGGCGAGTCGGCGCCTTGCGCCGCGGCCGTGCCGGCGAACGGAATGTGGAACCCGACGACAAGACCAGCCGATGCGCCCGAGGCCAGGAAGCGGCGGCGCGACAGGCGGGGCGATGCGGAAGCGGATGAGGAGGGCAGGGTGGTGGCGCTCATGTTGTGCTCCCGTCGGTGTGCTGGATGGCGAGTGCCGCGCTTTTGGTGCTGCCGCCCGCGGCAACGACCTTGATGGCGGCACGGATGCGGTTGTAGGTGCCGCAGCGGCAGATGTTGGTCATCGCCTCGTTGATGTCGGCATCCGTCGGGTTCGGCTTGGCCTTGAGCAGCGCCGCGGCCGTCATCACCATGCCGCACTGGCAGTAGCCGCATTGCGGAACGTCCAGCGCCACCCAGGCCTTCTGCACCGGGTGCGAGCCGTCGGGCGACAGGCCTTCGATGGTCACGATTTTTTCGGTGGCGCTCACCGTGGAGACGGGCCGCACGCAGCTTCGTGTAGGCACGCCGTCGATGTGCACGGTGCAGGCACCGCAGGCTGCGATACCGCAGCCGTATTTTGTGCCGGTGAGCCCGAGCTGCTCGCGGAGGACCCACAGCAGCGGTGTGTCGTCCTCCACTTCAAACTCACGCACGGTACCGTTGACGTTCAGCTTTGCCATGGATGCGCTCCTCAATATTTGAAGGAAGGATGGGCCGGAAGACTGGGGCGATAGTAGCGCTGGTGCAAGTCAGATGCACCCGGGACTTCTATACCTGAGTAATGTGCTGACTTGCGATGAAGAAGAAAGTTCGGCCGGGTAAACCCTTGTGATGGCCGACCTTTTGCCTCAGCGAATTTCCGCCAGTGGCAAGCCGATGAAGTCGGCATAGCGCTGGGCCGCGAGCCGCAGCGCGCCGGCGCTGCCGCGCGGCAGCGGCGCGAAGGGTGTGGTGCTGATGTGGAGTGCGCCTTTTTTCGCCTCTGCTTGCCACGTGCCGGCGACACGGCCATCGAGCAGCAACGCCGGGCGGAACAGGCCGTTGCTTGTCATGAGCTTGCCGGCATGCGCGGGGTCGATGATGGCCTTGCGGTCCGTGTAGCCCAGCACGTATTCGTCAAAGCCCGCCAGCAAGTGCAGCGCCGGCTTCCCGGCCGGCTGCGCAGGTCCTGACGCGCGCTTGGACCACCACACGGTGCTGCCCTCAAACAGTGCATGCGTGAGACCGGGCGCGGCCATCTCCAGCGCGGCCCTGGCTTCTCCGGCCGCCAGTCCCGACCAGCCTGTGAAATCGGCCGGCGTGGCGGGGCCGTGGCTGGCGAAGTAGCGCTGCGCTAGTTTCCGGAGGCCGTCCTCGCGAGGCAGTTCAGGCTCCGGCGGCAGCCATTCATCGAGCAGCGTGTAGCGTGCCTGCCTGCCCTGCGGATCGCCCAGGCAGATCAGCCCGGTCTGTGCCGCGCGGTAGAGGATGCGTCCGCCGCGATGACCTTCGGTGTCGATGCGGCGCCGCGCGAGTGCGGCAAAAAGTTCTACGCGCGTGAGTTGCCGGTCGCCCTCCAGGCACTCGCGCAGGGCTGGAAGGATTTTGCGGAAGGCGGCTTCATCGAGATTCACTTCGCGGTAGGCCGCCGCGGTGCGGGTCAGCAAGGCCGGCGCGGCCAGGGCCAGCATCCAGCGCAGGTCGGCCGCCGCCGCCAGGTGCAGTGTGCCGCGCAAGACCCAGCTGCGCACCACCTTGCGCTGTGCCAGCGCTTGCTCGACGGCCGCGTCGCTGATGGCCGCCCCAGCCGCGAAGCGTGAACCGACGGCCCAGCGCGCATGGGCGTATTCCTGTGCCTGCACGGCGCCCAGCCATTGCACGGCTTGCGCTACCCGCTTGAAAGGGGCTGGCTTCGCAGACAGGGCCGGCGCCAGACGGTGGCTGGCCAGCCGCAGCGCGATCAGTTCCTGCCGGGAGATCTCCGCCATGTTCAGGCGATGCTTTCCATCATCGCCAGCATGCGGCCCTGCCATGCCGCCGGCGAAAAACGTTCGCGCAGCAGTGCCTGCGAGGCGCGCACCATGGCCTCGCGCCGCGGCACGTCGGCCAGCAGCTCCGCGCAGGCCCGCGGCAGGTCTTGCAGTTCAGCCATGGCCATGTGCACGCCGGGCTTGATGCCGAAATCTTCCCAGCCTTCAAAGCTGTCGGACACCACGGCCGTGCCGGCCGCCCAGGCCTCGAAGGTGCGGAACTGGTCGAAGTAGCGCAGTTCGGAATCGGCGTGCACATTGAGGTTGATGCGTGCGCCGGCGCGGCAGGCATCGCGCGCCGCGCCCCAGAGGCCGCTCCAGATGAACTCGGCCTGCACCGGGAGGCTTGTGCCGCTCGCGAGGAACAGGCGCTCGGCCTCGCGTCGCCGCGGTGTGTCGCCGCCCAGCATGACGACGTCCCGGCTTCTTGACGTTTCGGGGAGCGGCTCACGCACGTGCTTGTCCGCCACCAGGTAGGGCAGGTGGAAGGTTGTGAGCGCCGGGAAATGCTGCGCGAGGTAGCGCGCGATGGAGGCGTCCATGGCCATCACGGCATGCAGGCCGGGCGCGATGGCATCGAACAGCCCGGCCTTGTAACTGTGCACCGTGGCCGATGCGTCTCGCGTCAGCGGGTCGAACATCCAGAGCACGTGCTTGCCGTGCCGCGGCAGGCCTTGCCTGGCAAAGCGCGGAAGGGCGTAGATGCCGGCGATCAGCAGGTTGATGTCGCTGGGGCCGGCGTCGGGCAGCGGCGCCTCGGTGCTGTTGCCCATGTCGACGAACTCGGCCTCGTGCCCGGCCTGCAGCAGCACGTCCATCCACAGGCGCGCGGCGCGGCCGAACAGGGTGTCGATGTCGGTATAGATGTGGACTCTCAATGCGCTTCCCGGTTTTTTCTTTTGCCTTCGCCGCTTATAGCGCAAATTCGCGGCGCGGCGGGAGCACGAAAAGCGCCGGCCGCTCACCAGGGGTTGTAGCTGCCTATGCTCCAGAGGTGGCCCTCAGGGTCGCGGCAGCTGAAGCCGCGGCCGCCGTAGTCCTCATCCTTGATGTCGATCACGATGGCGGCGCCCGCCGCCTTGGCGCGCGCATACACGGTGTCTGCATCGTGCACGCAGACGTAGGCGCTTTGTGTCTCGACGCCGCCGAGTTCGTCGGGCTGGCGTATCAGCTTGCCCCACTCGGTGGGCACCTTGCCCACCGAGCCCAGCATGACCATGCCGCCGTCCAGCGTGAGCTGGGCATGCGCGATGGAGCCGTCGGGGTTGGGATAGGCCGCCTGTTTTTCAAAACCGAAAGCGCTGCACAGCCAGTCGATGGCGGCGGCCGCGTCGCGGTAGCGCAGGCAGGGAATGATGAGTGAGTTGGACATGGCGGGCTCCCCTCAAGGCCAATCAAGGCAACGCCGATTTTCTACCTGCGGGTCAACAAGCATGCAAGCAAGGGTGAATGCCGTCCAGGCAATTGGGCGCGAGCCCTGGCCCAAAACTTTACACAACTGCCGGCATTTTTTTAGAAGTTTCCGGCCGTGATGTCATGGCCCTGGTGCCTACAAAAATAAGTCGTAGGTAGTAGATATAGGTAATTGGAGGCAGAAAATGCGAGACAAAAGTAAGTGAATGTAAGTCGCAAGAATTAATGCCCAAAAAAATGGGGGAAAACTATTACACGAAGTTCGCCGGAATTAATCACTTTTCCTGGCTTGTATCAAGTTTGACAATTGGTTACTGTGAATTAATTCACGGAATTGGGATGCGGTAGATGCCGTCTGTGATATTGCAGCGGCGCATAAATCTTGATCTTTAGGCAGGATGAACAATGAAGCGTACTGATGGCGTTGGCTTACACGACGTTCTTTCTCATGTCGTTGCGCTGTGTCTGGTCATTCCGGCCGTCGCCTCGGCACAACAAGCCCCTTCGACCATAGACCCGGGCCGGCTTCGCGAACGCTTCGATTTCCAGCCCGAGCCCGCACCCGCGGCACCGCCCACGCAAGTCAGGAGCGACTCCGCCGAGCCCTTGCCGGATTCACTCAAATCCATACGCGTCACGCTCAAGGAAATCCGCATCGAGAGCGCTACAGCGCTGCCGGGCAATGTGCTGCAGGCGCGGGCCGACAGCTATACCGGGCGTGAGATCACGGGCGGCGACATCCTCGAGCTCGCGTCTTCGCTGACCGCTATGTACCGCAACGCGGGCTACATCCTTTCGCTGGTCGTGGTGCCGCCGCAATCGCTCGCGGACGGCACGCTGACCTTGCGTGTCGTCGAGGGCTATATAGACCGCGTGAACGTCCAGGCCGGCCCCGGCGTCAGCGCCTTTGTGCAAGAAGAGCTGAGGCGCATCGGCGAAAAAATCCAGGCCTCCAGGCCCATAGAGGGCCGCGTGCTGGAGCGCTACCTGCTGATCGCCAATGACTTCCCCGGTATCGAACTGCGCAGCGTGCTCGCACCTTCGCAGGCGCCGGGCGCGGCCGACCTCACGCTGGTCGCCAGCATGAAGCGCGTGGAGGGCTTTGCCTCCATCGACAACTACGGCTCCAAATACCTCGGGCCTGACCAGCTGACGCTGAGTGTGGCCGGCAACCAGTTGCTGGGCGTGAACGACCAGTGGCGCTTTGTCGGCGTGGGCAGCGGCAACTCCAAGATGGCGTATGCGCAGCTGTCCTATAGCCAGGTCGTCACAATCGAGGGCCTCAGGCTTTCGGCCGCCGTGTCCCAGGCGCGCACGCAGCCCGGCGACATCCTCACGCCTTTCGAGGTGCGCGGCAATGCGGACACGGTGTCGCTGGGCGCCGCCTACCCCTTGCTGCGCACCCGCAATGAAAGCCTGATAGCGCGCGCAGCCTATGACCATTCCGATGTCCAGACCGAAATACTGGGCACCCGCGTGATCGAGGACCGTATACGCGCGCTGCGCCTGGGCCTGAGCTGGCGCCTGCTGGACCGCACGGACGGGCAGAACGCGCTGGAGCTGGACTTCAGCCAGGGGCTGGGCGGCACCCAGGAGTCCGACCTGCTCAAGAGCCGGGTCGGCGCCAAGGGGGTGTTCAACAAGTTCACGTTCGACTACGAGCGTTCGCAGTTCGTGGGCCCGAATTTTTCGTTCACCGTGGGCGCGGGCGGGCAGTGGGCCAATACGCCGCTGCTGTCTTCCGAGCAGTACGCCTTGGGCGGGCGGCGCTTCGGCCGGGCTTATGAGCCGGCGGAGCTGGTGGGCGAACGCGCGCTGGCCTTTCGCATCGAGCCGCGCTTTGTCGGCGCCGCCACCGGCATGCCGGGGCTCAAGTCCTGGCAGCTGTTCGGCTTCTACGACATCGGCAAGGTCTGGAAGGTTGGCAGTGTCACGCCCGGCACGCCGGACAGCCAGAGCCTGGCTTCCGCCGGCCTGGGGCTGCGCCTTTTCCTTGAAAAAAATGTGGTGGCCGCGATCGAGGCGGCCTGGCCCCTGACGAAATCCATCGCGAGCTACCAGACCGGCGGCAAGAACCCGCGGCTGATGGGTTCGCTGCTGGCACGGTTTTGATGTGTGTTCGCTGAATCGGTCCTGATTGTTCTTTGCCGTCTTTGTTCTCAAGAGGTGATTCCATGCAAGTCAAGTTCCATCCGCAAGGCCTGCGTCCTCCGTCCCGCCGCCGGCCGTCTTTTGCGCTGAAAACGCTTCCCGCGGCAGCGGCGTTGCTGTTCGCGCCGCCCGGCTGGACCGTCGACATCGTCGGTGTGGCGGGCCTGCCGCAAAACGGCACGGTGTTTTCCGGCGCAGCTTCGGGCTCGGTGACCGGCAACCAGATGACCATCACCCAGACCAGCCCCCGGGCCGTGATGGACTGGGGGACCTTCAACATCGACTTCGGCAAGGCGGTGCAGATCACGCAACCCAATGCCGCGTCGGCCATCCTGAACCGCATCACCGGCGACACCAACGCCTCGCAAATCCTGGGCGGCCTGTCGGCTACCGGCACGGTGATGCTGATGAATCCCAACGGCGTGATGTTTGGGCCGAACGCCGTGGTGAACGTGGGCTCGCTGATCGCCACCACGGGCACCATTGACGCGACCTACTTCATGAGCACCGGCGGCGCGCAGATCACGGGCGCCACCGGCAGCATCGTCAACGAGGGTGGCATCACCGCGCGGGGCGCCGGGCTGGTGGCGCTGGTCGCGCCTTCGGTCACCAACCAGGGCAGCATCAGTGCCACCGGCGGCACCATCGCGCTGGCCGGCGCCACGGCCGCCACGGTCTCGCTCAATAACGGTCTCTATGAATTCGCCATCGCCGCCGGCGCGACCGGGAGCAGCGTGTCCAATGCGGCCGGCGCCAGCCTGGACGGCACCACTCTATGGCTGGGTGTCGGCGACGCGGCCAACCTGCTGTCGGGCGTGATCAACCTCGAGGGCGTGCAGCGGGCCAGCAATGCGATTGTCGTGAACGGTAATGCTGTGGTGCTCAAGTCGGCCCTGCAGGCGCCCAGCGTCAGCGGAAACTCCAACCATATTGACGTCTACGGCGGCGCGCGAATCCAGGATGCGGTGAACATCGCCAAAGCCGGCACGACCGGTAACGGGGCGGCCGTGGACGTGCACGCGGGGAGCTATGCCGAACAGGTGACGCTCAACAAGGCCAACCTCACGCTGACCGGCCTGTCGGGCGCGAAGATCGTGGTGCCCGACGCGGCGCAGGTCAACGGCGTCAGCATCAGCGCCAACAACGTGACCGTGACCGGCCTGGAGATCGCCGGTCCGGTCAACCTGCCTTACCTCAACTACGCCTGGGGCTCCAATATCAGCCGCGGCGTCGCCGTCGCCAACGGCGTGACCGGCTTCACCATCGCCAACAACAACATCCACGACGTGCGCAACGGCATCCTGATCGACGGGCGCAACACCGGCAGCGTCACCGGCAACCGCATTGAAAACACCAAGAGCGCCATCTCGGTGCAGTACACCGACGGCAGCAGCATCGCGATGGCCGGCAATAGCCAGGGCCCGACGGGCAACGAATGGGGGCTGAACCTGCACCTGAACGGTTACGTGGACGGCTCAACGATCCGCAGCAACCCGATGGCCGCGAGCCCGACCCTGGCCTGGCAGCAGGCATTGCTGGCCCTGAGCGCCGCCAACGGCGGCTGGTCGGTGCAGGACCAGGGCTACACCTCGTCCAACCGCACACACGTGAACGTGGCCACCACGGGTTCCGGCGGCGCGCAAGGCAGCGCGCTCACGCCGCTGGGCAGCGTCCAGGGCGGCGTGGACGCCGTGGTCATGGGCGGCACGGTCAATGTCGCAGCCGGCACCTACACCGGCGGCGTCAGCATCACCAAAGCGCTGACGCTGGATGGCGCAGGCGCGGGGCAGACGGTGCTGCAGGCCGCCTCGGCGGGCGTCGGTGACGGGGTGACCATCAACAACGCCTCCAACGTCACGGTCTCCGACCTGTCGATCGCCAACTACGGCAACGGCCTGCGCATAGACGGAACTTCCAGCAACGTGACGGTCAATCGGGTCGCCTTCAACAACAACACCTCCGGTATGCGCAACGGCACGACGACCCGGGCCGATAACTTCCGCATGTTGAACAGCAGCATCACCGGCGGACAGATCGGTGTGCAGACCTACAACAACTACCAGATGGTGGGTGGCCACCCGGTCGCTACGGGCTCTTTCAGCAACGCTCTGTTCGAGAACGTCACGGTGGACGGGCCGAGCTTCAAGGGCTTTTACTTTGAAACCGCGAACGACCTGACGCTCAGGAACGTCACTGTCAGCAACGCCGGAAATTACGGCGCGCCCCCCACCTCGTCGCTGCACCGCCAGTTCGGCGCGGGCATAGACATCAACCTCAAGTACGACGCTTTCAATTCGATCAATTTCGACAATGTGGTGGTCAAGAACTCGGGCTATAGCTCGAACGACCCGACAGCCGCGGCGGTGGTCATCAAGACCCGCGGTATCCCCGGTGACAGCAGCTATAGCGCAGCGCCGGCCACCCTGCAAAGCGTGAATATCTCGGGCGGCAGCATCGAAGACTCCAGCCATGCCGGCATACGCTTTGAAACGCTGAGCCGTGGCAACAACAACGGTAATGGCAATGGAAACGGTAACGGCAACAACGGCAATGGAAATGGAAATGGAAACGGAAACGGAAACGGAAACGGTGGACAGACCAGCGTCACCATCACCGGGACGCAGTTCAAGAACAACGGTCAGGACATCGTCGTCGACAACACCTCGGTCGACGCCCGAGGCGCCGTCTTTGTGGGCGCGGCAGACGGTTTCGCCATTGAAGACCGCGTGACCCATGCGCTGGACACCACCGGGCGCGGCCTGGTGACCTGGACGGACGGCAATGTCTACGTCACGCAGGCCAGCGGAAGCATCCAGCGCGGCGTGAATGCCGTGGTCGCCGGCGGCACGGTCAACGTGGGCGGCGGCACCTTTGTGCAGCCTTCCACGCTGGTGGTCGACCGCGGCGTGACCTTGACCGGTTCAGGCCAGGGCGCGACCGTGATCGACGCGCATAACGTCAACGGCTACGGCATCAACGTGACGGCCGACAATGTGTCGCTCAGGGACTTCACGCTTTACGGACCCAGCGCCAACGTGGCATCGTCCTACGGCATCAAGGTGGCGCCCGTGGGCGGGGCATCGGCCCGGCTGCGCAATTTTTCGATCCGCAACGTCACTACCCGCGGCGCGGGCCGGGCCGAGTTGGACCTCAACGGCGTGGACGGCGCGCTCATAGACCATGTCACGGCCAACGGCGCGCCCGTGGGCAACGATGCGGGCAGCACGCAGGGGGCCGGCATCCAGCTAACCGACAGCGCTAACGTGACTGTCAGCAACAGCACCACGCGCAACAACGCCTGGGGCGGCCTGGCGCTTTACCAGGCCAACCGCTTCTACAACCAGCAGGTGAACAACATCACGGTGGCGGGCAATAACACGTTTACCGAGCGCAACCCGGTCTTCATGCAGGACGAGTCGGCCAGCCGCAACTTCGGCGCGCTCAGCATCGCCGGCTTCGACTTCGCGGTGCGCAACGCCAGCACGGCGAGCGACAACAACCAGTACACCTGGCTGCAGGCCTCGCAGCAGAACGCCTACGACTACGCCGTCAACCTGGGCAGCTCGGCCTCCAGCTACGTGCAGGGCTGGAACGGCGCACAGGCCACGCAGGACTTCCACGTCGGCATCGGCAGCCTGCTGGGCGGCGGCACCCAGGCCCTGTCCATCGGCACGGCGATGGGCAACGCTGGCAACGGCGCCAACATCCGCGTGGGCGCCGGCGCCTACGGCGAGAACGTGGTGGTGAACAACCCCTACAACTTCTACTTCAGTGACAGCACCGTGCACAGCCTGGCGCTCAATGCCGGCGCGGGCGGCTCCGGCATCGCCGGCACGGTGACGGCCGACGGCGCGGGCGGCATCGTGTTCAATGCGCCGGTCAGCCTGCTGGGCGACACGACGCTGGCCACCCTGGGCGCCGACATCACCCTCAACGGCGACATCCAGAATGCCGGGGCCACAGCCCGCGCGCTGAGCCTGGTCGCCGGTTCGGGCGCCAGCCGCGGCAATGTGCACATGCTGTCGGGCGGCACCGAGGCCAATGCGCTGGGCCAATTCGAGGTGGTGTCCAACGCCTTCAGCCTGGACAGCACACTGTGGGTCAAGGGCTATGGCATCGACGCGCTGGGCAATGTCGCGCTGAGCAACCACACCCTGCGCGGCCAGGACGCCGGCGCCACCAACACCCTGAACGCCGGCGGCGACGTGAGCGGCTCCACCATCAGCCAGGGCGCCGTCCAGGTCACCAGCGGCGGCGATGTCTCGGCCAACGTCACCGCCAGCGAGGTTGCGGTGGCCGCCGTCGGCGACGTGAGCGGCACCACCACCAGCCAGGGCAATGTGCAGGTCAGCAGCAGCACCGGCAACGTCAGCGGCAGCATCAGCGGCACCAGTGTGGTCGTGCAGGCGCAGGGCGACATCAGCGCCACCACCACCAGCCAGGGCAATGTGACGGTCAGTAGCAGCACCGGCAACGTCAGCGGCAACATCAGCGGCAACAATGTGGTCGTGCAGGCACCGCAGGGCGACGTGAACGTGGTGGTGGTGGCCACGGGCTCCGCCTCACTGGCCGGCGACTCGGTGGTCGCCAATGTCGTGGCGCCCGTGGTGACGGTGGCCGCCGTGGGCGAGGCCCAGCTCTCCGGCTCGTCCTCGCAGGTCACGATGAACGCGGGCAGCGGCAGCGTCAGCGGCAATTTCGGGCAGGTCACCAATTCGGGCGGCGGCCTGGTCAACGTCAACGGCAAACCCCAGGGCAACCAGCAGCTGTCGTCCAACACCGAAAACAACCGCGTGATCCCTTCAGGCAGCAATCTGGTGGAAGGCACCCCGGCCGAGCAGCCCGTGCTTCAGCTGGCCCAGGCTGCCAGCCTGGTGGCGGACACCGAGGTGCGCACGGTCCGCAGTTCACCGTCCGGCGCCGGCGAGGCCATCGACAACGGCCAAGCCGTGGAACTCGACATGTCGCCGAAAAACGAGCGCGAGAAGGACTAAGAGAAGGGGAAAGCCCTGGAAAGAGGGCAAAAAAACCGGCTCAGCGCCGGTATTGTTCCTGCTGCATCACTTGCTGTGCCTGCAGGCTGGCTGCGAGTTGCGGTGCGGCGTTTTGCACGGCCTGGATTTCGGAGGCTGCGGCCGTCGCAGGCTGGGAAACCGGCAGTGCCGACGTGCGCTGGGTTTCCGGCACGGTGTTGCCTTGCGGGGTGACGCGGCGGGCGCCGTCAAAGCGGCGCTGCCAGTAGCTCACGCCCATGCTTTCGACACGCACTTCGGCGCCGGGCTTGGGGGAGTGGATGAATTTGCCGTCGCCGACGTAAATACCGACATGGCTGAAGGCGCGCCGCATGGTGTTGAAAAACACCAGGTCGCCGGGCTGCAGGTCGTTCTTGTCGATGCGCTGGGTGGCCGCGGCCTGTTGTTCGGCGCGGCGCGGCAGCAGCAGGCCGACGCTTTGTTCGTAAATGGCGCGCACAAAACCGCTGCAGTCAAAGCCGGTTTCCACCGTGTTGCCGCCGCGCTTGTAGGGAACCCCCAGGAAACCCATGGCGTTGACCACCAACTCGGAAGCCTTGTTGCTGACGTTCTGGCGAACGTGGTCGATCTTGGTGAGCAGGCCCTTGTCGGCCAGCAATTTGTCCATGTCATCGCCGGAGCTGCCCGGTGCCGCGTGCACGCCCGCCGCCAACAAGGCAGCAGAGGCAATGATGAGGGCAGGGGCAATTTTTCGCATGGCGCCTAGGATACTTGACAGATCTGTCCTACGTCAACCTCAAGTGGCTTCTTGATAAGCTTTACAAACCCTTGATTTGTAACGAGTTTATCTACGGGAAAACCCCTTTTTACGATTCAGGTGCTATGTTTGCATATGAAAAGGACGCATTGCCGGGCTACCTGTTGCCTGCCTCGGGCCCAATCTTGCGGCCGCCGGCTTTCGCGTAACTTTAAGGAGTGAAATATGGCTTACTTCCAAGCGGCATATGGAAAGTCAGCTCTTGTTTTGATAGCAATTTTCCTGGCCGGACTCCCTGCCCGGGCGCAGAGTGTGCGCACTGAAACCGTGGCAACCGGCCTGCAAAACCCCTGGGGCCTGGCTTTTTTGCCCGGCGGCCGTTTCCTGGTGACCGAGCGCCCGGGCCGGCTACGGGTCATCGCCGCTGACGGTAAGCTGGGGCCGCCGGCGGCCGGATTGCCCGGGATCGCCGCCGGCGGGCAGGGTGGGCTGCTCGACGTGGTCACCGACAGCGACTTTGCCCGCAACCGCACGGTCTTTTTCTGCTTTTCCGAGCCCGGGCCTGGGGGCCGCGGCAACAGCACCGCGCTGGCGCGGGCGACCCTGAGCGCCGACGACAGCCGGCTCGAGAACCTCAAGATCATCTTCAGCCAGAAACCCAAGGTGGCCAGCAGCTCGCACTTCGGCTGCCGCATCGTCGAAAGCCGGGCTGCCGGCGGCGCCGTTGACGGCAAGCTTTTCCTGACGCTGGGCGAGCGCTTTTCGCGCAAGGAAGACGCCCAGGCGCTGGACAACCACCACGGCAAGATCGTCCGCATCAACAAGGACGGCACCGTCCCCCAGGACAATCCTTTCGTGGGCAAGGCCGGGGCCCTGCCGGAGATCTGGAGCTACGGCCACCGCAATGCCCAGGGCGCCACGCTGGCGCCCGACGGCACTTTCTGGATGCACGAACACGGCCTGCAAGGCGGCGATGAAATCAACCTTTCCAAGGCCGGCGCCAACTACGGCTGGCCCGTCATCACCTACGGCGAGAACTACGGCGGCGGCAAGATTGGCGAAGGCCTGACCGAAAAAGCCGGCATGCAGCAACCCCTGCATTTTTGGGTGCCGTCGATCGCGCCTTCGGGCATGGCCTTCTTGACGAGCGAACGCTACGGCAAGGCCTGGCAGGGCAATTTGTTCGTTGGGTCGCTCAAGTTCGGCTACCTGGACCGTATCGAACTCTCCGCGCCTTTCGCCGGCAAGGTGGTGCGCGAAAGCAAGCTGCTCACCGAACTCGGTGAGCGCATACGCGACGTGCGCCAGGGCCCGGACGGGCTGCTCTATGTGCTGACCGACAGCAGCAACGGCAAGCTGGTTCGCGTGCTGCCGGGGAGTTGAAGCCTAGGGCCTGTTAACGCTATTTATGCAAGATGCGTTGCGAGTCAAAAAGGCCTTGAGCAAGGCGCAAAACGCAGGCGGGGTAGACCCCGTCAAGGCCTTTTTGATCGCAACCCGAAGGGAATGGGGTGAAAACGGCGCCACTCGGCGTTGCGCTCCTAGCCCAGACGCCCGGTCTGGGCGTCGTCGCGCGCCTTGATTGGCGCCGTTTTCACCCCATTCGCATTTGCATAAATAGCGTTAACAGGCCCTTAGTCCGGCGTAACGGCGGCGATCAGGTCCAGTTCCACCGCGGCATTTTTCGGCAGCTGCGCCACGCCTACGGAGGTGCGCGTATGGGTGCCGGCCGTGCCCAGCACCGTATGCAGCAGTTCCGACGCGGCATCGGCCACCTCGCTTTGCTGGGTGAAGTCGGCCGCGGACTGGGTGTAAACCGTGACGCGCAGGATTTGCGCTATGCGGTCCAGGCTGCCCAGGCTTTGCCGCAGCAGCACCAGCGCGCGCATGGCGCAGACCCTGGCGGCCAACTGGGCCTGGGCCAGCGATACGTCCGAGCCGGCGCGGCCGGTGACCACGACCGTGCTGCCCACACGCGGCACCTGGCCGCTGACGTAGACGGTGTCGCCGTGCCTCAGGGTGGACACGTAATTGCCGCCTATCTTGATCTCGCCTTCGAAGCTGTAGCCGAGGGCGGCTTCCTGGGCGGCAAAACGGGCGTCGCGTGAATCTTCCATGGCGGGGGCTTTCTTGGGGTGGTTATATATATAGAGGGGAGGGCAGAAGTCCAGGGGAATCAGCTGGGGCTTTTGAGCCGCAGCAGGCTTAAGCCCAGCAGGCCGAAGGCGCCGCCGCAGATGCGGTTGAACACCCGGGCCCGGCGCGGCGTGCCGAACCAGCGGTGCGTGTGGCGCGCCAGCAGCACGTAAGCCATGTGCGAGACCAGTACGCAGGCGGCGAACGCGCTGGTCAGCGCCAGGAACTGCGGCAGCACCGGGGCTTCGGGGTGGATGAACTGGGGAAATAGCGCGGTGAAAAACAGGATGCTTTTCGGGTTGGTCAGCGCCACCAGCAGGCCCTGGCGGAACAGCGCGGCATTGCTTTTTCCCGGCAGCGATTGTTCCGGCAAGGGCGCGTCGAACATCGAAGTCTTGCTGGTCCATTGGCGCCAGCCTAGGTAAACCAGGTAAACCGCGCCCACAGTTTTCAGGACCGCGAACAGCCAGGCCGAGGTGTGCAGCAAAGTGCCCAGGCCGGCCATGGCCGCGGCCGACACCGAAAACACGCCCAGCACATTGCCGGAGGAGCTCCACAGCGTTTTGCGCGGCCCCCAGGCCACGGCATTGGAAACCGCCAGCAAAATGCCCGGCCCGGGGCTGAGCGCGGTCACAAGCGAAATGGTGATGAACAAAAGCCAGGCGGAAGTGGTCATGGGTGTGGGTGAAAGGGGTGGGAATGAAGATCGAATTTACCGTGCCGGCTTTAAACCGGCTTGGCGCTGCGGTATCGGCCGCGCGCGGCCTGTGTGATTCCTGAGAGGCGGATGAACCATTTTTTGCCCGCCGCCGCCAGCCTTTCCAGCCGCGATGCACGGATGGGCTGGCATACAAGGCAGGCCGCTCCGCCATGCTGGGCGGTTACCGTGACCCAGCCATCCTGGACGAGGATGTGCGACTGTCCGGATTCCAGCGCCGTGGCGCTGCAAAACACCTGTTCGCCCAGCCAGCGCGGCGCGCCCGTCACCAGCAACGTGCCCGAGGTGCTGATCAGCGCGCTGCCGGCCTTGCTGTGGAAGAACAGGGATTCACCGGCGTCGAGTTCAAGGCGGCGGGAGGCGTAAGGGTCTTGCATGGCGGCTCCATTTAGGGCTTTGCGTGGACAAGGGGAGGACATGGCTGCAAGATTAAGGAAAGCGCCGGATTCCCGACAGATGCACACAAGGCCTTTCTGTATCGGTACAGAAGACTTTTTCTTCATCTGTTATGGTCTGATTTCGCCCCATCTGTGGCTGTGTCGCCGCAGCCCCTTCACGGATCATTCAAGCCATGGACGTGTTACCCCTGACGCAACAACCCCTCTACCTGCGGCTTTCCAGCCACTACCGGCAGGCCATCCAGTCCGGCGTGCTGATGCCCGGCGAACGCATGCCCTCCGTCAGGGCGCTGACACGGCTGCACCAGGTCAGCCTCTCCACTGCCGTTGAGGCCTGCCATACGCTGGAGGATGAAGGCCTGCTGGAGGCGCGGCCGCGGTCCGGCTACTTTGTGCTCAAGCGGCGGCGCACCGACCTGCAGCCGCCCAGCGAGCCAGAGTTGGGCCGCAAGCTGGACCCGGCCCAGTACGTCGGCATCCATGACCGCGTCTCGGACTTTGTCGCCAAGTGCGACTTCTACCCGCTGGTCACCAACCTCGCGGGGACGTACGGCTCGCCCGATATGTACCCCGCCGAGGCGCTCAAGAACGCCGCCACGCGGACCCTGCGCAAGCATCCCTTCCTGCTGGTGAGCGCGCCTGATTTTCTGCACGATTCACCGCTCAATGCGGTGCTGGCCAAACGCGCGCTGGAAGCCGGCATGCAGCTGTCGCCCGAGGACATCCTGGTGACCCACGGCTGCATAGAGGCGCTCAACATCGCCTTACGCGCGGTGGCGCAGCCCGGCGATACCGTCGCGGTGGAGTCTCCCACTTACCACGGCCTGCTGCAGATTCTCGAAAGCCTGGGCCTGCGCGCGCTGGAGATTCCCACCAGCCCGCAGCAAGGCATTTCCGTCGAGGCGCTGGACTTGGCCCTGCGCACCCACGACCGCATACGCGCCGTGGTGGTCATGCCGAATTTCCACAACCCGCTGGGCAGCGTCATGCCCGACACCGAAAAAGAAAAGCTGGTGCGGCTGTGCGAGCGCCAGCAGATCGCGCTGATTGAAGACGATACCTATGGCACGCTGGGTCCCGATGACGTTCCGCTGAAGGCCGCCAAGGCCTGGGACCGCGATGGTTCGGTGATTTACTGCGCCTCGCTGCGCAAGACGCTGGCGCCCGGCCTGCGCCTGGGCTGGGTCGCCGGCGGCCGCTGGCAGGCCCGCATCCAGATGATCAAGTACGCGCAAAGCCGCGCCAACGAAACCCTGGCCCAGTACACCGTGGCCGAGTTCATGGCCTCCAGCGCTTATGACCGCCACATGGCCAGGCTGCGCCGCATGCTCAACGCGCAGCGCGAGCAGATGGCCGAAGCCATCGCGGCTCATTTCCCGCCCGGCACACGCTTGTCGGTGCCCCGGGGCAGCATGATGCTGTGGGTGGAACTGCCGGCCGGCACCTCGGCGCAGGCCGTCTTCGACACCGCCATACGCCAGGGCATACGCGTTGCGCCGGGCTCCATGTTTTCCAACTCGAATCGCTTCGACAATTTTCTGCGCATCAGCTGCGGTGCGCCGTTTTCCGGCCAGGCCGACGAGGCGCTGCGCACGCTGGCCGCGATTGTCTCGGCCCAGGTGGCGAAAGCTTGAGAGGCTAGTGCGCCGCCGCGTGGCTGCGCTTGACGAAGAACAGGCCCGCGCCCACCGCCATCAGCATGCCGCCGAAGACGCGGTTCTGCAGCCGTACCGCGCGTGCATTCTTGAAAAAGGTTTGCAAGCGGCTGGCCGCGAAGGCATAGCCGTGCATCACCACGGTGTCCACCGCTACCGTGGTCACGGCCATCACCAGCAACTGCGGCCAGAGCGGCCGGCTGGGGCTGATGAATTGCGGCAGCACCGCCACCATGAACAGAATGCCCTTGGGGTTGGTCACGTTGGTCAGCAGCCCGGTGAAAAAGCGCCGCCTGGCCGAGAGGCCGTTCCCGTCGGCCGCCGCGGCCCCGCCATCCGGCGCAATGCCGTTTGATGAACGCCACTGCGACCAGCCGATGTAGATCAGGTAGGCCGCGCCCAGGATTTTGACGACGCTGAAAGCCAGCTCCGAGGCCACCAGCAGCGAACCCACGCCCGCACCCGCCACCAGCAGGATGACAACCAGCCCGATCTGCAAACCGGCAATCGTCGCGCGCGTGCGCCGCATGCCAAAACTCAGGCCGTGGCTCATGGCCAGCACCGCGCCCGAACCCGGGGACAAGGCAATCAGGATGGAGGCGAGGAAGTAGGCGGTCCAGGTGTCGAGGGCCATGGAGTATTTGCGACCAGGGAGGTCGGAAGAAGGGGAGGGGGAGGGGAGGGCAAAACGCCTGCCATCCTACATGGAACCGGCAAGGCCCGCGGGTATCATGCCCGGATGGCATCCAAGGCACACGGACAGGATCGACTCACGCAAACCGGCCGTGCCGCGCAGCAGTGGGTGATCGAGTGGTGGCGGCTGGTGCACCTGGGGGCGATCATCCTGGTGCTGACGCTGTCGCCCTCAAGCTACAGCCCGCAAAGCCGCGCGATTCTGGCGCGCCACATCTATATCAACACCGCGCCGATTCTTTTGTGGTTTACCGTGCTGTGCGCGCTGGTGACGGTGGTGCTGACGCGCATCGTGCTGGTGACGGCGCTCAGCTACGGGCTGTCGCAGTATGCCCTGCAGGTGGTGATTCGGGTGCTGGTGCTGGAGCTGATCCCGCTGACGGCGGCGCTGTTCGTGGCGCTACGCTGCACGATTCCCGACGGCGCCGAACTGACGGCCATGCAGGCCAGCGGCGAGCTCGACGAAATGCGGCGCAAGGGCATAGAGCCGGTGCGGCGCGAGGTGCTGCCGCGCGTGGTGGCGGGCATGTTCTCGGGCATCACGCTGGCCGCGCTCAGCTGTGTGGTGGCGCTGGTGGTGGCCTACATCGCGACCTACGGTTTCACGCTTTCGGGCCTGGCGTCTTACACCCGGCTCTTCGGCCAGGTGTTCAGCCCGGCGGTCACGCTGATCTTTGTGCTCAAGACCCTGTTTTTCTGCCTGGCCGTGTCGCTGATTCCGATGGCTTCGGCGCTGTACGGCATGTCCGAAGCCAGCGTGCGCACCAGCGCCGAGATGCGCGGGCTGGTGCGCATGTTCGCCGTGATTTTGCTGATCGAAGTGGCGTCGCTGGTCGGCAATTACTATTGACTCAACAAAAAAAGTACATCCCATGAGTTCATCCCACGACACCCCCAACCCATCACCGCCGCCGCCCGGCCGGCCGGACCCGCTGCAGCCCTCGCGCGAGACGGAGTCCTCGCCGGCGGAAATCGCCGGCCTGGAGTTCAAGGCCAGGCTGCTGCTGCTCTTCATGCTGCTGCTGGTGTGCGGTTCGGCGCTGTATGTGATGTATGCGCGCGGCGCGTTTGAATCGACCCAGCGCCTGGTGCTGATCGCCGACGATTCGGACGGCGTGGTGGTCGGCATGGACCTGACCTTCTCGGGCTTCCCGATCGGCCGGGTCAACCGCGTCGAGCTGGCGCCCGACGGCAAGGCCCGCATTTTGGTCGATGTGGCGGCCAAGGACGCCCACTGGTTGCGCACCAGCAGCGTGTTCACGCTGGTGCGCGGGCTGGTCGGCGGCACAGGCCTGCGCGCCTACACCGGGCTGCTGAACGACCCGCCGCTGCCCGCAGGCGCGGAGCGTACCGTGCTGCTGGGCGATGCCGCCGCCGAGGTCCCCAAGGTGGTCGCCGCGGCCAAGGAACTGATCGAAAACCTCAACACCCTGACCGGCGAGGGCGGCGCGGTGGGCGCCAGCCTGGCCAACGTTAAAACCCTGACAGAGCGCCTCAACGGCCCGGGCGGCGCGCTCACGGTGCTGCTGGGCAGCGAAGCCGAAGCGAAGAAGTTCGCCGCCACGCTGGATCGCACGAATTCCCTGCTTGCCAAGCTGGACGGCCTGGCCGCCAAGACCGACACCCAGGTCTTCGGCGACAAGGGCCTGATGCCGGAAACCCGCGCCACCGTGGTGCAGCTCAACACCATGCTTGGCGAGGCCCGCACCAGCCTCAAGAAGGTCGATGCGCTGCTGCAGGACGCCCAGGCCGTGACCCGCAACGCCAAGGTCGCCACCGATGACCTGGGCGCGCTGCGCGCCGACGTGGAGGCCAGCCTGCGCAAGGTGGAAGGCCTGATCAACGAGATCAGCCGCAAATGGCCTTTCGCCAAGGATGCGAGCGAGGCGGAGATGAAACTGCCATGAACACCACCGCCACAAAACTTGCCATGTTGCTGGCTGCCGCCGGGCTGCTGGCCGCCTGTTCCAGCGGCCCGCGCGCGCCGGACTGGCAGCTCGAAGCCAAAGGCTCCATGGACAGATCCGTCGCAGCCTACATGGAAGGCAACAGCCGCGTCGAGATGGCCGAGCTGGAGCGCGCGCGCGGCCAGCTCACGCGCTCGGGCCGCGCCGACCTGCTGGCCACGGCCGAACTGCTGCATTGCGCGACACGCATCGCCAGCCTGGTATTGGACGAGCCCTGCACCGGTTTTGAAAAACTGCGTACCGATGCCACCGAAGCCCAGCGGGCCTATGCCGATTACCTCAAGGGCGGGGTCCGGTCGCAGGGGATTGCCTTGCTGCCTGAATCGCAACGCGCGGCTGCGGCCGGCAATGCGGGCGCACTGGCGGGCATCACCGACCCGCTGTCGAAGCTGGTGGCGGCCGGCGTGCTGCTGCAAACCGGCAAGGCCGACCCGGCCGTGATCAGCCAGGCGATCGACACCGCCTCGGCCCAGGGCTGGCGGCGCCCGCTGCTGGCCTGGCTGGGCGTGGAGCTGCGCCGGGTGGAGCAGGGCGGCAACACCACCGAAGCCGATCGCCTGCGCCGCCGCATCGAATTGACGCAGAACATGCCGGCACCTGCGAAGCCATGAAGGGAATCCTGTGAGTTACCGGCTCAGGCTCTACGCCTATGAAGACGCGTCCGAGGGAGAGCTGCAGGCGGCCGAGCAGCGCTTCAGGACGGCGCTGGAGGCCGCGCTGGGCCATGAAAGCCTGGTGCTGCCGGTGTACACCGCATACATGCGGCTGGTTTCGACCTACGGCGAATCACCTGCGGAAGATGTGCTGTCAGCCGACGAGCTGGAGGTTTTCAGCCAATGGCAGGTGGCGGAGCTGGCGGCCGTGACGGCAGCCTTGGGGCCGAATCGTTATATGGGCGATGCCCAGTTCGAGATTCGTCCGGCCTAGCGGGAAGTCTTCTCAGGGCGAGCGGCTGAGCCGCGGCGAGGCCAGCGCCTGCAACTGGTCGGAAATCGCGGTGTCGACAGCAGCGAGCTGTTTCAGAAGCTGCGCTTTTTCGAGCGCGGCATGCAGTTGCCGCAAATCCTTGCTGCTGGTGGTGGCCTTGATCTGGGCCAATGCCGCCGAGGTGTTGCCGGTTTTGAGTACGGCCAGCATCTTTGTCACCCATTCGCTGGCGGCGGGTCGTTTCTGGTTCATGGGGCATTGTAGGGTTGCCCTGCAAAACAACAACGCTGCCATGGCCGGGCTTGACCTTGAGTGCACTCAAGGTTTTCCAATTCCTTCAAGCCCTCGCAAATTGCCGGGCCCCACACCCGGTGTGACGGGCATTCAAGGAGCTTCCTCATGAACACAGCATCCACTACGAACACCACCGACGCCAACAGGCAGCACATCCGCCAGGTCATGGCGGAACTGGACAAAGGCAATGGAACGGCTTTTGTCGACGCCATGGCCGATGATTTTTCATGGACCATCCCGGGCGATACACCGTGGTCGCGCACCTACAGCGGCAAGCAGGTGGTCATCAACGAACTGCTGCGGCCCCTGTACGCCCAGTTCGCCACGCCTTACATCAGCACCACGCGCCGCGTGATGGCCGACGGTGACATGGTCATCATCGAATTCGAAGGGCGGGTCACGACCAAGGCCGGCAAGGCCTACAACAACCGTTATTGCTATGTCTGCCGCATGGAGGACGGGAAGATGAAGGACTTGATGGAGTACCTCGACACCGCGCTGGTGAATTCGGCACTGGAAGCGCCTTCCTCGTCATCGTCCGCCGCGCTTGCCGCCTGAGCCCTGGTTTTATACAGTCAGGCATGGCTGAAAACTTCCTGATCGGGCAACTTGCCGCGCGCACCGGGCGCAGCGTGCACACCATACGCTGGTACGAGGCCCAGGGCCTGATTCCCGGTGTGGCACGCGACGCCGGGCGCCGCCGCGTCTACGGCGAGCTGCACATCAGCTGGCTGGACCTGATGGACAGGCTGCGGCGCACCGGCATGTCGATCGCCGAAATGCGTGAATACACGGCACTGGTCAAGCAGGGCAGCGGCACCCTCAGCAAACGGCAGGCGCTGCTGTCGGCGCACCGCGAGCAGGTCAAGGGCATGATTGCCGAATGGCAGCTCGCGCTCAGGCTGCTGGACAAAAAAATCGACTTCTACGACGAGTGGGTGGCCTCGGGCAAACGGCCGGCGGTGAAGGTGGCGAAAATTGCCGGGCCTGCGGTGCCGGCGCTCAAGTCCCGGCCCAAGGCAAAGCCGCGGTCCGTGACGGCTTAGTCGGCCGAGCGTCCAGCGCATCCAGCAGCAGGCGCAGGCCCGCCAGCGCCGATTCAGCGCTTTCCATCTGCGCCCGCACGATGGCGCCGTCCACGGCCAGCGCCGCCGCGCCGGCAAGGGCTTGCTGGCCCGGCCTGGCGGGCAACAGGCCGGCAATCACCTGCCGCATATCGTTTTTATGGTTTTGCACGATCGGCGCCACGCCGGGCAGGGCGCCGGCTTCGGCCATGGCGTTGATGAAGGCGCAGCCGCGAAACAGCGGGTCGGCAAACCATTCGGCCAGCGTGGGCAGCAGCGGCGCCAGGCCGCCGCCCGCCGTGGCGCCGTGCCGCCCCAGGGCATCGACAAACCAGGCCATCCAGCGTTCGTGGCGGTAATCCAGGAAGGTACGTATCAGCTCGTCCTTGCTGGGAAAGCAGCGGTAGAAGGTGAGCTTGGCCACGCCCGACTCGGCAATGATGCGGTCTATGCCGGTGGCGCGCAGGCCGTCTCGGTAGAACAGGTCGTGCGCGGTGAGCAGGATGCGGTCGCGCGGGGAGGGGGTGGAGACGTCCATGGCGCGATTGTAGACAAGTCTGTCTACCTGTGCCAGAATCGCAGCGAGTAGACAGGTCTGTCTACCATCTTTCACCCACCTCACCCAAAGGACCCCACCATGGAAACCCGGCCGCCGCTCCCACCCTTTACCTACGACACCGCGGTACAGAAAGTCCGCGCCGCCGAAGACGGCTGGAACACGCGCGACCCGCAGCGCGTATCGCTGGCCTACACGGCGCAAAGCCGCTGGCGCAACCGCGCCGAGTTCGTCACCGGCCGCGAGGAAATCGTGGGCCTGCTGTCGCGCAAATGGGCGCGTGAGCTCGACTACCGGCTCATCAAGGAGCTATGGGCCTTTGGCGGCAACCGTATCGCCGTGCGCTTTGCCTACGAGTGGCATGACGATGCCGGCAACTGGTTCCGTTCCTACGGCAATGAAAACTGGGAGTTCGACGAGAACGGCCTGATGGCGGTGCGCCACGCCAGCATCAACGACCTGCCGATCAAGGAAGCGGACCGCAAGTTTTTCTGGCCGCTGGGCCGTCGGCCGGACGACCACCCAAGCCTGAGCGACCTCGGGTTGTGACGGGATTCAGGTCGGGCTGTAGAATCCACGTCCCCCTGCGCACCGCTGAAGGCGCTGCGTGACCTGAATTTCCCCCCGGCCCCTTGCCGGGGCGCCCCACCCGAGTGACCGCGTTTTGACTGACTCCCACACACCCGCTGCCGGCCTGGCCGATGAATCCCCCAATGACACCCCGCCCATCCAGGAGCCGCGGCTTTGGCGCGGCGATGGCTGGACGGCCAAGGTCATCAAGAATGAAGACGATGACGGCTGGGCCGTCGCGATGATCAAGGACGGCGAGCCCGAGCCCGCGCTGGTCGGCCCCTGGACCATGGGCCGCGACAAGAAAAATCCCAAGCCGCTGGATGGGCCGGCCTTCAGCACCCTGGTCAAGACGGCTTCGGAATTCGTGCGCAGGCATGAGCAGCAGCTGCACGCCACGCTGCACCAGAGCATCACCGTGACCGCCAACGCGGCGCGCCTGACCGTCTCGCTGGACATCGTTCCCGATGAGGACAACCCGCACGGCCTGCTCAGCGCCGCCGACGAAACCGGCGAGCAGCTGGCGCAGGTGCGCGTGGCGCCGTCCTTCAAGCTCAACCGCGCCAGCGCCGTGGCCTGGGCCGAAAACGGCTTCGCCAAGCCGGCCGGGCGGTGAGCGGCCTGCAAGCCTGCGGGATCGACTTCGGCACCTCCAACTCCACGGCGGGCTGGAGCCGGCCCGGGCTCCCCGCGCTGCTGCCGCTGGAAGGCGGCAAGCCCACGCTGCCTTCGGTGGTGTTTTTCCATGCGGAAGACGAGCATGTGAGTTACGGCCGCGCAGCGTTGGCCGACTATCTGGCAGGCTACGAAGGGCGGCTGATGCGCTCGCTCAAAAGCCTGTTGGGCACGGCCATGATCGACGACCACACCGAGGTCGCCGGCCGCGCGTTGCCGTTTCGCGTGCTGCTGGCACAGTTCATCGGTGAGCTCAAACACCGCGCCGAAAAAGCCGCGGACCAGTCCTTCAGCCGCGCGGTGTTGGGCCGCCCGGTGTTTTTTGTGGATGACGACGCCAAGGCCGACAAGAAAGCCGAAAACACCCTGGCCGAGATCGCCCATGCGGTCGGTCTGAAAGACATCGCCTTCCAGTACGAGCCTATCGCGGCGGCCTTCGATTACGAGTCGCAGATCAGGCGCGAAGAGCTGGTACTGGTGGTGGACATAGGCGGCGGCACGTCCGACTTCGCGCTGGTGCGCCTGTCGCCCGAGCGCGCGAAAAAAGCCGAGCGGCGGGACGACATCCTGGCCAGCGGCGGCGTGCACATAGGCGGCACCGACTTCGACAAATACTTGAGTCTGGCCAGCGTGATGCCCACACTGGGGCTGGGCAGCCGGCTGGCGAGCGGGCTGGAGGTGCCCTCGGCCCAGTACTTCAACCTGGCGACCTGGCACACCATCAACCAGGTCTACAGCAAAAAATCCTGGACGCAGATCAGTGACATACGGCGTGGCGCGGTCGACAAGGACAAGCTGGACCGCCTGCAGAACCTGGTGCGCGAGCGCGCCGGCCACTGGCTGGCCATGCAGGTGGAAGCGGCCAAGATCGCGCTGTCCGATGCGCCCGAAGCCATCATGGATTTGGGACGCATCGCTCCGGGCGAGACACTTACTTTGCACCGTGCCGATTTCGATAGCGCCATCGGCGAGCTGGTGGACACGGTGTCGCGCACCGTCGTGGCGCTGCTCAAGGATGCCGGCGTCAACGGGGACGACATCGACACGGTGTTCTTCACCGGTGGCTCCAGCGGCGTTCCCCTGCTGCGCGAGCAGATCTCCGCGTTGCTGCCCCAGGCGCGCAGCGTGGAAGGCGACCGGTTTGGCAGCATTGGCGCCGGATTGGCGCTGGATGCGGTGCGCAAGTTCGCTTAGCCAGCTGGTTTTTGCGGCTTCGGCCTACAGCCGCGCAGTGGCAAGGGCCGCGGCGGCAGGCTACGATGGCCCGGCCCTTGTCCATAGTCCATCGAGTGCCCGCTTTCATGCCTTACCGCCTTCGCCTCTCCGCGCTGGCCTTGTCGCCCTTGCTGGGTGCGACGACGCTGGCCCAGTCGCTCGCGCCTGTCACGGTCAGCGCCACCCGCACCGAGCTGCCGCCCTTTGAGGTGCCGGCTTCGGTCGACGTCATCGACGGCGAGCGGCTTCGCGCCGACGGCCGCGCGCAGCTCAACCTCTCGGAAAGCCTGGCGCTGACGCCCGGGGTGCTGGCGCGTGATCGGCAAAACCAGGCGCAGGACCTGCAGTTGTCGGTGCGCGGCTTCGGGGCACGCTCTACCTTTGGGGTGCGCGGCGTTCGTATTTATGTCGACGGCATCCCGGCCACCATGCCCGACGGCCAGGGCCAGCTCTCGCACATAGACCTGAGCTCGGCCAGCCGGGTGGAGGTCTTGCGCGGGCCGTTTTCAGCGCTGTACGGCAATTCGTCGGGCGGGGTGGTGCAGGTGTTCACCGAGCAGGGCCAGGGCCCGCTCACCCTCACGCCCAGCCTTGCCTGGGGCAGCGATGGTTTTTACCGCAGCGGCCTCAAAGCCATGGGCAGCGCGGGCGCACTGGGCTACACCTTGAATGCCAGCCAATTCAGCAGCGATGGCTTCCGGGCACACAGCGCGGCGCGGCGTGACCTGGCGAATGCGCGCCTCGACTGGCAACTCGCCAACGGCGGGCAGCTCATGCTGGTGGCCAACCATGTGGACCTTCGCGCCGACGACCCGCTGGGCCTCAGCCGCGCGCAGTTTGATGCCGCGCCTCAAAGCGCCGACCCCTCGGCCACCCAGTTCAACACCCGTAAGACGGTGCGCCAGAGCCAGGCGGGCCTGGTCTATGAGCTGCCGCTTGGCGGCGGCAACCGGCTGCGCGCCATGGTTTACCAGGGCCAGCGCGCCACGGTGCAATACCAGGCCATCCCGGTGGCGGCGCAGGCCAGCCCGCTGCATCCGGGCGGCGTGATCGATTTGAACCGTTCTTATGCCGGCGCGGACCTGCGCCTGACGGCACAGGCACAGCTGGCCGGTTTGCCGCTGGAGCTGGTGGCCGGCCTGGCTTACGACAGCCTTCGCGAGCAGCGCCTGGGCATGCAGAACTTCAGCGGCGCCAGCCTGGGCGTGCAGGGCGCGCTGCGCCGTGATGAAACCAATCGCGTCAGCAGCCTGGATCCTTATGCGCAGGCCACCCTCAAACTTTCTCCGCGCTGGACCTTGCATGCGGGCCTGCGCCGCAGCACGGTGCGCTTTGATTCGGCTGATCATTACGTGGCAGGGCCCAACGGCGATGACAGCGGCAGCGTGCGCTACAGCGCCACCTTGCCGGTAGCGGGCCTGCTGTATGCGCCCGCCGACAACCTGCGCTTGTACGCCACCGCGGGCAAGGGCTTTGAAACCCCGACCTTGAACGAGACCGCCTACCGGGCTGATGGCTCCACCGGGCCCAACCTGGGCTTGAAGCCCTCGCGCAGCAACAACCTGGAGCTGGGCGCGAAAGGGCATACGCAGGCCGGCGCGGCCAACCGGCTGGAGTGGAGCGCGGCTGTGTTCCAGACCGCCACGCGGGATGAAATCGTCAGCCAGACCAATGTGGGTGGGCGCAGCACCTTCCAGAATGCGGGTGCCACGCGGCGCCACGGAGTGGAACTGGCCTCCAGCCTTGCCTTGTCCGGCGACTGGCTGGTGCAGCTTTCCTATACCTGGCTGGAGGCGCGTTACCGCGATGCATTTTTGACCTGCGCGGCCACGCCTTGCGCCACACCCAATGTGGCGGTGCCGGCGGGCAACCGGATTCCCGGCATCGCGCGCTCGGCCCTGGCGCTCGAAGCCGGCTGGCGGCCGGTGCGGGGATGGCGCGGCGGCGTTGAGGCCCGCTACCTGGGCAGCGTTCCCGTCAACGACCTTAATTCAGACGCGGCCGCCTCGTTCACCGTCGCGGCGGCGCATGTCGGCTATGCCGTGGAGGCGGGCGGCTGGAAGATGCTGGGCACGTTGCGGCTGGACAATCTTTTCAACAAAAAGTACGCGGGTTCCGTCATCGTCAACGAAGGCAACGGCCGTTACTTTGAACCGGCCGCGGGGCGGACTTGGCTGCTCTCGTGGATGGGCAGCTACGCGTTTTAGTTTTAGGACTCGCGTCCTCATTTTCATTGATTCGCAATCAAACTATATAAAACTATCTTTTATTGAGTAAAAGATAGTTTTGTATGGATTATTTCCCATCGCAAGCCAATAAATAGATAAAATACTATTGTTTTATGAAAAAACGATATTTTTATTTATGAAAACATTGTCTGAAATCGCGACACGCCTCGAAGAGGAACGGCAAGGCCTGAAGCTGGACTACCAGGCCCTGGCCGAAAAGACGGGGCTCACGCCCTTGTCCGTTCGCAACGTGCTTCAAGGGCGCACCGCACCGCGCATCACCACGCTGATGGCGATTGCCGACCAGCTAGGGCTGGAAGTGCTGCTGCTGCCCAAAGTGGTGGCCGCCGGCCTGCAGGCGCACGGTGTCCAGGAGCCCGCGCCGCCCGCGCTCTCGCGGGTGGATCGCATTGTGGCCGAGACCTCGCAGCTCGCTGCGGCTGCGGCAGGCACAAGGAAAACCAAAGGCCCTTGGTAATGAATGTCCTGGCGCTTGATATCTATCTGGGATCCTTGCGCGCCGGGCTGCTGTTCCAATACGGCACGGGCAGCACGGCGCTCACGCGCTTCATTCCCGACGAGGCCTTCTGGTCCAACCCGGCATCGCCGGTGTTTTCCTGGTCGGCCACGGACGACGACGCACATCGCCGCGAGATTTTCTGGCGCAGCTACGTCAACACGCCGTTCTTCAATGCCGAAGGCGGCCGCCTGCCGGCTTTCTTTCAAAACCTGTTGCCCGAGGGGCCGCTGCGCCGCCACCTGGAGCAACTGCGCGGATGCGGGCCCAACGACCATTTCGACATGCTGGCCGCCTGCGGAACCGACCTGCCGGGCAACGTTTACGCTTACCCGGCGCATCTCGATGCCAAGGCGCTGGCCGGCGTGGTCACCCAGCACCATGACGCGCTTGAGATGTCCGTCACCGCCGACCCTCTGCCCGATGCGACTTCGCTGTCGGGCGTGCAGCCCAAGCTGGCGCTGGTGCAGCAGCAGGGTCGCTATGTGGCGCGCACCCGCGACGCCCAGGGCACGCACATCATCGCCAAACTGCCCACGGCGGAATTCGCCCTGCTGCCCGAGGTGGAAGAACTCTCGCTGCGCCTGGCGCAGGCCGCGGGTGTGGATATCTGCGAGGCCTGGCTGGCGCCCATGGACGAAATCGTGGCGGAACAACCCTTTGTGCTCGGCGAGAGCCGCCATTTCCTGGCCGTCAAACGGTTTGACCGCGGGCCGCAGGGGCATATCCACTGCGAGGACTTCGCACAGATCCTGCGCATCCAGCCCGAAGAAAAATACACCCATCCCGCCGCCAGCTATGCCGCCATGGCCAGGACGCTACGCGAAGGCATGAGCCTGCCTTCAGAGGTGGGGGAGGGCGCGGCGGAGGAGTTGATACGCCGCGTGATGGTCAATGAGATGCTGGGCAACTACGACGCCCACGTCAAGAATTTCGGCGTGCTCTACCGCGATGGCCGCACGCCCGGCTTGTCCCCGGCCTATGACGTGGTGGCCTACGCGGCTTACCTGGGCGGGCGCGGCCATGCCTTGCGATTTGTACCCGGCGGGGAAAAGCAGGCCAGGCTCACGGCCCAGACCTTGCGCAGCTTCTGCAATGCCACCGGCATGTTCGAAACGCGCGTGCGCGGCGTCCTCAATGAAGCGGTAGGCAAGGCCTGCGAGACCTGGCCGCGGATGATCGAGGCCAGCAGCCTGCTGGAGCGGCAAAAGCAGAACTTGCTCAAGCATTTCGAGGCCTGCGACGCGGTGAAGAGCTGGCGGGCCCGGCGCGCGGCGGGCGCCCGGCGCAGGGCGCAAGCGCTTTAGAGGATGCTCCCTTGGCCGGCAGCCTGCGGCTTGTTGAAAACCGCTCGCAGGATAACTATTGGCTAGCCACAATGCTCGGAAGAAGAGCTGGTAACCCAATACCGACATACCTGGCGTGCTACCGATTTCATAGTTTCCTTCCGGCCGGGAGCGGGGGCCGGGCTGCCGGCTTGCCAAACTGATGGCAACGTCTACTGCCTAATATTCGGGTCAACCCCGGGTAAACGCCTGCCTTTCCAGCAGGGTCGTCCGTATCATGGCCCGATGTATGCATGTCATACTTTGTTACTAAATCCGGTGACCGCAGCCAAACTGCCCAATTGTCAAATGCCACCGCTTCTGGAGCCAAACATGCACTATTTGTCCCGTATTTCCCTTTCGCTGGCATTGGCAGCCGCATGCTTGGCACCGGCCGCCAGGGCACAAAGCTGCGACGGAGGGGCCTACATGAACCCCCAGCTTTTCCGTGGTGAAGCAGCCTATCAAAGCGCCGTGGCCGAACAGGAAATGCATGCCTTCATCGGTCGCGCCGGCCTGCCGCAGACGCCCTTGTATGCCATCAAGAAAGTGGACGACATTACCGCATCGGGGCGGACGCCTTATTGCTGGGTCTACACCAACCAGGTCATCGGCCTGATGAGCGGCTACAAGCTTGTGGTGTTCAACAATGAAGTGGTCCAGCCAGCGGTGCTGGCGATTACCGCTGCCGGCAAGGCCGCCACCGACGCGGGCGCCGTGGCGCTGAAAACCCTGCCGCCGGCAGAGCAGAAAGCCGTGCTGGACCAGCTCCAACGCTCCAAGTGCTTTGGTACGGCTGCCGGTGTGGAGGCCGCCATCGCGAAAGCCGAGGGCCTGTGCGGCAATGTGGAGGATGTCGCGCCGCAAGCCACCGTCGGCCAGCAGGGCCTGATTGCAAAAGCCGTCTTTGCGTGGGAGGAGCAGTCCTGGGCAGGCGTCGTCACCCGCGAGCCCGCGGCATTGGGCGTCAGCCTCAAGGGCCTCGCCGGGCGCTCCGAAAAAGTGCACCAGGCACGCCTCGTGGTGGTTCCGACCAAGGCCACCAGCGTCGGCTTTGGCCTGTATCTGCACGCCAGTGTGCCGGATGCCACCGTCAAGAAGGCTGTTGCCGCCTTCCAGGGCCTGACAGCACCCTCCAAGCCGCTCGCCGTCGCGCTGGACCTGGGCCCGCAATTCTCCTTTGTGGTACCGACAGCGGACCAGCTGGAGAAGATGCGCGCGGCGATCGGGCTGGGCAAGTAGAGCCCTAGCTGAGAAACTGGCGCGGCGATGCAGGTTCCGCCCTGGACTTCAACTCCTTCAGCCAAGCCTGCAGGTCTTCCGATCCGCCGATTTTTTTTCCGCCCGCAAACACCTGCGGCGCCGTGGCGGCGCCCGCCACCGCCTGCAGCGTGTTGGTGCTGATGCCGTGGCTCAGCGTGATTTCCTCGTAAGAAAGGCCGGCTTCATCCAGCATGGCGCGGGCCTTGGCGCAAAACGGGCAGCCCGGCTTGCTGAACAGGGTGATGGGTTCGGGCGCCACGGCATCCGGTGCGAGGTAGCTGAGCATGGTGTCGGCGTCCGAGACCTCGAAGGGGTCGCCGTCTTTCTCGGGCTCGATGAACATCTTTTCGATCAGGCCGTCGCGCACCAGCATGGAGTAGCGCCAGGAGCGCTTGCCGAAGCCAAGATCGCTTTTGTCGACCAGCATGCCCATGCCTTTTGAGAAATCGCCGTTGCCGTCAGGAACCAGGGTGATATTGCCGGCCTCCTGGGCCTTGCCCCATTCGTTCATCACAAAGGCATCGTTGACCGAAAAACAGATCACGTCGTCAATGCCGTGGGCCTTGAAGGTCCTTGCCAGTGCGTTGAAGCGCGGCAGGTGGGTGGATGAGCAGGTGGGCGTGTAGGCGCCGGGCAGGGAGAAGGCCACGACGTTCTTGCCGGCGAACAGGTCGGCGCTGGTGACGTCGACCCATTGCTCATTCTGGCGGGTCTTGAAGGTAACGTCGGGGACGCGTTGTCCCTCATTGTTGGAGAGCATGGGAAGTCCTTTGGTTGGGGCGCGCTACTGCGCATCGCAGCCGCGCCGATGAGATGAATTTATTGTGCGGACCATCGCGCGCTGCGAGTTGTCGGACAGCGACGACATTGCTGTAGGGCAATCCCACGAGCGGCCGCGCGCGCACCGTCAGTTGCCACCGGCCTCGGCCCACATGCACCGGCATGGCGCGAACTCCAGAATCTCCTCACGCCTGCCTGCCGCCGGGCGCTGGAGGAGTTTTCATGCCCGAAGGGCCGTCAATCCAAATTCTCAGGGAACAGGCCGCGGGCTTTGCCGGCAAGATCGTACGGCGCGCCGGTGGCAACAGCCGCATCGACATCGCGCGGCTGGTGGGCCGGCGCCTTTTAGCGGTGCGCAGTTGGGGCAAGCATTTTTTGCTCGAGTTCGAAGGCTTTTCCGTCCGCATCCATCTGTTGATGTTCGGCAGCTATCGCATCAATGAAGGCAAGGAGGGCGCGGCGCCCCGGTTGAGCCTGGGGTTTGCCCGAGGCCAGGAACTGAACTTCTACAACTGCTCGGTCCGCTACGTCGAAGAGCCCCTGGACACTGTTTACGACTGGAGCGCCGATGTGTTGTCGGATGCCTGGGATCCCGCGGCCGCCCGCAAGAAACTGCGGGCCATGCCCGACGCCCTGGTGTGCGACGCGCTACTGGACCAGACGGTATTCTCCGGTGTCGGCAACATCATCAAGAACGAGGTGCTGTTTCGTATCCGGGTCCACCCCTTGTCAATTGTCGGGGCTTTGCCTGCGCCCAAACTGCGCGAGCTGGTGGCGCAGGCCCGGCAGTACAGCTTTGATTTTCTCGCCTGGAAAAAAGCCTTTGTGCTCAGGCAGCACTGGTTGGCCCACACCAAAACCATCTGCCCGCGCTGCGAAATCCCTTTTGTGAGAGCCCATCTCGGTAAAACCCAGCGGCGCAGCTTTTTCTGCGAGAACTGCCAGCGACGCTACGAAGCGCCGTTCGAGCTCAAGTAGCACCGTGCCCCGGCGAGCGGCATGACAAAATGCAGGCCTTTCAACCCGCAGCTGGAGCTTTGCATGAACTTTGCACCCGACCTTGCCACGGTCACCCACGGCATCCAGCTGGCGGTGGCGCCGGTGTTTTTGCTCACCGCCGTCTCGGGCATGATCGCCGCCGTCGCCGGCCGGCTGGCCCGCATCATCGACCGCGCGCGCTTCCTGGAAAACCGGCTCGAAGCCGGTGGCGTGGAAGAGCCTCGCGCGCACCGCATGTACGCCGAGCTGCGCGAGCTTCGCCACCGCGGCTGGCTGGTCAACATCTGCATCGCCTTGCTGACCTTCTGCGCCATCCTGATCGGCAGCACCATCATCCTGCTGTTCCTCGGGGAAACCAGTGAGCTTCCAACGCTACGGATCGCGACGGTGTGTTTTCTGTCGGGGGTGGTGTGTTTTCTGCTGGCCCTGGTGTGTTTTCTGGCGGAGACCTTGCTGGCAACACGCTTGCTCAAATTCGCGGAGCCTTCGGCTTGAGGCGCACGGCACTTGAATGTGAGCAAATGTAGGACGCTGTCGCAGCTTGTTTCCCTACAGTGCTTTTTATCTCACCGGAGCCAGAATGGGCAAAACACCGTCAACGGCATCGGACGGCCTCCGTTGAACAGTTCAGGCATGTGCCTCGCATGGTTTGCATGCCCGCCGTATCGGCCTTCATCCATAACTACCGGAGAACCACAATGAAAAACACCACGATGACCACTGGACCGCGCCTGCCCGGCCGCAGCCTTGCACTGCTGATGGCGGCCGCCATGGTTTGCTCCACGAGTTTTGCCGAGAAACCCGAATGGGCAGGCGGCGGCAAAAACAAAGGCAACAAGCACGAGCAGGCGGAACAGTCCGACCACGGTGATGACGGGCAGGGCGGCAAAAAGGCGAAGAAGAACAAGCATGCCGCTGATGTCAAAGTCGGCGGCTATTTTGTGCCGCAGCAGCGCGTCGTGGTCCAGAACTACTACGGCAAACAATTCAAGGCCGGCCATTGCCCTCCGGGCCTGGCCAAGAAAAACAACGGCTGCCTGCCCCCGGGCCAGGCGAAGAAATACGCCATCGGCCAGCCGCTCCCTCGCGACGTCGTGTTCTATCCCGTGCCTTCGGCTGTGGTGGTGCAGTTGGGTGCGCCGCCAGCAGGGCATAAATATGTGCGGGTTGCCACTGACATTCTGCTGATTGCTGTGGGGACGAGTATGGTGGTGGATGCTATTCAAGACCTTGGTTCGATTTAAATCAGTGCTTGTTCCCCGGCGGTGTGCTCTTCTGAGTTCTGCTGGCCGGGGTAGCCCGGCGGCTACTCACTTTTCTTTTGCTTCGCCAAAAGAAAAGTAAGCAAAAGAAAAGGCGACCCTGGTTGCTGCGTCCCTTCGCTGCGCTACGGGCAACCTGCGGTGCTCGGTCCAGACGGGGTCTCGCTAAACTCGCCTTCGGCTCA